>DATALC010000044.1:0-27537 GCA_036261265.1 Bacteroidales bacterium
TTTGAAATCATAAAAAGCTTTATTAAGATTGTACTTCAAAATTTTTGTTTAATAAACACTTAATAATCAACAACATGACAACACAGGATTATATCAAACGGGAAGACAAGTACGGAGCTCATAACTACCATCCGCTTCCTGTTGTTCTTGACAGAGGCGAGGGACCATTCGTTTGGGATGTTGAAGGAAAGAGGTATTTTGATTTCCTTTCGGCTTATTCTGCCGTAAACCAGGGGCATTGCCATCCAAAGATAATAAAAGCGCTTACAGAACAGGCATCAAAGCTCACTCTCACATCAAGGGCATTTTATAATTCTACTCTTGGCGAATATGAGGAATATGTGACAAAATATTTCGGATACGACAAGGTTCTTCCAATGAACTCGGGCGCTGAAGGCGATGAAACTGCCCTCAAGCTCTGCCGTAAATGGGCTTATAAGAAAAAAGGAATAAAAGAGAACCAGGCGAAAATAATAGCCTGCGAGGGTAATTTCCATGGAAGGACAATTAGCATAATATCGATGTCGACCGATCCTGATGCAAGGAATGAATACGGACCGTTCACCCCCGGATATATTATTATTCCTTACAATGATATAAAAGCCCTTGAGAACGCTCTGAAAGATCCTGATGTTGCAGGATTCCTTGTTGAGCCGATCCAGGGTGAAGCTGGTGTATACGTTCCTGATGACGGTTACCTGAAGAAAGCCTATGACCTGTGCAAATCGAAAAATGTATTGTTCATAGCCGATGAAGTACAGACAGGGATAGCTCGTACAGGCAAGCTTCTTGCATGCGATCATGAAGGAGTCCGCCCCGATATACTCATTCTCGGAAAAGCTCTTTCAGGCGGTGTAATGCCAATCTCGGCTGTTCTCGCAGATGATGATATTATGCTCACTATCAAACCAGGCGAGCACGGGTCAACTTTCGGTGGAAATCCTCTTGCTGCAAAAGTTGCAATCGCAGCTCTTGAAGTCATTAAAAATGAAAAGCTTGCAGAGAATGCTGAGAAGCTGGGAAAAATCTTCAGGAAAGAGCTTGGCAGTGTAAAATCAGACATGATTGAGCTCGTGCGTGGAAAAGGATTATTGAATGCTGTTGTAATAAGGCCCAAAAACGGAAAAGAAGCATGGGATGTTTGTCTTGCAATGAAAGATAAAGGTCTTATCGCAAAGCCGACTCACCAGCATATAATAAGATTTGCTCCTCCCCTTGTTATTAACGAGAAGCAGCTTATGGAGGCAATTTCACTTATAAAGGAAGCTTTCAAACTATTCGAATAGGAAAAATTTCTGTTTCTTTGTATATTCCGTTTCTACCCGGAATCACTGCATCATGATACTCAGAAAGATATTTTTTAATGCCCGGCTGATAATTCCGGGCATTATATTACCGGTCCTGTTCTCCTGTGCAAGCTATAGGGGAGTGACAAAGCATGAGTTAAGGAATCATATTAAATATCTGTCTTCAGACTCGCTTAAAGGAAGGCTTACAGGCTCGGCAGGCGACAGCCTTGCTGCTGAATACATAAGGAATGAGCTTGCATCAGACGGGCTCATTCCACTTGTTTCAGACGGATCCCAGAAATATACAGTAACAAAGAGGTTTTTGCCTGGCAGGAGAAACAGTCTTAAGATAGGAAAGTTGAGTTACATCCAGGGAAAAGACTTTACGCCAATGTTATTCAGCGGTGATGATTCACTGAGTGCAGAGGTTGTATTCGCCGGGTATGGATTTAATATAAAATCCGATACACTTACATGGGATGATTACTCAGGCACGGATGTCAAAGGGAAATGGGTACTTCTCCTCCGTTCTGATCCCGATAAAGAGAAGGGAGGAGGAGCATTTATAAAATACAGCGCTGATCGTGATAAATCACTCGTTGCAAAAGACATGGGCGCTGCCGGAATACTTCTTGTCTCAGGCAACGACGACAAATCCGATGAAAAAGCTGATCCGCCTGAAACAACAGGTTACTCACTTGGTATCCCCGTTTTCAGCATTAAACGAACCCTTGCTGATGATATTCTTTCGGGCAGAAGGATCACATTAGATTCTCTCGAAAGAAAGCTTAACAGGAACAGGAAACCTGCAACATTCGGAACGAGCACTGTTGTAAGCGGCAGAGCGGAGCTTGTACGCGAAACTGCAAACACAAGAAACATTGCAATGATCTTGCCTGGTGAGGATCCGGTTTTAAAAAATCAATATATTATAATAGGCGCTCATTTCGATCATCTCGGTATGGGCGGCCCGGGATCATCAAGCCGCAAGCAGGACACCATTGCTGTTCATCATGGAGCCGATGATAATGCTTCAGGTGTCGCAATGATGCTTGAGACTGCTCAAAAATTTGCAGCGACAAAAGGCAGTCACAGGAGATCGATTGTTTGTGTAGCATTCTCCGGTGAAGAGGAAGGACTCCTCGGATCGAAGCAGTTTGTCAGCGATCCCCACCTGGATCTCTCAAAAGTTAATGCAATGGTAAACTTCGATATGGTCGGAAGGCTCAATGAAGATAAAACACTCCAGATATCGGGTGTCGGAACTGCTGCCGGCCTGAAGAACCTTGTTCTCTCAAAGGCAGATACTTCCGAACTGAAGCTTGCCCTTTCAGATGAGGGATATGGCCCTTCGGATCATTCCTCGTTCTATGGGAAAGATATTCCTGTCCTTTTCTTTTTCACAGGGGCTCATGAAGATTATCATACACCTGAAGATACCTATGATGCAATCAATTACGACGGTATGATAAAGATTTCAGACCTGATCTTTGACATTGTGTATCAGCTTGTGAATTCAGATTCAACACTGAGCTTCAGGGAGGCTGGGCCAAAAACTCCTTCAGCTACAAGGATGAAAGGTGTCACTCTTGGAATCATGCCCGATTTTGCCGGAGTTGTAAAGAATGGTCTGAGGGCTGACTTTGTTACTCCTGGAAGGCCCGCAGCTGTGGGAGGCATGAAAAAAGGAGATATAATCATTTCAATTGAAGGAAAACCTGTGAATAATATCGAGGATTATATGTTCAGGATGCAGCAGGTAAAAAAAGGACAGACAATTACAGTTGAAGTTCTAAGGAATGATAAGAAGCTGGGACTTCTTATACAACTATAGCCGCTTTTTTTGTAAATTAGTAGCTTAAAGCATCTACTTTAATTGTTATTTTGTTAACAGCAGCAATATGAAAAAAACACTCCTGTGGATCTCAGCCTTTGTCATTACAATAACAGCTGCGATATATCAGAGACATACAGGACCGACATACCCGCGGGAGACAAAAATAATTCTCAATGGAAAGGAATATAAATTGAAGCTTGTAAGGAGCCTTTCTCTCGATGAAGCTTCTGAAGTCAAGCTCAATATATCTGATCCTTCAATAAAAGCAAGAATCTTTTATAAGAGATTCAAAACTAACGATGAATATACAGCTTCAGATTTCACCTTCAGAAGTAATGACGGGAAAGATATCTTCTATGCAGAGGTACCGAAACAGCCTGCCGCAGGCAAGATCCAGTATTATATCGAGATTACTGATTCAACAGCTACAAAGACACTTTTCAGGGAAGAGCCGGTTATAATACGGTTCAAGGGGGGAGTTCCGGCATTAATTCTGGTTCCTCATATAATTCTTATGTTCCTTGCCATGCTTTTCTCGAATCTTGCAGGTATAATGGCGCTTGTGAAATATCCAAAATATAAGAAATATGGAGTTATTACACTTATTCTGCTTCTGATCGGAGGATTGATCCTGGGTCCGCTTGTGCAGTATTATGCTTTCGGCGAGTTGTGGACCGGAATTCCTTTCGGCTGGGATCTTACAGACAATAAAGTGCTCATTGCTGTCATTTTCTGGATTTTTGCAGTAATAATGAACAGGAAAGAAGACCGGCCATATTATACAGCCCTCGCAGCTTTTGTATTATTACTCGTTTATTCAATCCCGCACAGTCTCTTCGGTTCAGAACTTGATTATGCAAGCGGTGAAGTAATTCAGGGATAATTCCGATTTTTTTTCGAAATTTGGTATAATTTTTTTATTTCAGATGCAGCAATAAGAAAAGCATCCCGTCTATTGTTTAAAATAAGAAATAAAAAAAGGCGTGGATGCAGCAATTCAAATAAAACCTAGTCTTTCCTTAAAGATGGCAAATGTTGAAGCCGCATTCAAGAATTTACATCAGGATCTTCTGGATGGATGTAAAGCCGGTGACCAGAAGGCACAGTTCCAGATTTATAAGTTGTACTACAAGGCAATGTACAACACGAGCCTGAGGATTGTGAACGATACAATGGAAGCCGAAGATATAATGCAGGAATCTTTCCTGTCGGCATTCGAGAAGATCGATACATATTCAGGGACCGTCAGCTTCGGTGCATGGCTTAAGAAGATAGTGATCAACAGATCGCTCGATGCGCTGAATAAGAGGAAGGCGGTTTTCGAGGACATTGAGGCGCATACAGGAATAAGGGATGATAGCGGTGATGAGACAGCACGCAATGAGGAGATGGATATTAAGGTTGAGGAGATAAGAGATGCTATCGAGAATCTTCCGGACGGGTACAGGATTATTCTCTCCCTGTATCTTCTCGAAGGTTATGATCACGATGAGATTGCTGAAATACTTTCAATAAGCAGCAGTACATCGAGGTCGCAACTATCAAGGGCTAAGCAGAAGCTCATCGCCGAACTGAAACAGAATAAATGAAAAATCTACAGGAATGAAAAATATAGAAGACATAATCAGGGATAACAAGGATTTCTTCGATGAAGCCGAACCTTCAAATGGACACTTCGAAAGATTCAATGTAATGCTCGAAGTCAGGTTCAGGAAAGAAGCTGTCAAAAGAAGTATTGTGCCATACCTGCTGAAAGCTGCAGTTGTGACACTTCTTGTTACACTCTCTTCTTTATGGATATGGGATAACTTTCTGAGCTCTGAAAGCAAACGAATGACACTTGGGCAGGTATCGCCACAGTACAAGGAGGTTGAAAACTACTACATTCACCAGGTAAACCTCATGGAAGGCGAGCTCACAACAATGGATCTTTCAACTCCTGAACAGAAGGAGATGCTTCTCAAGGAAATGAACAGCATGGATTCAGTATATGTTTCGCTCCAGAAGGAACTTAAAGCAAACCCCAACGACCAGAGAATAATTAATGCCATGATAGAACACTACCAGACCAAGGTTGACGTACTGAATTACATCATAAGTCAGCTGAAGGCTGTCAGGAATGAAAACCAAAACATGAAAGAAAATGAAAAAGTCAGCTTATAAACAGGGGATGCTCTTACTGCTTCCACTTCTGTTTTCGTCATTGACCCTGACAGGACAGGAAGTTACAAAGGAATTCCATGAGGAATATACTGCAGGAGCGAATACAACACTTCAGATCAGTAATAAATACGGCGATGTAATTGTCGATAGCTGGGATCAGGACCAGATCGTTATCGATGTAAAAGTTACGGTTGAGTTGCCAAGCAGGGAGAAAGCCGAAAGGCTCATTGATTACATTAATGTCGAATTCTCACAGGATGGCGATCTCATCACTGCAAAGACAGTAATCGACGACAAGTTTAATTTTTCAGGATGGGGTGGATCATCAAAAAGATTCAGCATCGATTACAGTGTTAAGATGCCTGCAAAAACTGCACTTAACCTGTCAAACAGGTACGGGAATGCTGATATCGATGAGCTGAACGGACTTGTAGACATCGACATAAAATACGGCAATTTCACAATTGGCAAGATAACCCGTGGAAATGATAAACCAATAAACCATATAAATCTTGCCTATGGCAAAGGATCAATCGATGAAGCAGGATGGCTCGATCTTGTTATAAGATATGCAGGAAATACAGAAATCCAGAAATGCCAGGCCCTCCTTCTCGATAGCAAATACTCGAAGCTTGCAGTCGGTGAGATAAGCTCAATAGTCGGGGAAAGCAAGTACGACAATATGAATATTGAAGAGATAAATAATCTTGTGCTCGACAACGGATACACAGAAGTAAAGATCGGTACTCTGAGGAAAAAGCTTGAATACAGCGGTTCATACGGTTCATTCAGCATTAACTACATCCCTGCAGGTTTCGAATCGATCGATGTCGACACAAAATATATGGGAGTTAACCTTGGTATAGATGATAATGCAAACTATAATCTTGAGGCACATGTTTCTTACGGCGGACTCAAATACAACGATAATAACTTTGTCAACAAAAGACGCATCATTGAAAATAACTCACAGGAAATTGCAGGAACTGTAGGCGATGAAAATACAAATTCAAGCGTCAATGTAAGGGCATCTTATGGATCTGTAAGGTTGTATCAATAAGTTTGTAAAGTTTGTAAAGTTTGTAAAGTTTATAAAGTCAAAAAAAAATAGAAGCGGAGTCAATGACTTCGCTTTTATTTTTCATCCTTATAAATCAATATTGCTGATTTCCCGTCGGCGGTGGCATAACCGCGGAACATACCGGCTGAATTGAAAGGCATTGAAACATTACCAAATTTATCAACGCTTATTATTCCCCCGCTGCCACCCGCCTTTACAAGCTTGTCATTAACAACAAGATTTGATGCTTCTTCGAGGGAAAGGCCTTTATATTCAATCAATGCCGAGATGTCATGTGCAACAGTCCAGCGGATAAAAAACTCACCATGCCCAGTTGCTGAGACAGCGCATGTGTTATTGTTGGCATAAGTGCCCGCGCCGATTATCGGGGCATCTCCCACCCTGTTGTATCTTTTGTTAGTCATTCCGCCTGTTGACGTACCTGCAGCGAGGTTCCCGTTTTTATCCAATGCGCAGCAGCCGACTGTCCCGTTTTTTTCGGCCTTCAGAATTTTTTGCAGTTCGCTGTACCTGTCATCTGTATAGAAATAAGAAGGCGGAACAATTTCAAGACCCTGCTCTTTTGCAAATCCTGAAGCTCCTGCACCGGTTAGCATAACGTGTTGTGACTTTGTCATAACATACCTTGCTGCAGTAATTGGATTTTTAATATCTGTAACGCACGCCACGGCTCCTGCAGCGAGAGTTGAGCCATCCATTATTGCAGCATCGAGCTCATTCTTTCCTTCATGAGTAAAAACAGCGCCCTTTCCGGCATTGAATAACGGATTGTTTTCCATAACATTTATCGTTTTCTCTACTGCTTCAAGTGCAGTACCACCTGATTTAAGGATACTTACACCTTCTGCAAGAGCTGCTGCAAGTCCATCCCTGTACTGTTTATCCAGATCAGGAGTAATCCTTTCGCGCGTAACATTGCCGGCGCCACCATGAATTACAATAGCCCATTCCTGTTTTTTAACCGGAGCTTCAGCGACAGGGAGTTGTTTATCAGTTTTTGCTCTACATCCTGACACTGCAAGAACCAGGATCATAATACATTTCAACAATGATTTCATATTGCGTTATTAAGATTTGAATACAATGTAATATTTTTTCAAATAATAATTTCATGTTTAACCTTTTCCTGAAGGTTTAAATCATACTTTTCACTAAATATGCGGGGCGATCCAGGATTAAATAATTATGAGACTTGTTGATATTCTTGTTTTCTTAGTATACCTGATTGGTATTGTGATATTTGGCAGTTCATTTTACAAGAGGAATAAGACTGCCGATGATTTTACGCTCGGGAATAGAAAAATTCCGGCATGGGCCATCTCGATGTCGATCCTTGCAACATTCGTAAGCAGCATCAGCTACCTTGCGCTGCCCGGACAGGCATACAGCACAAACTGGAATCCTTTCGTGTTCAGTCTCTCATTACCATTTGCATCCTGGATGGCAGCAAGGTTTTTTGTTCCGCTATACAGATCAGTGAACAGTCCTTCTGCATATACGTATCTTGAAATCAGATTCGGCGCCTGGGCAAAAATCTACGCATCCCTGATGTATCTTCTTACACAACTCATGAGAACCGGTACTATTCTCTTCCTTCTGGCGCTTACTCTTAATGTCTTCGCCGGGTGGAATATGGTTACTGTTATTATTATAACAGGTTTCAGTGTAATGCTTTATGCTGCTCTGGGAGGCATGCAGGCAGTGATCTGGACAGACACTATACAGGGCATCATTCTTATACTTGGCGCCATTGTTTCAGCATTCCTTCTTATATTTTCAATGCCGGAAGGGCCGGGCCAGTTATTCAGCATTGCGACTGCAAATCATAAATTCAGCCCAGGAAGCTTCAGCCCTGACCTGAGAAACTCAACTTTCTGGGTCGTGCTCATATATGGGTTCTTTATTAACCTGCAGAATTTCGGTATAGATCAGAATTACATCCAGAGATATTTGACAGCTTCATCAGGAAAAGATGCGAAAAGATCTGCAGTCTATGGTGGACTGATGTACATCCCGGTTTCATTTATTTTCCTTTTTATCGGAACAGGTCTCTTCAGCTATTATTCGGCACGACCGGGTATATTACCTTCCGGGATACAACCCGACAGGGTATTTCCTTTTTATATAATGAATAACATGCCGGCTGGATTTACCGGTCTGCTAATAGCATCGATCTTTGCTGCAGGCATGAGCACTATTTCGACAAGTGTAAACAGCTCGGCAACAGTTATACTTAATGATTACTTCAGAAATTCTATGCTGTCCGGCAACATTAAAAAAAAATCAATGAGGATATTATATCTTTCGAATCTCATTTTCAGCATTTTAGGCATTATGATAGCAATTGCAATGATAAATGTTCAGAGCGCGCTTGATGCATGGTGGAAGCTGGCCTCCATCTTCAGCGGTGGGATGCTTGGATTATTCCTGCTTGGATATTTCTCAAAGAAGGCGAACAATAAAGCAGCAATAACCGGTGTTATTGCAGGCATGCTTGTTATTTCATGGATGAGCCTTTCACCTGTATTATTCAAAGGTGATCTGCAGAGATTTGCAAGCCCGTTCCACAGCTATCTCACGATTGTATTCGGAACATCTGTTATATTCATTACAGGCTTCCTTGCAGGAGTTCTTATAAAAAAGAAGAGAATGAAATAAACAGGGAAATTCCTGTTTAAAAATCCATCTCCACTACAGTTATTCCAGCTCCCCCGAATTCAACCTGTTCATCGCCGAACGATTTCACAACATCAACAGTTGAAAGATATTGTCTTATAAGCTGCCGGAGAATACCATTTCCTTTACCATGAAGTATCCTGAGATGCCTGTGCTGAACTATAATCGCGTCGTCAATAAGATCTTTGACCTGATTAAGAGCTTCTTCACCCCTTACACCACGGACATCAATTTCAGGCTTGAAAGTGAGATTTCTCTGTACTATCGACATGTCATTCCCGCCTGAGGGCATGCTCGCCCTGATACTTTTTTTCAATTCAGACCTGTTTATCCTTTCGATCTTATCTTCAGGCACTGTGATCCTCAGGCTCCCTGTTTCGACCTGGACAATCTTATCCCTTATCCATATAATCTCCCCGGCAGCAAGCGTATCCTTCATCCTTACAGGATCACCCGGTTTCAGAGGATGCTCCGGCGAGATTGTCTTGACAACTTGTTTTTCCTGCTTCTGTTTTATCTTTTTTGCCTTTGAATTCAGTGCAGCGATCTTACTTTCGGCAGGAATCTCAGTTATTCCAGTCTCCCCGGCCACATTTTGCCTGAACTCATCAAGCTGACGTCGCACATCTTTTGTTTTTTCCTTTTCAGCCTGTGATTCTTTTATCTGCCTTATTGTATTTTCAATCATCTTATTTGACTGCTGAAGCAGATTCTCGGCATCTGTCTTTGCCTTTGAGATTATCTCCTTACGCAGGGATTTAGCACCTGATATTTCCTTTTCGTAATCAGCTATAAGCTCCTCAAGGCGTTTCTCATGCTGGCGTATATTCTGACGCTTTGTCTCCCAATATCTTTTATCGCGTGCAATATCTTTCAGATGACGATCGTAGTTTACGTTTTTCACTCCAGCTTTTTCTGCAGCTTCATTCAGTATCTCTTCAGGCAGTCCGATCTTCCTTGCTATTTCAAATGCAAATGAGCTGCCGGGTTTTCCGATATTAAGCTGGAAAAGAGGCTGCAGAAGATGGTTATCGAATGCCATGGCGCCATTTACTATACCTTCTGTAAGCGAAGCATAATGCTTAAGGTTTGTATAGTGAGTTGTGATAACACCAAAAACCTTCTTCCTGTTTAGCTCGCCTAAGATTGCTTCAGCTATCGATCCTCCGATCATAGGCTCCGTACCTGTTCCAAATTCATCTATAAGAACAATTGTCTTCTCGCTCCCGTTCTTCACGAAATATTTCATGTTTATAAGATGCGAGCTGTAAGTGCTGAGATCATTGTCAATACTTTGCTCGTCGCCAATATCTATAAGGATCTTCTCAAATAACCCCGATTCAGTCCCCTCGGCCACCGGGATCGTAAGCCCACACTGAAGCATGTACTGTATTAATCCCACGGTTGTAAGGCAGACGGACTTACCTCCTGCATTAGGGCCAGAAATAAGAAGTATCCTGTCATTTTCATCAAGGTGAATATCAAGGGGAACAACTTTTCTTCCGGGTATCTTTTCGAAAGCCATCGTGAGCAACGGATGAGCTGCCTTTTTCCAGGCTATAAGAGGAGATTTTACAAGGATCGGCCTGATTGAACCAAGACGATTCCCAAGTATCGCTTTTGCTCTTATGAAATCAATATCGCCAAGAAAGCTGTTTGATTCAAGCAGATCGTCGATATAAGGTCTTATATCGTCTGCAAATGAAGTAAGAATACGTACTATTTCCCTGCGTTCCTCGTATTCAAGCTCAACAAGATCATTATTTATTTCGACAATCTCTTCAGGTTCTATGAATACAGTTTTTCCCGAAGCTGACTGATCATGAATAAGGCCCCTTATCTTTCTTTTGTCGTATACACTTACAGGTATCACTCCTCTCCCATTCCTGATCGATGCTGAGGTTCCTGTTTCAACTATCCCGTCTGACTGGGCCTGCTTAAGTATTGCTGCGAGCCGCTTCGTCGCCTGGATGCTCTTCGAAGAAATTTCAGATCTGATCTCTTTGAGGCGTGATGATGCATTATCTTTAATGATGCCTTTCTTATCGATTATCCTGTCGATTGAATCGAGAACATAAGGGTATGTCTTTACAGATCCGCATCTTGCGCTGAGGACAGGATACTTTTCACCTTCTTTTCCTCTGAAAAAGCTGAGTATTGATTTTACAGTCTCAAGAGTTCTTTTGAGGTCAAAAACTTCCTGAACCTCCGGAAATGTACCTTCAACTCTTATTTTATTCAATGTCTCTGATATCCTGAAATAATTATCCGAAGGAAAAAAATCCTCGAATGTCAGAATTTTCTGGAACTCGTCAGTTTCGGAAAGTTGTTTTTCAATTGTGTTGAAATCACTGCTGAACACAATATTATCGACTTTCTCAATTCCCATCGGACTGAGGCAGCTCTCTCTAAGAAGTTTTCTGATCCTGTCAAAACCCGTCTTGTTCTCAAAGTTCTCGGGATATATCATAATCCTGGTTCCCTCATTAATTCAGGCTGCAAAAATAAATAAAATAAGCAAATGGTTAATTATTGTTAAATCATTTAAAATGAAAGAATAAGTGAATCTATAATTTTTAAATTTGATCAAATTGACCTAAAATAAGTAAAGATGAAACCAAAAAAACTCTCAGCATCCTTTCTTTTGCTGTTTTTTCTGCCGCTGTTTCTTACAGCCCAGGAAAAAGTAGATCTTGCAATGATATATAAGATCAAGCAGGAAGGACTCAAAAATTCGAATATTGAAGAACTAGCTTTCTGGCTTACTGATTTTGTCGGCCCGAGATTAACCGGTTCGGATGGCAATGCAAGGGGAAATGAATGGGCAAAGAAAAGGATGGAGGAAATGGGATTGCAGAATGTAAGGATAGAGGCTGCAAGAGACTTTAAGAACGGAGGCTGGGATAATCTCAAGGCATATACAGCAATGACTGCTCCTTATTATTGCAGCTTTGCATGCAATCCTGTAGCCTGGACCGGAAGCACACCAGGTCTTGTAAAAACCAATGTAGTACTTCTCAATATAACGAAAGAAGAAGAGCTCGAAAAATACAAAGGTACCCTGAAAGGGAAAATAGTTCTCTTACCTTCCGGTACCACTTACACTGCCAGCTTTGAACCTCTTGCAAGCAGGTATACGGATGAGAAGCTTGATGAGCTTTCAAAAGCTCAATCTTCACAACCCAGGAGACCAATGGGTGATATGTCGGCAATGATGGCTCAAAGAGCTCTCAGGACAAAAATCACCGAATTTCTTAAGGAAGAAGGCGCAGCCGCAATACTTCTCGGCGGAGGAGCATTTAATGTGCCCAGATCAACATCAGCCAATTATACTGCGGGAGAAAAAGAGCCTGTGTGCCAGGTCTATATTCCTCTTGAAGCACATGGAAGATTGGAGCGAATGCTGAATCATAACATCCCTGTTGAAGTTGAGATTGACATTCAAAACAGGTTTTTCGAAAGCCCTTCTGTTTATAATGTTATAGCTGAGATCCCCGGTACGGACAAGCTTCTGAAAAATGAAGTAGTTCTTCTGGGAGCTCATATCGACTCATGGCATGGCGGAACGGGTGCGGCTGATAATGCATCAGGGTGCATAGTTATGATGGAGGCAATGCGTATACTTAAAAGCCTTAACGTCATGCCAAGACGTACTATCCGTATTGCTTTATGGGGTGGCGAAGAGCAGGGGCTTAACGGTTCAAGGGGGTACGTCGAAAAATATCTCGTCGACCCGAAAACGAAAGAGCATAAACCTGATTATAAGAATTTTGCCGGCTATTTCAACATGGATAACGGATCGGGAAAATACCGTGGTATTTACCTCCAGGAAAACGAGCTGCTGAGACCTGTATTCGAAGCATGGCTGAAACCTTTCAATGATATGGAAGCCACAACAGTTACAATAAGGAACACTTCCGGTACCGATCATCTCTCATTTGATGCGGTTGGACTTCCAGGTTTCCAGTTTATACAGGATGCAATTGAATATGGCCGCAGCTATCACACTGTTATGGATACTTATGAAAGGCTTGTAATGGCTGATTTGAAGCAGAATGCAATAATCACTGCCTCGTTCGTTTACAATGCAGCAATGCGTGATGAAAAGCTTCCGGGTAAACCTGAGCTCAAAACGATACAGGTTCCGGATAGAAGGATGGATTGATTACCAAAATCATTCTATCCCGATAAGCTTTCTCAATTCTATTATATGGTCCCTGCAGACTCCTCTGGGGGGAGTATTGTATTTTCTGCATAATGAAGCAGCATAACCAACAGCTACTCCCATCTGTCCTGTTGTATTCATAACCCTTGGCCCTCCAAGCCCGACATGCGAGCAGCTGAAGCAGCGGCCCGCCATCAGAAGGTTACTGATATTCGCCGAGTACAACGATCTGAAAGGAATATAGTAATGATCGACCTTATAGTATAATGCTTCCGAAAGGAAATCCGGCTTTGACGGATCTTTGATCTTCTGCTGGTAATGCACATCCACACTCCTTTTTTCCATTGCAACAGCATCAGGAAATTCAGTCATGTTTTTTTCATCCTGAAATGTATAGATGTAATCACCTTTTAATCTTCGTGATTCTCTTTTCCCCAGCAGATATGAGGTCCATTCAAGCGCAAGATTTGCATTTTCCGGGAGCTTCTTTGCGTTAGCAAATGAACCATAAATAGCTTTAAGCATGTGATCCCTTATCTCCTCACCGTTCTCTATCTGGTTTTTATCGTTTACGGAATACTCCCAGTTCCAGGTACCCATCGTCGCCGCATAATCGGCTGCAACTTCCATCGCCCAGGGGACTTCAGGGAACGAAACAGGAACTCCTTTATCAACAGTTCTCCAGAGAACAGATGACCCCATAACCCTGTTGTCAGCGGATGAAGGGCTCCAGAGATCACCATGAGGATTCCAGCTTTCGCCGTATTCAGATGAATCTTCTCTTCCATACATGTATTCCGCGCCTGCCCAGTAACCAATCCATCCGTCACCTGTACAATCGATGAATAACGGAGCTTCAAACCGGATGGATTCTCCTGTTGAGGTATTACGAGCATCGACATTACGGATAATTCCCGAATCAGCATGTACCGCGTATGCTCTTGTTCCCGTATAAATCGAAATATTTTCAAAGCTGTTCATGTAAGCGGTTCTTTTCCTGTCATCCGCTTCAGCATCCGGTGAACCGTTGGGCCACCAAACTGTGTTAAGATGTTTAAGGATGCTGTCCGACTTCCAGGTTATGCCTTCAGTATGAACCCTTATCTCACTGCTTGCATTTCCACCGAGAACAGGACGATCGTGCACAAGAGCAACTTTCAAACCCTGTTTTGCTGCAGCAACTGAAGCGGCGCATCCTGCTATTCCTCCACCGACAACAACAAGGTCGAATGATTCAACCCTTGAAGGAATATCACTGATATTCAGTAACCTGTTTCTCCATTTCAGCAGACTGTCACCTGATTCGGGAGGAGGCAATTTTTTGCGCGAAAAATATATTGCATCACAGCGTCCTTCGAACCCTGTAAGATCCTTCAGGGTTACAGTTGCCTCATTGTTGTTTATACTTGTTTTTCCTGCATATTGCCATGACCAGCCTTCTTCTGTCCCGAGAGTTGTCTCAAGTTCATCATTATCAACAGCTATCCTGAATCTGCCGGGCGCATCCCAATTTCCGGGCGCCCAGTTTCTTGTTCTTACCCAGACATTATATTTTCCGGTTTCAGGAAAATTAATACTTGCTGAAGCATCAGCTACAGGATTTCCCAATCCATGTGCAAGAAGGTAAGGCGACCCCATTTGTTCAACGAATTGAGGATCGACGACCCAGCCTCCTTTATTGCTGAAGCTCTCGGCTTCGATGAGGATCTCAGGCGTATTTTGCGTACATGAAATGAGAAAAACTAACAGAATGAAAAGAAATGAGGGCTTCTTCATATATGTTTTTAATGTGGGAAGAAATATAAAAATCTTTGCGACCTCTGCGCTATTTCTCTGCGTTCTCTGCGTTAAAATATAATCGTGATTACTCGATCTTTTTCTTCTGATCCACATCCTTCATTGACAATTGAACACGATGTCGTTCAATATCGACACCTATCACTTTTACAATAACATGCTGATGAAGCTTGACTATTGTTGAGGGGTCAGAAACATACTTTGAAGCGAGATTTGAGATATGTACAAGACCGTCCTGTTTTATTCCTATATCCACGAATGCGCCGAATTTTGTAACATTTGTTACAATTCCGGGAACTATCATTCCAGGTATAAGATCCTCCATCGAATGAATATCCGCAAAGCTGAATTGCTTTATTTTTGAACGTGGATCGCGCCCGGGTTTTGCAAGCTCCTGGACTATATCCTGCAGAGTGGGCATTCCCGTTACTGGGGTGACGTACTTTTCAAGCTTAATCTGCTTACGTTTACTCTCATCTGAGATAAGCTCTTTCACATCGCATCCAAGATCATTTGCCATCGTTTCGACAACATGGTAAGTTTCAGGATGAACTGCGCTTGAATCCAATGGATTATCAGCATTTCTTATCCGCAGGAATCCTGCACTCTGTTCAAAAGCTTTATCGCCCATTCTTTTTACCTTGAGAAACTCTTTTCTTGATCTGAAAGGGCCGTTTTCAGCACGGTAATCAACTATATTCTGGGCGAGCTGGGGTCCCAGCCCGGAAACATAAGTAAGCAGATGCCTGCTAGCAGTATTGACCTCAACGCCGACAGCATTCACGCAACTTATAACGACATCATCAAGTGATTTCTGAAGCTTTTGCTGGTCGACATCATGCTGGTACTGGCCGACACCAATCGATTTCGGATCGATCTTTACAAGTTCTGCAAGAGGATCCATTAATCTTCTGCCGATAGAAATAGCTCCCCTGACTGTAACATCATAATCAGGGAATTCATCGCGTGCTGTTTTTGAGGCTGAGTATATCGAAGCACCTGCTTCACTCACAACGAAGACCTGGATATCCGTATCGAACTTCACCCATTTTTTTATGAAATCCTCAGTTTCGCGGCTCGCCGTTCCATTTCCGATAGCAATAGCTTCAATCTTATAGGCTTCAACGAGTGATACTATTTTTTTAACTGATTTTGCGGTTTCATTCTGCGGTGGATGAGGATAGATTGTTTCATTATGGACAAGGTTTCCCTGTCGATCCAGGCACACTATCTTGCAACCGGTTCTGAAACCGGGATCAATTGCAAGAATGTTTTTCTCTCCCAGTGGAGATGCTAGTAAAAGCTGCCGCAGGTTATCAGTGAATACAACAATTGCATCGTTATCAGATTTTTCTTTTGAAATATTCCTGAATTCCGTCTCAAGCGATGGCCCAAGCAACCGTTTCCAGCTATCTCTCAGTGCGGCAGATACAATCTCCGACGATGCATTTCTTCCTTTTATAAAAGTTGAATCAAGAACTTCAATAGCTTTATCTGTATCGGGTTCAATTGAAAGCTTAAGAAATCCTTCCTCCTCTCCCCTTCTCATTGCAAGAAAACGGTGCGAAGGGCACTTCCTGAGTGGTTCTGACCAGTCGAAATAATCGCTGAATTTTATGCCATCAGTTTCCTTTCCTTTAACAACTTTCGAATATATAACAGCATCTCTTTCAAATAATTTCCGAAGCTGCTTCCTTGCTCTCTCGTCTTCATTTATCCATTCTGCAATTATGTCCGAAGCTCCTGCAATTGCTTCATCAACTGATTTTACCTGGTCGTTCAGGAATTGTTCAGCTTTAAGTTCAGGATCACTGATTCTTTGTTCCATTATTATTGAAGCAAGCGGCTCAAGTCCTTTTTCCCTTGCAATAGTCGCCCTTGTACGTCTTTTAGGTTTGTAAGGAAGATATATATCTTCAAGCTCCGACATAGTGACTGCTGCTTCAATTTTCTGCCGCAGCTCTTCAGTCATTTTTTCCTGCTCTTCTATCGATTTTATGACTGCCAGCTTACGTGCATCAAGCTCGTTGAGCTTGTCATATTCTTCCCTTATATGAACAAGCTGGACTTCATCGAGGCTTCCTGTCATTTCCTTCCTGTACCGGCTTATAAAAGGCACCGTTGCACCGGCATCCATAAGCCGTATCGTATTTTCAACCTGCCATTCGTGCAATCCGAGCTTCTTTGCGACAAGCGCAATATTCCTGTTAGTTTCCATTTTGGATCAATCAACGTATATTACAAGACCTTTAAGATATTCGCTTTCGGGATGGTAAATGTTCACAGGATGATCAGCCGGCTGGCTCATCTGGTGAAGTATCCTGACATTCCTCCCTGTATTGGCTGCAGCAGCAAAAACTGATTTCCTGAAGTTTTCCCTTGACACAACCTGTGAGCAGGAGAAAGTGAAAATTATCCCTCCTGGCCTGATTTGTTCTATGGCTTTCATATTAAGTCTCTTATAACCCTGTAATGCATTTGCAAGCACGTTATTGTGCTTTGCGAAGGCAGGCGGATCGAGAATTATAAGATCATATTTGTCCCTTATATCTTCAAGAAAATTAAACGCATCAGTCTTGAATGAAACGTGCCTTATATCATCGCCATAGTTCAGCCGTATATTTTCATCAGCCAGGTCGATTGCGGCGCCAGAGCTGTCAACAGTGTGAACGAGGGATGCACTTTTCATCGCATAAACAGAAAACCCACCTGTGTATCCGAACATGTTAAGGACATTTCTTCCTGCCGAATAGCTTTCAAGAAGCTTACGGTTTTCGCGTTGGTCGATAAAAAAACCTGTTTTCTGTCCGGTAGTCCAGTCGATCCTGAACCTGTATCCGTTCTCTGTAACAGTTGCAGGTTCAGATTTTCCATACAGAAACTCATTCACAGCTTTTACATTTGCCATGTGTGGCATTGTTCCCTCGCTTTTGTCATAAACAGCGGTTACCTGATCCTTCAGTAATTCAACAATTATTGATGAAATCTCTTTTCTGATCCTGTAAAAACCAAGCGAATGAAACTGGATGACAGCAACGCCATTATAGAAATCAACTATAAGGCCCGGCAGCCCATCGCCTTCCCCATGAATAAGGCGATACACATTAGTTTCAGGCTTCCCTGTTATGCCAGTATTTTTGCGGTATTGAACCGCTTCCCGGATCTTCTTCCTGAAAAACTCAATATCAATTTCGGTCTGTTCAAAAGAAAGAACCCTGATCGCGATCGATCCCGGGGCATAATGGCCTGTTGCAAGAAAATTATCCTTGTTATCAAATACATCGACAACATCGCCTTCAACCGGGTCGCCGTAGATTTTCTTTATTGCGCCTGAAAAAATCCATGGATGGTACCTCTTAACAGACTGTTCTTTTCCTGATTTAAGTATTATTCTTGTTTTTTCCGACATTATTCTTCCCTGTTCTACACTTTTAAAACTATTTCCCTGTAAGCTTTCTGTAAATTTCATAGCATACCCATGCATCCGTTGCGGCATACAGCTGCTGTGCTTCGGACAATTCCTCCGCCTCCCAGTCCGTTACCTGCTGCCTTTTTGAGATTCTGAACCCGAGTATTATGGCGCAAAGCTTCTTCAATCCTGAACTCTTTATTCCAAAATCTTTTACGAACGGCTGAAGATCAACAAAGCCTTCCGGGTTAAATTTTCTAATGGCTTTCAGGAAACGTATATCATCATGAATTGCAACGCCGGCTTTAATAATCTCTTTATTGGCAAGTATTTCAACAAGTTCATCCGGTATACCTATCTTGTTAATCCTGAACAAACATGCAAGGCTGCCATTTGCAATCTGAAGAAGAGAGACTTTGTTCTTTTTACCTTTCTTAAAATTTGGCCTTGTTTCAGTATCAAACCCAAGAATCGGAGATCCTATCAGCCTCGGAAAAACATGCCTGAATGTTGTCATATTATCGACAACAACAATCTCACCCTTAAACCATGAAAGCTCGCATGCTGCTATTTCTTCCGGAGTTATTGTCTCCGGGTAAATCCTATTCTCCATCTTCCGGCAGATCCTTTTGTCTTTTGCTTATAAACCATTCAGATGTGTCCCTGTTCTCATCGGCTTTTTCCTTATCCTCTTTCTCAAGAGCGCCGATCTCTTCCCCTGAATAAATAAACCTGTGAATTGCCCTCATCGCATTGAGAAGCTTCTGACCCCAGATATTCTCAAAATTAAGACGGCATTCCCAAACAGCATCATTCATAACTTCATCTGTTCCGGTCTGATATAAAAGAAGAAAGTCTTTGACATCCTGGTAGATATCGGTCATATTTTCTGAAATGCTTGAAGTTATAGGCTCTTCTGAATCTTTGATTTTATCATCGAAAACTTCGAGATAGTCATCAGCCGTACCAAATTTTTCCCTCAGATTATCATGAATTTTAATCCAGTCTTCTTCAGTTATAAATTTTTCATTACCATCCTCGAATATCGGTTCAAGTCCAGGTAAGAGAGATGCTTTCAGATACATCAAAGGAAGAATTCTCTGAAGAATCTTCAATAAATCATCACCCTTCAGCTCAGAAGCACGTTCCGCATATTTACAAAACTCATTTGCAACAGCAACGAACTCAATTACATTCCTCGAATATACCGGCCCTGTCTTGCTATCCATAATTTTTTATAAAATTGTGGTACAAAATTATGTAATTAGATGCACATATCTAAATGAAGTTTGCTGATATAATCCTCATTAAGATTTTGTGTTAAAAAATTAACACGATGCTTTCTGGAAAATATAAAGCTCTGTATGAGCAAATAGTTCGCGAAACCGGTAAAAAGAACATTTTTCATGATTCGCTCCATACCCTCGCTTATGGGACAGATGCAAGCTTCTACAGGCTTATTCCGAAGATTGTAATAAAAGCTTCGAATGAGAATGAAGTATCATCAATTATTAAGAAATGTGCAGAACATAGTATTCCTGTCACTTTCAGGGCAGCAGGTACAAGCCTGTCGGGACAGGCAATAAGCGACTCAGTGCTTCTTATAGCAGGAGAAAACTGGAGGAAGTACTCGATAGCACTCGATGCATCCGAGATTACGTTTCAACCCGGGGTGACGGGCGGAATGGCTAACAGCTTTCTCTCTCCTTTCGGTAAAAAGATAGGACCTGATCCTGCGTCAGTAAATGCAGCAATGATTGGCGGTATTGCTGCAAACAATGCGAGCGGGATGTGTTGCGGTACTGCAGCAAATTCTTACAAGACAGTAAATGGTATAAGAATGGTCCTTGCTGACGGTACAGTACTTGACACAAGGGATAAGGAATCGAGGAAGTCATTCGCAGATACTCACCGCAAGATGCTGTCAGAGATCGGCATACTTGCATCAGATGTAATTGAAAATCCTGCGCTTACCGATAGGATAAGAAGAAAATACAGTATTAAAAACACTACAGGATACAGTCTCAACGCACTTGTTGATTATTCCGACCCGTTTGATATCATTGAACACCTGATGATCGGTTCCGAAGGAACGCTTGGCTTCATCTCCGAAATAACTTACAAAACGATTGATGTTGATCCGTTCAGGGCAAGCGCATTGCTTATATTTCCTGACATTTTCACCGCCTGTAATGCAGTAAAAATCCTTAAGACTACAAAAGTAGCTGCAGTTGAACTTGTTGACAGAACAGGGCTGCGGTCAGTTGAAGGCCAGGACGGTATGCCTGACTACCTGCGATCGCTTGATGAAAATGCCTGTGCCCTTTTGATTGAAACAACTGCTCTTTCGAAGGATGCTCTTCATGAAAACATAAGTCTTGTAAGCAAATCGCTCTCCGGGGACAAGACACTTACAGGAATTACATTTACAGACATTCCTGAAGAA
Source organism: Bacteroidales bacterium (assembly GCA_036261265.1). Classification (GTDB taxonomy): domain Bacteria; phylum Bacteroidota; class Bacteroidia; order Bacteroidales; family VadinHA17; genus LD21. Next base: position 20,864 of record DATALC010000044.1, read on the forward strand.
TATGAAAAGTTGTGGAAGATCCGGAAAGGTCTTTTCCCGTCAGTAGGCGCTATGAGAAGAGCAGGCACAACAGTTGTTATTGAGGATGTTGCCTTTCCGCTTGAAAATCTTGCAGAAGCAACAACAGAGCTTCAATCAATATTAGTTAAACACAACTACAGTGATGCAGTGATCTTCGGTCATGCTCTTGAGGGGAACCTCCATTTTGTGTTTGCACAGGATTTTGGCACTGAGGAGCAGGTAAAAAGATACTCTGAAATGATGAATGATGTCTCTGTCATGGTCACCGGAAAATATGACGGATCGCTTAAGGCCGAACATGGAACCGGAAGGAACATGGCACCGTTCGTTGAGCTGGAGTGGGGAAAGGATGCGTATTCACTCATGAAAAGGATCAAAAACATATTCGATCCTCTGAATATTCTCAATCCGGGAGTTATTCTGAACTCTGATCCTTCAGTTCATCTTAAGAATCTCAAGCCTGTATATCAGTCCTCAGAGATTACAGATAAATGCACTGAATGCGGATTTTGCGAATCATCGTGTGTTTCAGCCGGGCTTACCCTTTCTCCAAGGCAGAGGATTGTAATACACAGGGAGCTTTCAAACCTGAAAAAAACAGGACATCAGCCGCATATTGCTGCGGAGATCGCCGCAAAGTTCGAATATGCCGGAAATGAAACATGTGCAACAGATGGATTATGCGCCATCGCATGTCCTGTCAAAATCGATTGCGGGAAGCTCATCAAGAGCATCCGTTTTGAATCGGCGCTGGAACACCAGGGAACAGCTGGATGGATAGGTAATAACATGGGAAGGGTGACTTCAGCCGCCGCAAAAGCGCTGAATGCAGTTCATTTATTTCATCTCATTCTTGGATCAGGCCTGATGAAGGGAATTTCATCGGGCATCAGGAAGGTGTCTTTAAATCATATCCCTGCCTGGAACAAATATATGCCAAAAGGGGCAAGAAGAATAAGTGTTCTACAGGAAAAGAATGAAAGCAGCATGAAGGTTGTGTATTTTCCGTCATGCATAAACAGGTCAATGGGTGTATCGCGGGAGTATAGGAAGGAAAGACAGTTATCCGAAACTTTCATTGATCTCATTCATAAAGCAGGTTATGAAATAATCTTCCCTGAAAAATCAGAGAATCTCTGTTGCGGAATGGCATTCCTGAGCAAAGGGTACATTGAAACCGGCAAGAAAAAATCAGGCGAGCTTGAAGCCGCTTTGTTGAAAGCTAGCGATAACGGCAGGTATCCAGTAGTTTGTGATATGAGTCCCTGCCTTTATACTATGAAGGATAATATTAAATCGATGAAGCTCTTTGAACCTGTTGAATTCATTCTTGATCATCTCATTGAACATCTTGATATAGTTCCTTTGAATGAAACAATAACTGTGTTTCCTGTTTGCAGCATGAAAAAGATGGGGATAGAAAACAAGCTGATTAAGCTTGCTCAGATGTGTGCAAAGAAGGTTATTGTTCCTGAGACAAACTGCTGTGGTTTTGCCGGTGACAGGGGATTCACATTCCCCGAGCTTAACAGGCATGGGTTGAGAAACCTGAAAAGCCAGATACCAGGTGAAGTTACTTATGGCTATTCAAACAGCAGGACATGTGAGATTGGGTTGAGCCTGAATTCAGGAGTATCGTTTAAATCGATTGTATATCTTGTTGATAAGGTTTCGGTTCCGAAGAAGGCAATAAAAGCTTAGCTGTATTTTTACCCGGCAAGCCTGATCATACAGGTTACAGCCTCTTTGTCGCTGGCATAGAATTCGACACAATAGCCGTCAGGATCAAGATCCGTTTGTTTAAGAAGCTGCTGAAAAGCCCTGTCAATGCTCATTACGTCTTTTCTGAAATCAACAACTTCTATAGAAATGTATTTGCCTTTTGGTATTATGAGTGTATCACATTTCAATTTCTCTGATTCTCCTTCATACATTTCCTCGGCGGCTGCGCGATAGACGATAACTTCGTTATTCTCAGGCCTTGATAAACCAAAAATTCGTCTTCCTTTTGTGAAAGGAAACAAGCTATGCAGCTTTTGCGTTGCTTCCCCGATTCCCTCAGGAAAAGAATCAGCTGTGACATAAAACACTTTGATGTCTTTATCTAAAATTGTCGTTGTCATAATTGGTTTTAAACCATAAACACATAATTCCTGTTTATGTTTTCGCTATAAGAATAATGTAACCATAAGGTTATGTACCTGACAGTATCGCTTGTGAACCCGTTAAAAGGATTCCTTTCCCTAGTCAAATTTCAAAATCACATTATTTGCTTTAACCAGATCATCAGGTTTTATTTTGAGAGTATAATGGCAATCTCCTGTGCCTCCGTAAACAAACTCATATTGAAAAATTCTGCTATCAACAATGCATTGTAGATCATGGCCGATTAAGGGAATCTGTCCGGTTTTAAATCCCAGCTTTTCATAAACTTCATTCTTATCGGCCATTGCAAGCTGGTCACAACCAAGCAAATTTTTGATAACGTCAAAATCAACCCTGGTGCGCTCACCTGAAACTATTAGCGCAAAAAAAACATTTTCTGCCTTGATAATCAAAGTCGGAACTGTCTCTTCAATTTTAAAGTATCCTAATGCATCCTTTCTGGACTTAATAGGAATTTCATGGTGAATGATCTCAAATTCTACATTTAATCTGTTTAGTCTGGTTTTCAAATCTTCAAATTCCATGTTTCTTAATAAATATCAATCATTAATAAAATTACCTTTTTCGCGTGGACCTTATGCCACATGAGGCACAAAGTCCTTAAATACGCACTGAGGAAGCGTATCGCTGCATGAAAGTCCTCCGTAGTCAACAAATATGATGAAGTATAACACCGATTTTATAAAACTTCATATACATGCGCAATAATTTTTGCCCACAGCAATTAACGCTCCGGGATATATCCCCAATTTATCAAATCAGTTTTTGATTTAACAGATTTAATTCCACCATCAAACAGAAGATATTGCCTGTTTGTAACTTCGAGTACATTCCTGTAATCGTGATCTGTAAGAATAATTCCTTTTTTTGAAGATTTTTCACGAATCAGGGTTTTGATCATCTCCACTTGGAGTGGGGAAATTCCATTAAATGGTTCGTCAAGAAGTACAAAAGTGGATTCAAGATTCAGCAGCAGTTTTACTTCAAGGTATCTTGATTCCCCTCCCGACAAATTACCAATCCTGGTGGCAGCCAACCTGGAAAGCAGCTCATCTTCAAGAAAACCTGTCAAAGCAAAGTAATTCAGATATATCTCTGCAGCTTTTCTAACGGTAATATTTTTGGGCAAAAAGTCGTCCTGTGGGAGATACGAAATCGTTTTTGATTTAAATGGATTATCTAATACCTCATTATTGATCCGGATAAATTTGTAATCTGTATAAAGGCTCCCGAATATTATTTTAAGTAGCGTTGATTTGCCAGTTCCGTTTCGTCCAAGTAAGCCTATTATGTCTCCAATTCGGCATGTCAGGAAAACATCAGTCAGAACCTGCTTATCACCAAAGGATTTCCGGATACTATCAACCTCAAGAAGATCAGACATACTGCAGAATGTAGATAAATGGCAGCATTAATAAAAAATGTAAAGCATAAGTGATCAGAAATAGTCTGGTTTTGCTGATTCCCAGATTATAATAGAAATAATATTCGTTTTTTCTCGTAATATTAAAATGGAATGCTGCAAGTAGAAATCCTCCGGTCATGATCCAGGTAATGAAGCTTCTGATTATGAGATAAACTGAAGAGTGATGAGAAGAGCCACCCAGCACAACAACACTTGAAAGAAGAGTAAGGATTATTGAAAAAATGATATTTGTTTTAAGAATTGTCTTATAACATGGCAGAAAAAGCTTATGCATGAATAATTTAATATACAGTTATAATAACGCTATTCTATTCGTTTTAATTATATTTTTCTTTTCAATACCGGCAGCTGGGTTTCGGAGATTATTTTGCCCAATCGCTACTTGGTCCCAGTCTTGTCTTACGGGCAAGAAAAATCATTACCTGTCAGATTGGCCTGGGAGTGCCATTAAAGAAAGGTCCAAGCTGGCCGGATGACCAGGTTCAACCTGATATAATGTTGACTTATGCAATCGGATTATACACGGGATTTTAACCAATTTAATCATTACATATTCCGTCTGGCAGCATGAATAAACCATTTTTACCTGAGGGAAAATCAACAATTTTTATTATTGCAGGAATATTAATTGGCCCGTAAACATGTGGAAAAAGATTACCAACGGCAGGGTCATGTTTTCTGCCTCCGGCGGGATTTTCATATTTGCACTCCGGTTTTAATTTGTTTTCATCAATGCAAAGCAGAATCAGATCCTCTTTTCCTTTGAAGAAAAGATTTGCGGTATCTATTGTTTGTTTTAAAGTTGAACAATGAATGAATCCCTCTGAATGAAGAGATGCTGCTTTATATTCACCTGTAACCCGGGCTTTTTCCCAATCCTCATGGGTTGTAATGTGGTAAATCATTTTTCCCAATATTAGTTTATAAAATCATTATAAATAAAGGATCCTGCGATTAAACTTTTCATTTTCAGCAGCGTCCTTGAAATCGTGTCTTGACTTTATTTTGTTTTAGTTTAAAATTAACAAAGAACAATCTGATCTTTTTTAGTATGATACTGAGAAATACATTCGCATAGAGTAATTGCTTTTTACTATCCAGCACAGGGCAGTTATAATTTGAATATACAAGTCCGATTTTAATGTTTTTATGATCAAACTAAATCAGTATGCCCAGACTGTTGGTCCGGGTATACGATATGTCCAGATAAGCGTTTAACTTAAAATGGTATTAATTATTTGAGTGTGAATTTCATTGGAATAGCAAAATCGATATCACGCTCATTCCACTCCGGGATCTTTACTTCATCTATTTTATCAGCTATGCGAAGACATTCAGCTTTCAGCGCAGGATGATCTTTCCCGGTCGCATTATCCTGCTCTATAATTTTGCCTGAAGGTTTATAGCCTACTATAACGATCTCCTGTAAGAAAGGGACGTTTATTGATTTCTTTGAAGTAAGAGCTTTGCATTCTTTAACAATTCCTCCTTTCTGCATTCTTACAACTACAAAAACAGTTGCAGTATCAAGGGAATTTCTCGCTTCCTGAGGATAGCCGGTGTTCATAGCCAGAAACTTAAGGATCTCGCTTTCTGAACCTTTAGAGAATAATGACTTCTGATCCCCTTTTTGTATCCGGTTTGACTCAGATTTGAATGAAAACATAACAAAAAGGAGCGCTACTACCGGAAGAGTCAATATACTCTTCAGTGCGGCATAATTGCATGTTGGTTTTTTGTTGATCATGACAATTCGGTTTTTAATCAGACTTGAAAAATTATGCGCTAATGGGACATGCATCAGGCTTTTATTAAGATTAAGAAGTTTATACTGGTATTCCTTAATATCATGTGACGCTTTGATTGATATATAATCTGCCAGGTACTCATGATTCAACACTATCGCTCTTCTTATAAGCCAGATGAATGGATTAAACCACAAGAAGGCAATAAATAACTCAATCAAAAGAAGATCGAAAGTATGACCTTGTTTAATATGCGCATTCTCATGCGCCAGTATCTGCAGATAATCGGTACTCTCATAAGTTTTTACAGGTACTACAACAAACGGGAAAAAAGAAAATGACGGATGATCGATCCCGGATAAAACTACTTTTGGGAAACCAGATTTTATAATAGTTCCCTTTCTTATTATCTTAAGTGTTCTTATTACACTTATCGACAGTTTAAATAACAGAACAGCAGATATTGAAAAATATATCCAGCCGATTAAGCTGTTAAAATCAAATGAGTTTTCTGTGAGGGCCTTTTCTATTGTATTTCCTGAAATTATTATTGCATTAAATACATCGGAGGGCCCTAATCCACCAATACCAGCAGATGAATCATCCAACTTAACAAGTGGCATAAGGACAGATAGCACTAATGTCGCGACAAGAAAAATCCTGTTCCTCAGGTAAAAAGTATCTCTGCTGAAGAAGAGAATATAACATATATAAAACAAAATAATCCCGATTGATACCCTCAGCAGGTAGGGAAGCAAATTATTCATTGTCCTTTCCTTTCTCAATAATTTCAATTATTTTTTTTAAGTCATCAGCGGTTAGTTTTTTCTCATTGACGAAAAAGGAGACAACATTCTTGTAAGATGCACCAAAGTACTCACTGACAACATCTTTCATAAATACTTTTCGGTATTCTTCTTTTTTTACAAGTGGATAATATTCATGATTTTTGCCATATGCTTTGTGGCCTATGTAGCCTTTTTCCTCAAGGGCGCGAACTATCGAAGAGAATGTTGTATAGAGTGGTTTGGGATCAGGATGAAGGTTAATTAACTCTTTAATGAATCCCTTCTTTGCTTTCCAGAGGATCTTCATCGCCTCTTCTTCTTTTCTTGTAAGATATTTCATGTGCGTAACTGTTTTTACAAATATATAACGGTTTTTTCAGTTATACAACTAATTTTATTTTTATTTACCGAAAATTTTCGTTTTCGCTGCTATTCACACAGGTTAATAACTCAATCCTGGATATGTGCTGCAGTTTCCAGGTGAGACTTTACCTTTTATCTTTCTGACTGAAAAAACTCTCGGCTGGA
>DATALC010000049.1:0-222321 GCA_036261265.1 Bacteroidales bacterium
TCAATGCATTTTTTTCTGACACAAACGCCAAAGCCGTTACCAATAGAGGTTGCCAAAGCAAGGCCGCTCTCTGGATCTGAAAAAACAGCAGGCCAAATGAATTTTCGTAGAATTTGTTCTTGCCCGTTCTCAAGATCACAGACTCTTTCAATTCCGCTCCAGATAAAACCTATATCGGAAGGAGCAATACGGTATTGCCGATCCATTTTTTCCAGGAATTCCGGCAGATATTCGTCATCATCATCAAGAAAAGTTATGAACTCTCCTCTTGACTTCTTTATTCCTGAATTATATGATGCAGCAGCACCTCTGGGCATCTTATGTGTAAGTAAAATCAGTCGTTCATCACAAAAATCTTGAACTATTCTGGCTGTGGCAGGATCATTACCGTCATCTACAATTATATGTTCATAATTTCCATAAGTCTGACGACGTACACTATTAATATTTCTCACCAGCATCTGAGGCCTTCGGAATGTTGGAGTAATAATCGAAAAAAACCGGGTTTAAAGATTTTGATATTTTCACCTCAGATAAGATGTGACAATTTATATCTCACAGGGTAAATGAGATTCCTGAATATTTTTATTAATGTATAAGCATTTTCAAATTCATACAGAATAATACGTTTTTTAATTTCAGGATATCTGGAATAAAGTTCAATATGACGATTGTATATCAAAAGTATTGATCTAAGAGCCTTCGATCTGTTGCAATTTCTACGCCCGGACCTTGATTCTCCGGGTCTTTTATATGTTCGATAATAAAACCATGAATCCGGAATTTCAATTGCGTCCCTACCACGTTCTAATATACTTAACCACAAATCCCAATCTTCAAGACCATAGATAAAATCTTCTGAATAACCACCACATTTCTTCCAATCGCACTTTCTAAAAAATGCTGCTGAAATAATCTGGTTCGAAATGAGCATCCTTTTCAATTTAAAGGGCCTAAATTTCAATTTCTTAACGCTTGCACCGAAATATCTGCAATTTGTGTATACTATCCCGGCTTCAGGTCGAGTGTTGAAAACATTATATGCCTTCTCTAGAAGATCTTTACCTATTTTATCATCAGCATCAAGATTCAGGATGATATCGGATTTAGCTAACCCTATTGCCAGATTTCTGGCATGTGAAGGGCCATAATTGCCGGTATGAACTATTCTTATCTTATCATTATCAATTTTATCAAGAATTTCTCCAGTATCATCTGTTGAACCGTCATTCACAATAATTATCTCAAAATCCTGCAAAGTCTGATTCATCACAGATTGAATCATTTCATGAATATATTTTCCATGATTATAACATGCTGTGACGATAGATATTTTAGGGGCATTAATAGGCATTAATATAAATCTATAATCGGCATCAATCTTTAATGATTTTTTTTATAATATCCTGACCCGAGGAACTTTTGACTCTTAGAATATACATACCATCTTGTAAATCAGATCCATTAACTCTAATTGTATTTATTCCTTCATTTTCTATCTTCTTCTCTATGAAAAGAGTTTTACCATAAATATCAAAAAGTCTGATCTCGATTTCAACAGAACCAACAATTTGCAATGAAAGATCGAAGTTGTCGAAAAAAGGATTTGATGTCTGACTAATAAGTGTGATTCCTGGTTCCTTAATAACAGGCTTTGTTTTTTGTGGCTTAATACTAATCTGATGGTTATCAGGCACCACATCGAAAAGAACAAATTGCTTTTTTCCTGAATTCTCAATGCGAAATGCGGTACTGTCTGAAAAGGAAATATCTTCCCAACTGTCGGGAACCTTTATCTTTATCGATAAAGGATGATTAAAGAAAGCATCATCCAATGAATCGTCTATTCTGATTTTGTAAACTGTATCGTTACAAAAATCACAGAAGACTTTTGCATGTTTGTATTCTTCAGAATATTTTATCACATCAGATACGGTACTGCACCAGATTTTATCTGCATTATCACTTATGTAACTTAAATGCCTCATAAAATTGCCAGTTTTTGGAGACAGCATATCTTCTGAAATATTATGATACATTTCTATTAACCACAACCTGTTATTTATTGAATGGTCGATCCATGAATTGACACCCTTTAAAGATGATTTTTCATCAAAACTCTGGACATTCAGAGCATATTTATCATATAAGACAATTGAATTATATCCGATATTTGCAGTACGTGCAGCAATATAATATTGCTCTGTAACACTTATAACGGCATTATTATATGATCCCCAGGGATAAGCTATTGTGAGACCGGCATCTTTTCCAAAGGAATTTATTAAGTCTTCATGTGATTTCTTCAATTCGTATTGTAACGATTGTGAATCAAGGGCTTTTAAATCAGAATGATCTACAGTATGCGATCCAACCTCATCTTTGTTGGTAAAATAAGCGGGAATAGTGGAGTCTATTTCATTTGTAATCAGGTAGAATGTAGCAGGCAGATTCATTTTATGCAGAAGCGGAAGAGCATTTTTGAACTGGTTCTCTCTTCCATCATCAAATGTTAAACTTACAATAGCCTGCTTGAATTTATAAGTTGATGAGAACTGATAAAAGAATGGTGACTTAAGATCATCAATTATCTGTGAAAATGAATTGATCTGATGACAGAGCAGCAGTAAAAAAAAAACTCTAAAACCAATACTGCTCAATTTTCTATCAATCACAAGTATATTCTTATAAAATTCAAAATTTATTATTAGATCAGGATAAATAATGATTATAAACTTTATTTATTCCGTTATCCAGGTCAACTTTTTCTTTCCATCCAAGCAAATTTAACTTTGAAACATCCAGTAATTTCCTGGGTGTCCCATCAGGTTTTGATAAGTCCCACATGATTTCGCCTCGAAAACCGGTTATTCGTTTTATAAGATTTGCCAGTTCTTTTATTGTGAGATCCTTTCCGGTTCCAATATTAATGTGAGTATTCTTTACAGGAGTGTTATCAGAGATCAGGTTCTTAAAATCAACTTTATTCATCAGGAAAACACATGCGTGGGCAACATCATCGACATGCAAAAACTCACGAAATGGAGAACCAGTTCCCCATAATGTAATTGTCACTTTCTGAGAATCCTTCTTTATTCCATACTTCTCCAGAATCGTGACAATTTCCGACATATCAGAATTTCCTGCCACACCTTCAACCGGATATTTATTAAAATCATTTCGGATTCCTTCCCAATCATTGTTCTCAAGACATTTCCCAAGATGCATCTTTCGAATTAAAGCCGGCAATACATGAGATGTCTCAAGGTTGTAATTATCATTAAGGCCATAAAGGTTTGTCGGCATGACAGAAATAAAATTCGTACCATACTGAATGTTATACGATTCACACATCTTTATTCCCGCAATCTTTGCTATCGCATAAGGTTCATTTGTATATTCAAGATCACCGGTAAGAAGATATTCTTCCTTAATTGGCTGAGGACAATTCTTCGGATATATGCATGAGCTGCCGAGAAATAAAAGCTTTTTCACTCCATTTAAATAACTCTGATGAATTATGTTATTCTCAATCATCAGATTTTCATAAATGAACTGGGCCCTGTATTTGTTATTTGCAACAATCCCCCCGACTTTTGCGGCCGCAAGAAACACATATTCCGGCTTTTCTGTTTTGAAAAAATCAGCAACAACATGTTGATCCGTAAGGTCAAAGGGTGGATAAGGCGTATAGACAAGATTAGTAAAACCATTTTCTTTAAGGTTTCTGGTAATTGCGCTGCCCACCATGCCGTTGTGACCGGCGATGTATATCTTTGATGTTTTGTTCATAGAAAAGTTATGATGTTTTGAAGTTATGAGGTTAAGTTGTTAAGTTGTATACTTGAGTTTTTTAAAATAATTTGAAAGAGAATTTAACTTGGTTGAGATCAGTTCAATATGTTCGCGAATTTCAACTAATTGATCTTTTTTAATATATCCGAGATCAGTTGATATAATCAGCTGATTCAATAATTCCATTGAACAAACTAAAATTGAATATCTTCTCATTTAATTAACTATTCCAAACTTTTCATCATCAGGAAAACATCCGGTGATCTCATATATCAAAACAGTAAGTTCACGAGAATCATTCCATACATCAAGCTTTTCAAAAGAATATTTCATTTGAGACTATGAACTTAACAATATAACAACTTAACAACATAACAACTGAGACATAATATATTACTCCATCCTTCTTTTCGCTTTCTCAAAATCAGATTGCACCATTATCTTTACCAATTCTTTGAATGTAATCCTGGGTTTCCACCCAAGTTTATGTTTTGCCTTTGAAGGATCACCGATTAAAAGATCAACTTCAGTAGGTCTGAAGTAGCGGGAATCGATTGCAATTACTTCTTTTCCGGTGGATTTTAAGATACCTTTCTCTTCTTTGCCATGACCGCTCCATTGAATTTCATCACCAAGCGCTTTAAAAGTTTCCTCAACAAACTCACGAATTGTATGTGTCTCGTTTGTTGCAAGCACATAATCATCGGGGTCATCTGCCTGAAGGATTCGCCACATGCCTTCTACGTATTCAGGAGCGTATCCCCAGTCGCGTTTTGAATCAAGATTACCCAGGAGAAGCTTTTCCTGCTGACCAAGTATAATCTTTGAAGCGGCAACAGTTATCTTTCTTGTAACAAAAGTTTTTCCCCTTCTTTCACTTTCATGATTAAAAAGAATTCCGTTACTCGCAAAAACGTTATATGCTTCCCTGTAATTGACCACAATCCAGTAAGCATAGAGCTTTGCAGCCGCATAGGGGCTTCTTGGGTAAAATGGCGTTGTTTCAGTCTGCGGTACTTCCTGAACCTTGCCGTATAATTCTGATGTTGAAGCCTGATAAAAACGTGTTTTTAAACCTGTCTCCTTTATTGCATCCAGAAATCGTAACGTCCCAACACCATCAACTTCTGCTGTATATTCCGGAACTTCAAAAGATACCTGCACATGTGATTGAGCGCCCAGGTTATATATCTCAGATGGTTTGATTTTTTCAACAAGTCTGTTTAAATTGCTTGAATCTGTAAGATCCCCGTAGTGAAGAAAAAAGCAGTTATTCAGGTAATCCTTATTGTTATAAATATGATCTATCCTGAAAGTATTAAAAGAGCTTGACCTTCTTATGATTCCATGAACTTCATATCCTTTTTCCAAAAGGAGCTCAGTAAGATATGAGCCATCCTGTCCCGTAATGCCTGAAATCAATGCAACTTTTTTTTCCATTTGAGATTGTTTATAGCCAATAATCCTTAACCCTGATTTTTATTTTTATTGCATTTGGTATGAAAACTTCGCTGAGAAGTATCAGGTACCCTCCTCCTCCGGCGCCGGAAAGTTTCCATCCAAGAGCCACATTCCTGTAACTATCGATTACATCTGCAATCCGCTCATTCATCATTTTCGGGAACATAGCTATCTGAGCAGAAAAAGAATCCCTGAATCCTCTTGAAAAGACTGACATATCTTTTGCTCTTAAACCCTGCCATGCAGTCTCAGCAGCCTTATTTAAAGCGAGTACATTTTCAGATGTTATATTTGTCTTTTCAAGAACAACAAAATCAGCAGGTCTTGGCCAGAGAGTAACCATATACAGTCTGTCCTCCAGCCATCTGATAGTTGTAAGATCGGAGATTGTTTCAAATTTGGCCGGCCAGTACTCTCCTTTCTCATAGAAAAACCTGTTTATTCCGGGCAATGTTATACCTATTGAATCCTGTGATCCGCTTATATCTTTGGTTCCAGGATTATTATCATACCTGAACAGGATTTTTGCAAGCTTTTCCGGAGTCTCCATTGGAAGTTGTTTATTCCAGAGTTCGATTGCCTTTTTTCGTGTAGAGGTTGCCATTCCGGATCTTTCATTGAACTCTAAGGTCGGTTCAATAGATGCCGTTATGGCCCATCCCGCATTGAATTTTGAAACATAGGGCTGATCTATCCATGTTCCTGCCAGGTCTATTCTGTAAGGAATTTGAGTTTCATTCCGCAACAATGTTGTTGATCGCACCGGAAGATTAGCTCCTGGAATTCTTTTTAAAACCCTGTATTCTATATTTAGTTCCCGGCACAAATTTTCCTTTTGAGGTGTATGTCCATCCTCGTTAACTATAAAGATATCAGGTTTAATGTCTTCCAGATCATGAACAAAATCCAGAATCCCTTCGCCTCTGTTTATTCGGGCATCATGTACACAAGATAATGCCTTAAGCATATACAATCTTTCGTATTCCGAATATACTGTTGGACGTCCTTTAAGTTCAGAAACGGTTTTATCTGATCCGACCCCAACGAACAAATTCCCGAATTGTGCGGCTTCCTTTAAAAAAGCAATATGACCTGAGTGCAGCAGGTCAAAAACACCGCTTACAAATACTTTCTTTGTGTTCAGCATTTATAATAAAAAAGAAATGTTAGGTTTTATATATCCTCTGAAAACTTAAACAAACTACTTGTTGATTAGTTCAGGTTTGCCTTTGTAACCAGGAACTATCTGGATCATTTCCTTAACAAGTTGCTGTGAAGAAAGGTCATAGAGCGAACTTAATATCAATTCAACTCTTGAATACACAGTTTCCAGGTTGTTTCCCGATATTTGTGCAATACTTATCTTGGGATTATGTGTCGGGATCATTGGTTCATCGCATGAAAAAAGCTCCTCATAAAGTTTTTCTCCTGGTCGTAGTCCGACATACTTTATCTTGATATCCTTATAGGGTTCAAGCCCTGAAAGCCTTATCAGATTTAATGCAACATCAAGCACTTTTACAGGATCGCCCATATCAAATACATAAATTTGTCCTCCATTTCCCATAAAACCGGCTTCAAGCACAAGCTGACAGGCCTCAGGTATCGTCATAAAATACCTCGTAATATTCGGGTGTGTGATTGTTACCGGCCCACCTTTTGCTATCTGGGAATTAAAAAGTGGGATAACGGAACCATTTGATCCAAGAACATTTCCAAAGCGTGTAGTAATGAACTTGGTGTCAATATCCTTACGTTTTGATAGAGTATGTACAAGCAATTCACATATTTTCTTTGTGGCGCCCATCACATTTGTAGGATTTACAGCTTTATCTGTTGAAATCATTACAAATTTCTCTGCATGATATTTAATAGCCAGCTCCGCTACATTTTTTGTTCCGCCGACATTCACCCTGAATGCTTCATGAGGATGGAGCTCCATTAAAGGAACATGTTTATATGCAGCTGCATGAAATACTATCTGTGGCAAATAGTCCATGAAAACCTGCTCAATAACTTCAATCCTTGTCACATCACCAATTACAATCTTGAACTCACAGTCAATCTGACTGCTAAGTTCCTGGGCAAGATAAAAACATGGGGTCTCGGCCTGATCGAACAATATTATTCTGCCTATCTTAAACCGCATCAATTGCCTCGCGATTTCTGAACCTATTGAACCTGCTGCGCCGGTAACAAGAATAGTTTTTCCTTTAAGTCCGTTTTGGATTTTTTCAAGATCCAGTTTTATTGGTTCCCTCCCGAGAAGATCTTCAAATTTAACTTTATGAAGATTTTTTATCTCGAACTGCCCATTGAACCATGTATCAATTGAAGGGGTATCCAGTATTTCACATCCGAGATCAATTATTGATTCTATTACATCCTTCTTCTTCGATGGAGCAATCTTATTGATCGCAATAATGAAAGCTTTAATTTCCTCCCTCTCAACAAATTCCTTTGTCAGAATTTGTCTTGAATAAACAGGAAATCCATTTACTTTCTTGCCCTGAATCTTCTTATCATCATCTACATAGCATTTCAACCTGTATTGGCTTCTTGTATCGGCTTCAATTACCCTTCTTACAACAATACCGGTTTCTCCACATCCGTATATTACGACATTCTTTCTTGCATTTGTACTTGAAGTAGCGAATTCATAAAATGCTTTGACAAAAACTCTGAAAAGAAATAATGTAACTGTAACTGCGCCAAAATGAATCAAAAGAATTGAAATAGATATGTTATAGAGTGACTCAATACTATCTCCCCTGCTGATTAATGTTGTTATAAGTAAAACGATTAAAGAACAAAAACTGGTTAGTATTATGCGGTAGGTATCTTTTATTGTTGTATGCCTTATCATTCCCGAGAATGATTTAAAAATTACCATAAAAGATGTATAGACGAAAAGTACTATCCATGCCTGCTTTAATGCCCTTGAAATTTCAAAGGATGTTGTCTCGAAATTATATCTGAGAATATATGCAATCAGGAATGAGAAATAGACTACAAGTGTATCAATCAGCAGAACCAGCCAACGAGGTAAAGAGTAATTTCTAAACATCAGTGTAATTCTGCTTTTCAGACGGGTATTCATAGGGTCGGGTTAATCAGCCTCAAATATATTTAAATTTAGTAAACAAGTTGCATTTGAAGGACGAAAATTAAGGCTTACAGGTTGCTTCTTACCAGATATTTAATGCTTACGCACCGTCAGTCACATTCGATTTTTAAGCAAATGCCTGACTTTTAATGGTCTTGGTAAAAATTGAGACAAATTTAATAAAAGTCACAGATTATCCCAGAACCATTTTACAGCTTCTTCAAGTCCTGTTGAAACACTATGTGTTGGGGAATACCCGAGCAATCTCCTGGCTTTATCAATTGAAGCCAGTGAATGGGGGATGTCTCCTGCTCTCTCGGGTCCATAGATAATGTGAATATTCCGAATGTCATTATCATACCTGCCTGCAATCTCCTGTATGTACCTGTACAACTGATTAAGTGTTGTTCTTTCACCGTATGCAACATTATAAACCTGGTTCATGGCTTCTTTATTCTCCACTACAGCAGCAAGAATATTAGCCTGGATAACATTATCTATATATGTGAAATCACGGGAATAAGATCCGTCTCCGTTAATGACCGGTGATTGATGTTCTTTGAGTAACTTAAGGAATTTGGGGATTACAGCTGCATAAGCTCCATCCGGATCCTGGCGCCGGCCAAATACATTAAAATACCTTAATCCGATCACGTCTATTCCATAAGTTTTCGAAAAGTTGGCGCCATACAGCTCGTTTACATATTTTGTAATCCCATAGGGAGAAAGGGGCATTCCTATCTTTTCCTCTACCTTCGGCAGATCAGGATGATCTCCGTAAGTAGAGGAGCTTGCAGCATAAACAAATCTTCTGACACCGGCTTCTTTTGCTGCAAAAAGCATCTTCACAAATCCGCCGATGTTTACATCTGTCGTTGTTACCGGATCTTTTATCGATCGTGGTACCGAGCCAAGTGCAGCTTCATGAAATACGATCTCGTTACCATCAATTGCTCTCTGGCAATCTTCATAATTACGGATATCTCCTTCAATAAGCCTGAATCTCTTATCCGACTGATAATCCTTCAGATTTTGTCTTTTCCCTGTCGAGAAATTATCAAGACAGGTCACATAATTTCCTGAATCGAGCAATGCTCCAACAAGATTGGAACCAATAAAACCAGCACCTCCCGTCACAAGTATTCTTCTATCCTTTAATATCTTTTCCATCAGTATGATATAAAAAGGCAATATAGCGATTTTCAGGCAGATTATTTTACATAATGTTATACATTTTCATACATCATCATTATTTCTTTCAGTATGAATTCAGCCGTTTTCCCATCGCCATAAAAAGAAGGAAAATCAAGTTTGTCGATCTTCCTGAAGAAATGTTCAAATTCAACAGAGATCAAATCAGGATCAGCATCAACAAGCCTTGCAGTGCCATTCTGTACAAGTTCGATCCACTCCGTTTCTTTCCTTAGAACAATGCATGGTTTCTTAAAGAAATGAGATTCCTTCTGTACACCTCCGGAATCGGTGATTATCATCCTGCAATTCTTTTCAAGCATCGTCATCTCGAGAAACGAGGCAGGTGGAATTATTCTGATGTACTCCGATCCGGAAAGCTCCTTAAAAAATTCCGGGATCCTGCTTTTTAATGTATTTATTGTTCGTGGATGAAATGGCATAACCATGATCATACCGTATTTCCCTGAAAGTGTCTTCAGTACTGATAGAATTGATTGCAGACGGTCTATATCGTCAGTGTTTGAATCCCTGTGGATTGTAACAAGAACATAGTTGTCATTCCTGACTGAAATACTTTCAAGAAATCCCCTCTTTTTATTTTCGGCAAGCCCTGAAAAGAACAATGTATTGTCATACATTATATCGCCGGTGAAATAGATTTTTGGATTATCAATAGTATATGGAGGACTATTTTCAGGTCTGAATCCCTCACTCATCAGGTTTTTAAAAGCTGTATTTGTTGGTGCAAAAAGCAAAGTAGAACAATGATCGCTCACAATCCTGTTTATTTCTTCAGGCATTCTTTTATTAAAAGAACGGAGCCCGGCTTCAATATGGATAACCGGAAAGTGAAGCTTTGATGCTGCCAGAGCGCCTGCAAGGGTTGAATTAGTATCTCCATAAAGAATCACGCAATCCGGCTTCTCCTTCAGCAATATTTCTTCTATACCTGTGATCATCATTGATGTCTGTCTGCCGTGGCCAGCCGATCCAACTCCAAGATTATAATGCGGCTTATGAATTTCTAGCTCATCAAAAAAAACATCTGACATCTCTTTATCATAATGCTGACCTGTATGAACAATTATCTCAGTTATAGAGTCAGAAAATTTTGTTCTTATTGCCCTGCTTACAGCTGAAGCTTTTATTATTTGTGGCCTTGCTCCTACTATATTTAGAATCTTTATTACAGACATAGTCTGATTGTTTTTTATGGATTGCAAATATAAAAAATAATAAGTGTCTGGAAGGGAAACAAATAAAAAAGGTATCGCCTGTCAGCGATACCTTTTTTTCTATTCTTTATGTAAGTTACTTAGCGTAATTCACTGCTCTTGTTTCTCTTATAACTGTGATCTTGATCTGGCCGGGATATGTCATTTCATTCTGTATTTTCCTAGCGATTTCAAATGAAAGATTCTCGGCTTCCTTGTCAGTCACTTTTTCAGCGCCAACGATTACCCTGAGTTCCCGTCCTGCCTGGATGGCGTATGTCTTCATAACACCAGGATATTGTAATGCAAGAGACTCAAGTTCCTTGAGCCTTTTTATATATGACTCGACAACTTCTCTCCTTGCGCCCGGGCGGGCACCCGATATTGCATCACAAACCTGTACAATAGGAGCTATCAGTGTAGTCATTTCAGTTTCATCGTGATGCGATCCTATTGCATTGCAAACCTCAGGTTTTTCTTTGAACTTTTCAGCCATTTTCATTCCAAGAATTGCATGTGGCAACTCGGGCTCATCATCAGGAACTTTTCCTATGTCGTGAAGCAAACCAGCCCGTTTCGCCAGTTTTGGATTCAGTCCCAGCTCAGCTGCCATTATTGAAGCAAGATTCGCAACTTCACGTGAGTGCATCAGAAGATTCTGACCATAAGATGAACGATATTTCATCTTACCGACAAGCCTTATAAGCTCAGGGTGTAAACCGTGTATTCCAAGGTCGATTGCTGTTCTCTTACCTACTTCAAGTATTTCCTCTTCAACCTGTTTGCGTGTTTTTTCAACTATTTCCTCTATCCTGGCCGGATGAATCCTTCCATCAGTAACAAGTTGATGCAATGCCAGGCGAGCCACTTCACGTCTTACCGGATCGAAAGCTGAAAGCACGATTGCTTCAGGTGTATCATCTACTATAATCTCAACGCCTGTCGCAGCCTCAAGAGCCCTTATATTACGCCCTTCTCTTCCAATGATCCTGCCTTTCATCTCATCCGATTCGATATGGAATACTGTGACTGCATTTTCTATAGCGTTTTCAGCGGCAACTCTCTGGATTGTCTGAATAACAATTCTTTTAGCTTCTTTATTTGCAGTCATCTTTGCTTCATCGAGAATCTCATTAACATAAGACATTGCTCCTGTCTTAGCTTCTTCTTTCAATGATTCGATGAGATGATTCTTTGCTTCTTCAGCTGAAAATCCAGAAATTGATTCAAGTTGTTCGACCTGCTGCTTATGCAGCCTTGTAAGCTCTTCATTCTTCTTATCTACAAGTTCAAGCTGTGTTGTCAGGTTATCCTTTAAAGATTCAGCCTCATTTTTCTTTCTCTGGGCTTCCTCTATCTTTTGAGACAGAGTGAGCTCTTTTTGTTTAATCCTGTTTTCAGCCTGGGCAATCCTGCCGTTCTTTTCATTTATAACTTTTTCGTGCTCGGTTTTAAGCTGAAGGAATTTTTCTTTTGCCTGAAGAATTTTCTCCTTCCGTATAACTTCAGCTTCAGCTTCTGCTTCGGTAACAATTTTTTTACTTTTTTTCCTCAAAGCTGTTTGCCAGATCAGAAAGGAAATACCGAAACCCGTAACGAGCGAAAGTGCACAAAATGTGATTATCAGTCCGTTACTCATTGTTCCTATTATTAAAATCATTAATCGTTAAGTTTAGCATAAATATATTTTGTTACAATATAATAATAAAAAACCCGCAAAGTTCCTTCAGCTTTTATAAAACCCCATGTCTGAATGGTTGAAGCTACTAATCCAGTTTGGACTTCCACTGTTCCCGCCGAAACGGTATTCCCGGCGTACCGGGTGAGGCCTGTCCTGCCTGAATCAAGGTCACTTCAAAGTTTTAAGTGTTGAGTTTCAAAAATGAATGAAGAAACGATGCGGGCAATTTCTTTATTTCTTATTTGAAAGAACGTCTGTTACTCTTTTGTTTCAAGAACTGCGTCCACCTTCTGGATCAGTTCCTTAAGTGCATCGGGGAGATAATCTTTTTCCAGCTTCTCTTCCTCCTCATTAAGCTTTATCACATACTGAAGTGCGGCCATTGCCAAAAAATCCTGTACATCCTTATCGGAGTACCGCTGCTTATACTGCAGCACCTTCTCATTTATCATCCGGGCTGCCTTCCTTATCTTCTCCTCATCTTCCCGTTCAACCTTCAATGGATAATACCTGTCCGCTATATTAACTCTTATCGAAAGCTTATCATCCATTGGTATATCTTATCTGTTCAAAAGAGCAACACATTTGTCAATTTCCCGCACTAACTCATTCAACTTCCTTTTTGCCTCACCGGCGTTTTCACCATCACCCAATAATGCTCCTGATAATCTGACTCTTTCGTATTTAATTTCCAATTCTTTAATTCTTTGTTCGCGTTCCTGAAGCATGGCTTTTTGTTCGTCGTTAACGCTCCTTAAAGTCCTTATTTCCTCCGTAAGGTTATCATACCTGGTTAATAATTCATCCAGTTTTCTGTTTAAAATTATCAACTCTTCATAACCCTGACCGGACATAATGAAATATTTAGGACAAAATTAGTATACTAAATGAAATTTTCAAAAAATTAATTGTTTTTGTTTGGCTTAATCATTGAGAAGTATAGTTTTGCAGCATAATTTATAAATACATGCTTTTACTTAGATTCATTCTATATAGTTTCTTTATTTTCAGTAACTTAGATCATACTCCAAAAGATAAAAACATTTTCGCTCCACCAGTAAAAATTCCCGTTCTCCTTTCAGCAAATTTCGGAGAACTGAGGATCGATCATTTTCACTCCGGAGTTGATATAAAAACACAGGGTGTTACAGGTATTGAAGTATTTTCAAGCGCTGACGGTTATGTAAACAGGATAAGCGTTTCTCCGACAGGATTCGGTAAAGCTCTTTACGTAAGACATCCTTCAGGCTACTCAACAGTATATGCTCACCTTCAACGGTTCTCTCCTGAAATTGAAGCTTATGTAAAAGCAGTCCAGTACGAAAGAAAAAGCTTTCCTGTTACTCTTTTCCCGCCAAAGGATAAATTTCCTGTAAAACAGGGTGATCTTATTGCCTGGTCAGGCAATTCCGGCAGTTCAGGTGGCCCACATCTTCACTTCGAAGTAAGGGAAGCCGATGACGAATTACCCGTAAACCCATTGTTATTCAGTTTCGGGATCAATGATCATACACGACCTGCCATTGAAAAGCTGGCAGTTTATCCGTTGGGATCAAATACCTATATTAATAACAGACAATCAAAAGTTGTAATGAATGTCATAAGGGTGAAACCCGGACAGTATACAATCCCTCAGGATAAAGAGATAATAATAAGCGGCAATGCAGGTTTCGGGATAAAACTATATGATTTGCTCGACGGGAGCTCCAATAAGTGTGAGGCATATTCAATAAAGCTCGATATCGACAGTACTACTGTTTTTAAGTACGTAATGGATGGTTTTTCTTTCAATGAATCAAGATACATAAACAGCCATATAGATTATGAGACATGGATGAAGGACAATATCCGGATCCAAAGGACCTACGCGTTGCCTAATGACAAACTCAGCACTTATAAAACATTGCTAAACAGGGGAATTTATAGGTTCAATGATGAAAAGTTACATAATGTAAACATTACTATAACAGATGCCGGCAATAATGAATCCAGACTTTCATTTAATGTAAGATCAATACCTGAAAGGCCTGTCCTATCAGAACTATCATCTGCCGCGGAAAAAGAAAAAGTAATGTCATTCTCAGGGACAAATAAATTTAACACTGATGACATTTCAGTCAGTATTCCCTCGGGCGCATTATATGATACGCTGAATTTCACATACAAAAAAAGTCATGGTACTCCTGTCATGTTATCAGATCTGCACTCTGTTCATAACAAATACACCCCTCTCCAGAAAGCTTATTCATTATCGATAAAACCTACGAGGATAATAAAAGGAAAGGAGTCCAAAATGCTTATTGTTCAACT
Source organism: Bacteroidales bacterium (assembly GCA_036261265.1). GTDB lineage: Bacteria > Bacteroidota > Bacteroidia > Bacteroidales > VadinHA17 > LD21. Next base: position 14,762 of record DATALC010000049.1, read on the forward strand.
TAATGATAATATGAGCAAAACTCCGGTCTCAAGCACATTTTCTGATGGGTTCCTGAAAGCAGATATTCTCTCATTCGGTAATTTTTACGTTGGAATCGACACGATAGCTCCTTCAATTTATGCTCCTTCCCTGAGTCCCGGTATTGACCTTACGGGCAGGAAGGAAATAAGAATAAAGATCAAGGATGATTTCTCCGGGATCAAATCATACGAGCCATTCGTTGATGGCAAATGGGCGTTGTTTGAATATGATCCAAAAAATGAGGTTATAATTTACAGGTTCGATGAAAAATACCTGAGTAAAGGGTCGTTGCATAACCTGTCTCTCAAAGTAACAGATAACAGGGACAATGAAAGTGATTATTACTGCGATTTCAAATGGTAAATAAACATTCTGTATAAGATTCCGAAAGTAAACTAATATAATGATTCAGGGTATACTCCTCTTTTTATCATATTACGTATGCTCTCTACAACAAATGGTTTATCCTCCCTGTATGTAACTCCAAACCACCTTTCATTACTCATCAGCACTTTTATTTTAATAGTGTCTTTCTTAATGTAACGATCCAGTGTTGCCGGGATGAGTAGCTCAGATTTTGGATCCATTCCATGCTTGTTTATGAACTCCCTGAAATCTTCATGAAGAATATCAAAGCAGGAAGGTTTGAATCCAAACAGATTCATTGAAACTATCTCATTTCCTGAAAATTTTGTTTCTACTCCTTCGGGGGTTGGCGCCTTGGCTCCATCGCTGACTTTCTCAATCTTTAAAACCTCGACAATATTTTTTAGTAACCCGTTTTCATCTACATTGCAGACGCCACGATTAACCGTACCATGATCTGAGAGCGTATTACCAAGTTTATAACCAACAATGCAGTAACGAAACGGATCTTTATCGTTTACAAGAAAATCGTAAAGAATTTTATATGAATCGAAACCATAATAATCATCAGCGTTTATAACGCCAAATGGTTCCTTTATTTTCTTATCAGCTACCATTACAGCATGACTTGTCCCCCATGGCTTTGCTCTGTCAGGAGTGACCCTGGATCCATCGGGTACGTTTGTTATCTCCTGAAAAACATAATCGACTTCTATCTTTCCCTTCAACCTCTTTACAAATCGTTCTTTTACCTGCTCTTCAATATCACGCCTGATGACAAAGACAATTTTTCCAAATCCTGCGCGTATAGCATCATATATTGAATAATCTATTATTGTCTCACCGGAGGGCCCTACTTCATCGAGTTGCTTGTTGCCCCCATAACGTGAGCCCATTCCTGCTGCAAGAACTAATAAAGTTGGTTTCATTTTGTCTAAGATTTTTATTCATGCAATTATACGATTTTTTTTTTACTTTTAGAAGCTTCCATAGATGGCAATTGCGGGAAAAATGGCACAATTAATTACATGAAAATGATATCAGGTGAACGTAAAATAGAAATCTGCTGCGATAGCATCAGGTCAGCTATAACTGCCATGAATGCAGGAGCCGACAGAATTGAATTATGCGATAATCTTATTGAAGGAGGCACCACGCCTTCGTATGGTACAATTGCCATAGTGAGAGATGCAATTAATATAAAGCTCCATGTACTTATCAGGCCCAGGGCTGGAGATTTTCTTTACGACGATGGCGAATATGAAATAATGAAGAAAGACATTGACATTTGCAAAAAATCAGGTGTCGACGGTGTCGTTACAGGAATGTTGAATAAGAATGGCTCCATTGACAGGAAGAGAACTAAAGAACTTGTAGAAATTGCTTATCCTATGTCGGTTACGTTCCACAGGGCATTTGATTTATGCAGAGATCCATACAGTTCAATAGAGGATATTATTTCATGCGGAGCCGACAGGATACTGACTTCAGGTCAGCACAATAAGGCCCTCGATGGAACAGAGCTCATTTCAACACTTGTTAAAATTGCAGCCGGAAGAATTATAATAATGCCGGGAAGCGGGCTGGATGAATCAAACATTAAAGAAATTGCAGTCAGAACAGGTGCATCAGAATTTCATCTGACAGGCAGGAAAACAATCGATAGCGCAATGGAATTCAGAAGAGATGGAATACAAATGGGCGGAATTCCAGGAATTGCCGAATATTCGAGGAAAGTTGCAGATCAGGAACTGATAAGAAGAATAATTAATATTCTTAAAAACTTATAATGCTATCAAACAGCATATAATTCGGTATTGGAGATTCATTGAAACCTGATATCTTTGAAGATTCACTTTCAGACATATTTACAGAAACTTAGATTTCATTTTTTATGAGAAAACTAACATCAATACTGCTTGTAATAATGCTGACAGGCATATTACAGGAACAGGTAATAAAAGCCTGCACTAACTTTCTTATAACTAAAGGCGCATCAAAAGACGGATCTGTGATGATTTCATATTCGGCAGATTCTCATGTTCTTTATGGCGAACTTTACTTCTGGCCTGAAAAGAACTGGCCTAAAGGTACTATGGCAGACGTATATGAGTGGGATACAGGTAAATTCATGGGGAAGATTCCTCAGGTTCCACACACATATTCTGTAATTGGTAACATGAACCAGCACCAGCTTTCAATTGGGGAAACTACATTTGGCGGACGTGAAGAGCTGGCTGATTCAACTGCGATAGTTGATTACGGTTCACTTATCTATATAACTCTTCAAAGGGCAAAAAATGCCCGCGAAGCAATAGCTACTTTTTCACAGCTTGTCAGTAACTATGGATATGCAAGTACAGGGGAATCATTTTCGATTGCCGATGCAAACGAGGCGTGGATTCTCGAGCTTATCGGCAAAGGTCCAGGTAATAAAGGGGCCGTATGGGTTGCACGCCGTATTCCCGATGGATATATATCAGGACATGCAAATCATCCGAGGATAACGACATTCCCTCTAGCAGATGGAATTAAATCGATTACTTCAAAACAACTTGATAAAATAAATAATCCTGAAGTAGAAACAGTTTATGCTTACGATGTGATAGACGTTGCCCGTAACCATGGATGGTTTACTGGCCAGGATAAAGATTTCAGCTTCAGCGATGTGTATGCTCCAATGGATTTCTCGGCAGCCAGGTTCTGCGAAGCCAGGGTATGGTCAGGATTCAACATGGTTAACAGTGATATGGGTAAATATCTTGACTATGCAATGGGTGAAAATCTTAAAAACAGGATGCCTTTATGGATAAAACCCGACAATAAGCTCTCGCCAAAGGATATGATTGGTATGATGAGGAATTATTACCAGGGGACTCCAATGGATATGACAAAGGATGTAGGCGCAGGACCATACGGAAGTACAGTAAGATGGAGACCGATGGAATGGGAAGTCGATGGGGTCAGGTATATTCATGAAAGAGCCATCTCAACACAGCAGACCGGATTCTCATTCGTTGCTCAAAGCAGATCATGGTTACCCGATCCTGTCGGGGGTATTTTCTGGTTTGGTGTTGATGATACATATTATACTGTCTATTCTCCAATGTACTGTGGAATTACAAAGGTTCCCGAAACATTCGCTGTCGGCAATGGAGATATGATGACGTTCAGTGATAATTCTGCATTCTGGGTATTCAACCAGGTCACAAATTTTGCATATACACGAACAAGATTGTTGATTGGCGACCTTCAGAAAAAACAATCTGAACTTGAAAACGGATATTTTGCCGAGACACAGGATATAGACAAAAAAGCTGCAACAATGTATAAGGAAAACCCGTCAAATGCTGTTAATTATTTAACAGAGTATTCTGTAAATGCAGGTAATAAAACAGTAAGCGAATGGAAAGATCTTTACAAATTCCTCTTTGTAAAATACATGGACGGGAATGTTAAGGAAAAAAGACCTTTGCCTGCTGGTTACAAGTATGTTAATCCTTCTGTTTCGCAACCCGGTTATGGAGATGAATGGAACAGGATTATCGTAAAGATGACAGGTGACAAGTACAAAGAAAAATAATTTGTTAAAGATTGTCCTGAAGTTAACTGAGTTTAAAGATTCTTTATAATCAAAGCGCTTCAGGACGTTTTATTATGATAATTTTTTATACCTGCATTATTAATTTTCAAATTAAATTCCTACATTTGCGACCGGATTTTTTGAAAGAACAGAGAATTACAAAATACATTGCGAGATGACCAACTTAATGAATGTGATTGAGAAAGAATACGGGGTGAAGAATGAGTATCCCAAATTTCTGGCAGGCGACACAATAACAGTGCACTATAAGATTAAAGAAGGAAACAAGGAAAGAATCCAGCAGTTCCGTGGTGTTGTTATGCAGAGAACCGGTACCGGACATACCGAAACATTCACAGTAAGAAAAATGTCAGGGAATATTGGTGTTGAAAGAATTTTTCCTATCGCATCGCCCTTCATAGATAAAATAGAGGTAAACAAACATGGTAAGGTACGCAGGGCAAGAATTTTCTACCTCCGCGATCTTACCGGGAAGAAAGCCCGTATCCGCGAGAAGAAATTTTAAAGGATACATTTCAAACTTATAGAAAGCTGTTCAGATATGAGCAGCTTTTTTTTTGCCAGTTGCTGAATGCTGGGTACTGGATGCTCGATGCTGGATGCATAGTGATTAAGGATCAGAAGTTCCAGGAAATTGCACGAAGATCTGTTTTACTCCGTGACCTCCGTGCAACTCCGGTACCAAGTACCTAGTACCTAGTACCCAGTACCCAGCCCCCAAAACTAAATCTTGTCTATAATAGCCTGGCTCTTAGCTTTTGCTTCCTCAACTACTTTATTTGCCTGAACATCGCCTTCCTGAACAAGCTGATTTGCTTTTGTGTCAGCTGTTTTATTTATCTGGTCAGCCGACTTCTGAGCGGCGAGTTTTGCAATCGGGCCCTTTGATGAAGCGGCATCTATCACTTTCTGAGCCTGTGCAGCCGCTTCTTCCCTTATTTTTGCAGCGCCTTTAGCAGCCTCATCCCTTATTTGCTGAGCTCTCTGCTCTGCTTCCTGGACTATTTTTGCAGCCTGCGCTTCTGCTTCAACCTTAGCTTTTTCTTTTCCTTCGTCAACGGCATTAGATACAGTCTGTTTTACTGTCTCTTTTACGGCTTCCTTCACTCCTCCTCCTGCTGATTCACCACCTTCCGACTTACCAAAGAAAGGAGCAACCTGTGGATCCTTGAATGTTCCTGTCACTTTAACGCTCACCTTTATAACATCAGAAGGTTTAAAAGCCACTCCGTACGATGCTGCCTGTGAAGTAAGGTTATTTATTAATGAATTAGCTGCTCCTCCCAGAGCCGTCCTGGGGACTTCTGTCTTCACTATATAGTTTATTGTCTGATCCAGACCCTGATCGCCGCTTATATTCATCTTAAGATCGCCTGCTTTGACGTCAAATGGTGAAACATATATTCTCCCGTCGGCAATTTTAAAGCTTACATTAACATCCTTGAATGTATTATTGTATTTGTCTCCAAGATGAAGTACACCTTTCAGCTTATCAAAAGTTTTCGATTCGAGAAGAGTTATCTGATCCGATTGAAATTTTCCTGCACCGTTAATTGAGTTGACTACAGGCATCATATCACTTCCGAGGAGACTAACATAGTTGAGACTTGCATTTACCCTGCCGTCAATATTCTTAGCAGCGGGCGCAAGCTTCTGAACTGTATTGAACGTTTTGAATGCATCTCTTATGCCGATATTCTTCATGTTGAAATCTGCTTTCATCACAGGTTTCAGTGTATCTCTTGTATCATAGTCGGCATTCATCTGGACAGAGCCGTTCAGTATATTCATACCTGCATCCCGAATGCTCAGAACACCTTCTTTGACTATCAGCTTTGCTTTTATATTCTGTGCCTTAATGCTGTCGTACGAAAAATTATCGATAAGTGCATCAAAATTGAAATCAATATTTTTGGGAACCTGTATAATAGCCAGAGATGTTGTATCTTCCACCGAGGTGGTAGTATCCATTGCCATTTTTGACATGATCTCACTAACATCAATAAGCTTTGATTTCAGAGAGAGACTCCCTTTAATTGTGCCATCACTGAAAACATAAGGTATGTAGTTTTCAAGACGGCCATCAAGCCTGAAATCACTTTTGCCTCCTACATTAAGATTTGTGTTTGTCATTGTTGTGTATGCAGGTGTGAACGTGAATCCTGCCTGATTTATCCTGACTTCAGGATAACCTGTCATTGCAATTAGCATGTCAGTTATATTCATATTTCCCACTGCCTGGAAGCTCTCATACTGCTCTTTTTCAACCATTGAAAGCTTTCCTGCCATTTCAACTGCCATATCAATAATACCTGAAATACTTATGCTGTCCATTGGAACAGCTTTTGACAGGGCCGACAGGTCAACCTTCCCTTTTAATGAAGCTTTAAAATCCGGATCACTCATCGGGGTCTTCAGTCCGAAAGTCATGTCGAAAGGACTTCCTGCAAGCTCAAGATGAAATAACGATACATCGACGGTGGTTCCATCAAGGTTCTTTCCATCTACATCAACACCTGCTTTAATATTTATATTCTGAATCTGTTCCGGAAGATCGGGATAGCTTATGAGGCCGTTATTAACTGTCATGTTTAATGTTACATCAGGGAGAGTACTGTCAGCATCACTGTAAACACCTTTTGCAGTACCTGATATGCTGAAATCACCTGTCGCCTTCAGGTCCTTGTAATCATTCATATAGAAAGCAGGAACAAGCGAGAGCAGGGTTTTGAACGATGTCTGTGGTGTATTGAACTGAACATCCGTTTCTATATCATCACCAGGCATTGCAATAGTACCTGAAAAGTTAAGCCTCATATCATTTATGGCGAAATAGTTTTCACCGAATGTGAACTTCATATTATCAAGATTAGCCAGCAGGTCGATCTTTGAATCGAGTACGGCTTTATTCATATATTTCATACCTTCCATTATGAATGTAAAATCTGCTACATTGAGAGTCATTTGCAGATCTGTTTCACTCATTGTCATATCGCCACTAAGCTCAAAGTTCAGATTATTAAGGAATGCCTGCATATCCGAATCATAATCTTTGTATGCGATATTTGCCTGTAGTAATGCCACTTTTTTAAGCTGGATCTTCATTGTTGAAGTTCCTGTTTCCTCTTCTTCAACCTCTGTTGTTGTCGTTGTATCCTTTACAATATCCCAGTTCGCTTTTCCGCCTTTTAGCACTACAGCATTTACAACTGCCCTGTCCATTATTACTGACTTGACCTCATACCCTGTCTTTTTAAAAAGACTTGAGAGGTCAAAAACAAAATCAAAAGACTTAAAGCCTGCCAGAGTATCCTTTGAGAATTCATCGACTCCAACAACTGAAAGATTCTTCATCGAGAAAGCAAGATTCGGGAAATTCCTGAAAAAGCTCAGATTGTAATCATCAAATTTAACGGTTGCATTAACTGATTCATTAATTACCTGCTCAACGGTTGTACGTATCTTATCCTTAAAAAGAATCGGTACAGTAAAAAGAAGCACTAATATTAATAGTATTAACCCAAGTAGAATTTTTATTACAATACCTGCTGCTTTTTTCATAGTTGCTGAATTAAGTTTTTACGGTTCTAAAAGTAAATAATATTTGAAAAAAAATGAAAACAAATTATGCCCCCCGTAATGTCTGATTAACAGGCATGTTCAATACATCAACCCTGAATTGATCATACTTCAGTACCGATAAACCCTGCCATGCAGAACAGAAAGAGAAAAATTTATTATATTTGCGCCTGAAATCGGTCCCGTAGCTTAACTGAATAGAGCATCTGACTACGGATCAGAAGGTTACAGGTTTGAATCCTGTCGGGATCACAAAGAGGCGTCTGTTGGCGCCTTTTTTATTTGGACACCATTACACTATTATTGATATTTATCAATGTATCAATTTGTTTATCAGAAAGCTTATTATTACGGGCGTAATATTTTTTCAGGCCCTTGAGAAATTCTGCCTGGAAAGGAGAAAGGTTTTCTTTTAGTTTATCAAGACGTCTGAAAATGGCTTTTATCTCTGATTTGTCCATACTTATCTGTAAATATGAGTAATAACGCCCATTCAATTTCTATGTTCATTTAAACTGATTACGAAAATCATAAAAGGCAGCTATGATATATACCTAATTTTTTGTAAATTTGGTATTTACAAACATTCTTCAATCACTAAAAATCTTTTACAATGAATAAAATAATAGTTGAGAAGAAGAGCAAATATGACTTCGAAAAGACCGTGGATAAATTGAAATCAGAAGCTGAATTGGATGGTTGGAGCATCCCGGCTATCCATGACCTGCAACAATCGTTGGCAAAATCGGGAAAAAGTGTGAGGCCTGTTAAAGTAATAGAGATCTGCAAACCAGCATATTCAGGTCAGATGCTCGAACTGAATGATGAGAGAATTATTTCTGTTATGATGCCATGCAGAATATCTGTATATGAGAAAAATGACGGGAATGTATACATCTCACTACTGAATACAGCCTCAATGATCGAAGGGATGCCTGAGCATATTGCAAAAGTCATGAAGGCAGCCTCAGACGGTACTTTCGATTTAGTAAGATCTGTTGAACAGAACTAACTTGTGAACCTTGTTGCAAGAATTTTCTTTATGGGAGCAATCTCTCCCTCATTCTTTTCAGCAAGCTCTTCAAGCGCATGTCTGATCTTTGACTTAAAGTTCCAGCATGTCATCTGTCTTAACGAAAGCCTGCGGGCATATTCGTAGGTTGACAGATCTTCTTTCCCGCGACAGACATTATATGCAATGTAAAAAGCTTTGCTGACCGGAAATTTACAATTATGGAAAATTGTACCTGCGACTGCAGACTCCTCGGCCTTACACCTTGTGCATCTCCTTGAATGCGGAGATTTCCCGGGACATGAATTGGTATTACCGCATTTCCGGCATTTAAAACCCTCCTCCCACTTCAACTGTGCAAGGAACTCGTAGCACTTATCGTCACTCTCAAACAATTCTTCAAGCTGAGACTGACTTAATTCATTTTTAAATATGCGGCTCATATAAAATCTTATGATTTGCAAAGATAAGGTTTTTAAAGGTGATAATAAAAAGATTCAGGTGATATTATTGTGATTTAAAAATATTTACTATCTTTGTATCGAATTATTGACATATTTACATATATGGAAAACAATTGCAGAACAACAGTACGTCCAGGATCTGTGAAGGAATTTTTCAGGTCATCATATTTCTGGAAACCGTTTCTTAGTATAATTGCAGGCGCACTGTTGGGATTTCTTTATTTTTACTTTGTCGGATGTAAGTCAGGTTCGTGCGCAATAACAAGCGATCCTTTTGCCAGTATGATAACTGGCGGTATTCTCGGTTTTCTTATTACAAGTTCTCCATGCGCAAGATGCAAATCATAATATATGGAATACAAGGAAATAAATAAAAGATATACGGAGCTTGCTGAAACATCATGCTGCCTCTCATGCGGAGGAGCCGTTAATCATGCCGGAATAAAACCTGGTGAAGTATGCGTTGATCTTGGGAGCGGCCGGGGCACCGATGTAATCAGAATGGCAGAAAAAACAGGACCACAGGGTTATGCATTCGGAATTGACATTTCTGAAGGCATGATTAAAAAATCAAATGACACAGCACAACGTCTTGCTACAGGCAACGTAAGCTTTATCTACTCAACACTCGAACATATTAAACTCGAAAGCGCGATAGCAGATGTAATAATCTCGAATTGTACAATTAATCATTCTTCAGACAAACAAAAAGTTTGGAATGAAATATTCAGGATACTAAAGGATAACGGCAGGTTTGTTGTGAGTGACATTTATTCGGTTGATCCTGTTCCTGAAGAATTCAGGAATGATCCGGTTGCAGTAGCAGAGTGCTGGGCCGGGGCAGTTACAAGAGATGAATACATTCAGCAGATTGTAAATGCAGGATTTTCAGACGTTAAAATAATAGAGGAATCCAGCCCGTACGAAAAAGGAAGAGCAACTGTTTCGAGCTGGACAATAACAGGCATAAAACAATTAAAATCAAACTGAAAAATTAAGACATGAAGAGCATATTTCTAATAGGAATGATATTTAAGACATTTTTTCTTACAAGCATCAGTCTTGGTCATCCATCGGGAGCAGAAGGATATCCTTCAAAACTTCCCGCATCGGAAGTTACAATCATACATCTCACCGAGGAGTCATTTAAACAGCTTGTATTTGATTATGAGAACAACAAAGAATGGAAGTATGAAGGCACAAAACCGGCTATAATAGATTTCTATGCAGACTGGTGTGCTCCCTGCCGTCAGCTCTCACCAATAGTTGAAGATCTTGCAAAAGAATACTCGGGAAAGATAATAGTATATAAGGTAGATACTGAAAAAGAGAGAAGGCTCGCTCAGAATATAGGCATATCAGCTCTCCCTACATTACTATTCGTACCGGTTAAGGGAAAACCACAGGTATCGATGGGAGCATTGCCAAAAGAAACTCTTAAAAAAGCAATTGCTGACGTCCTTCTTGTCAGGTAATTTATTCAGAATTTTACTATTTTTTACTAACTTTATAAAAATAATCAAGCATGAAAAGCCTTATCAGGAAGAAAGAACCGCGAAATACTAAAACTGCACAGTGTTGCGCTAAAATTTCAAAAACAGTTGCAGGTTGTCATGACTAACAACCTGTTAACCAGGTAGTTATCTAAGCGAAGACCAGTTAATGGCTTCGCTTTTAATATTTATAATCTTTAAAACCAATATGTTACAATATTCAAAATACAACATATTCTCTAAAATAAAGAATACCGAAAAGTATTTCATTTTAAATCAGCTAAGCGGGAATGCTGATATACTCAACGCTGAAGAAGCACGGAAGATATCTCTTATAAGTGACAAAAATAAATTTGCTGATGAAGAATTGGAAAATGAACTTCTTTCAAAGGGATATCTATCTGATCCTGATGATGAGAAGAAACTCTTTACAACAAAGTACCTTGACTTTCTTGATTCAAGAGAAACTGACGAAATCCAGATCTTTTTTGTTACAAATTACAGCTGCAACTTCTCATGCAGCTATTGCTACCAGGATCAATACATTAATTCGGGAACACCGCTGAATGAAGATATTATAAATTCATTCTTCGATTATATAAGAAAAGAGTTTGCAGGCAGAAAAAAATATATAACTGTTTTCGGCGGTGAACCACTTTTACCTGATCCAGGACATCGCGAATTGATTGACTTTTTCATCACGAGGGCGAATAGTGATAATCTCAGCCTCTGCTTTGTTACTAACGGTTATACGCTGTCATCATATCTTGATTCACTTTCAAAGGGTACAATAAGAGAAATACAGGTTACACTCGATGGTACTCCTGATGTGCATAATAACAGACGGCATCTTAAAGGCGGAGCAGGAACATTCGATAAGATTGTTGAAGGAATAGATAAATGCCTTGGGAAAAACATACCCGTGAATCTCAGGATGGTGATAGACAAGGAAAATATCAATAATCTTCCTGAACTGGCAAAACTCGCCATTGATAAAGGCTGGACAGATAATCCGAAGTTCAAGACACAGTTCGGTCGCAATTACGAACTACATCATTGCCAGTCCTCACCTGATAAGCTATTCAGCAGGATCTCTTTATATGAGAATATCTCTGAACAGATTTCAAAATATCCATGGATACTTGAATTCCACAAACCGGCATATTCTGTTGCAAAATTCCTTTCTGAAAACGGCACTCTTCCTGAACCCTTATTTGATTCATGTCCTGCTTGCAAAACAGAATGGGCATTCGATTATACAGGAAAAATCTACTCCTGTACCGCCACAGTGGGAAAATCGGATGAATGCCTGGGTACCTTCTATCCCGAAAACACATTGAACCGGGAGCTTGTTGAAAACTGGCAAAACCGTGATGTGACAACAATTCCTGAATGCAGGAACTGCAATCTTCAGCTAGCATGTGGTGGAGGATGCGGCTCCATATCGAAAAACAGGAATGGTTCAATATGTTCACCCGATTGCAGGCCTGTCAAAGAGCTGCTTGAACTTGGATTCTCATTGTATCTTGAGTAAATCAATTTTCTCAAAAAATATAAAGTCAGGCCAAAACCTATTGGTATAAATTACACATAGGTAAAAGTGATAATTATGCGATTTATTTAGTGATACTATTGCGATTTATTCATTTTTTATTATTACATTTGTACCGAATTAATAATCAGAAAATTTAAAACATGAGTAACAATATGGAAATAACTAATCAGGTAGTACATCTGACAACACAGGAATTCAAGGAAAAGGTGTTCAATTATGAAACCTCAAAAGAATGGAAGTATGCAGGTTCATTGCCTGCCATCGTTGATTTTTATGCCGACTGGTGCGGACCATGCAAAATGGTTGCCCCCGTTCTTGAAGAGCTTGCCCGCGAATACTCCGGCCAGATAACTGTGTACAAAGTAGACACTGAAAACGAACAGGAACTGGCTTCCGTTTTCGGTATTCAAAGTATTCCAACCCTGCTCTTCATTCCTAAAGAGGGGCAACCGCAGGCAGCAATGGGAGCTTTGCCAAAACATACATTTGAAAAAGTAATAAAAGACATTCTACTCAAAAATTAATTCTGAATCACATCCTTTATTTATGAAAGAGATTTCTACTGAAGAATTTTCAAATGAAGTTCTGAATGGAGGCAAAGTCGTGCTTGATTTTTATTCAACTGAATGTCCTCCCTGCGAAGCGCTTGCATCAAAATTTGAAGATCTTTCAAGATTATATGGAAATGATGTAAAATTCATAAAGATCTTCCGACAGGCAAACCGGCAGCTTGCAGAAAAGCTGGGCGTAAAGTCATCTCCCACACTGCTGTTTTTCGACAATGGCAGTGAAACAGGGGAACGTCTCACAGGTGGAGTAAAAAGAAGCGAAATAACAAGAAATCTTGAAAGGCTGATCCATGCAGACAGGATGGCAGAAATAAGAAAGTCAATAAAACCATCAGTCACTGAGTATGACGTTATTATCCTCGGAGCCGGACCCGGCGGTCTGACTGCGGGACTTTACCTTTGCCAGTCGAAAATCAATACTGTCGTTGTAGATATAGCCCTCCCGGGAGGTCAGGTCTCCACAACGCATGAGGTGTCAAATTATCCTGGCTTCATCCAGCCACAACCCGGATACATGCTGTCGCACAACATGAGCGAACAGACAAAACAATGCGGTGCGGCTTACAAGGTAGCAGTTGACATATCAAAAGTGGATCTTGTTAATAAAGAAGTCATTATTGATGAGCATGAGACTATCAGGGCCAAGAAAATAATAATTGCCACCGGGACAAAACCCAATTCAACAGGCTCCTCAGGGGAAAAAGAGCTCAGGGGAAAAGGTATATCCTATTGCGCAACATGCGACGCCAAGTATTTTGAAAACAAAGAAGCTGTTATTATAGGAGGCGGAAATTCGGCAGTTGAGGAAGCCGACTTCATAAGCAGGTTTGCGAGTAAAATCACTATGGTTCACCAGCTTGAAAAATTTACTGCAAACGGGAAAGCTGTTGACAAGCTGCTTTCAAATCCGAAAGTAAGCGTTGAATATATGTCTGAACCACGTTCATTCCTTAGAGATGGAGACAAAATAATAACCGAAATTGAACATGTGGTTACAGGGGAAAGGAAGAAAATCGTTAGCGACGGAGTCTTCGTATTTATCGGTATGAAACCTAACATAGACCTTTTCTCAGAAAAAGTAAGACTCGACAAATGGGGTTATATTATAACTGATGAAGATCGTCAGACAAGCCTGCCCGGGGTCTATGCTGTGGGAGATGTCATCAGCAAGAAATACAGACAGATAACAACTGCAGTTGCTGATGGAACAATTGCAGCTATGGCAATAGCCAAAGAGCTTTCTTAAACTTAATACTTTATAATATGGTAATGAACATGGGAACAACCGACAGACTGATCAGGATACTGGTTTCTGTTGTAATTGCTGTATTGTATTTTACAGGTGTGATCTCTGGTACATTGGGATTGGTCCTGCTTATCGTTTCAGGTATCTTATTATTGACAGGACTTGTTGGCGTATGCCCTCTGTATTTGCCTTTCAGGCTGAGTACAAGAAGAAACGTGAAATAAAAAGTCCCGGTGAATCGGCAACTCACCGGGATTATATTATGTTTACGATCTTACCTGATTCTTGAAAGCATCAGCTCGAGGTCTTCCCTTAAAGACTGAAGATCTTCCTCATGCTCAACTTCCTGTGATAATATTGTAAGGATCATATTGTAGGTGACCGGATCTGCTTCTCTTGTAATATCGAGCATTTCATTATATACCTTGATTGCGCACTGCTCTCCTTTTATATTCTGATTCAGTATCTCAACCACATACTCATCCACAGGTTTATCATACCCGCAATTTGAAAGCTTCATCCACTCTTCAGGCGACAAAACAGGAGTTCCGCGAAGCTGGATTATCCTTGCCGCAATCATCTCTGCATGATTTAGTTCTTCTGTTGCATGAAGTGTCAGCTCCGAAATGACTGCATCTTTCATTGGGCCCTTTACAACTTTGGCGCCTACCCAGTACTGGTAATATGCAAGCCATTCATCGGAAAGAGCTTTATTAAGCAGATGAACAAGCTCATCCACATTCATTCTGACAATTTCTTTACCTTTTTGTCCCATAGTTTGTTTTATTAATTTTATGAATTTGGTTCAGGGTCGTTATTAACAAATTTACAAATTTCAGATAAAAGTCATGATGATTATTGCCAATAAAAGACACTGGTATGATGGATTTATTTACGATAAAATACTTGCGCCGAATCAGAAGGCGCCGTTTGAAAAAATCAAAGAGCTTATCTCTCCCCAAAGTGCTGTTTTAGATATTGGCTGTGGAACGGGCAGGCTTGCTTATGATCTTGCAGATAAGTGCCGTTCCGTTCTTGCAATCGATCTCTCTGAAAAGAATATTGATACTGCAATCAGCACAAATAAGGAACTTAAGAAGAAAAATATAAACTTCATTCATACAGATCTGAAATCACTTATCAACCAGGGACAAGCGCATTATGATTATGCCATTCTTTCATATATTCTTCATGAAGTTGACAGGAATGAAAGGGCGGCATTATTGAATGATGCAGCTTCAATAGCAGAAAAGATAATAATCAGTGATCATAAACATGAGACAACATTTTCAGCACGGATCATTAGAGAGATACTTGAATTCGGAGCAGGCGCGGAACATTACAGGAACTACAGGAGCTTCATAAATGAAGGAGGAACAATATCAATTGCTGCAGAGTGTGGACTGAAAACAATCAATGAAGTGATTCACAAATCACATTTGCAGATACTGGTACTCAGCCGATGAAGAGTCAGGTTTATAATAAATTTCTTTGTAATTCAGATGTTTTTACCGGCAAGCCTTGTGAGGGCATAAAATGCGCTTCCGAGAAGAGAGGCATCATGCCCCTGCATAGCTCTTTCAATTCTTACCTCGGCCCTGCAGTTCACAAGAGAGTTTTCGAATGCGCTCTTAACTATTGCGTCAAAGTATGAATCCCGTGCCTGTGACATTCCTCCGCCTAAAATTATCATCTCAGGAGCAAATATTGATATCAGGTTAGCAAGCCCTATCCCGACGATCTCAGCATTCTCCTTTACAACTTTTTGGGCGGTTGAATGGCCTGAATAGCTGAGCTCGAAGATTTCCCGGCATGAAATCTGTTTATTCTCATACACATTACCGGATTCTTCACTAAAGCGTCTTATAACAGCGGAAGCCGATGCAAGATGTTCAAATGATCCTTTAATTCCAAGATTACTGATACCATTATCATAATTGATAATCATTTGGCCTATCTCACCGCCTGCATTATTAACTCCCCTGTACAGCTTTCCATTAATAATAAGCCCTCCTCCGATACCCGTTCGCAGGGCAACGAACACAATATTTCCAAGGCCTTTTGCAGCGCCGAACTGGTGCTCTGCAATCGTCATCATATTTGCATCATTACCAACATAAGTCGGTAGTCCGGTACCATTACCGATCAGTCTTGCAAGCGGAACACTCATCCAGTCTTTAATCCCCTGGTCGGGTCCGAGAATTACACCCTGACTATGATCAATAAATCCTTTTGCTGCAATCCCTATGCATATAGGATTGATTCCCTGTCCGGCAGCTTTCAGCCTGATTTCCCTGATTGCATCAGTAAGAACGCTGACAATAGAATCTCTTGTTTGCTTTTTATTCAGCCTGACTTCGGATCTTGTGATTATTTCACCTTTCATCCTCACAACAGCGAGACTTATTAAATCATGCCCAATATCGGCTCCAATTGCTGTTGCAAGACTGATCATAACTTTTTTGTGAAAAATACCTGTAACACAAAAGTAAAAACTAAAAACAATGTTGACAAGGTAAAAATATAGGATCAGAAATATGATTATTATTTTTTGATACCTTTATCCCGCATTTATCGTTATAATTCCATGAAGGAGAAAATCAGGAGAATTTTTGAAAGAGAAGCAACAGCTATAATGAACATTCCTGTAAATGGAAATTTCGAAACGGCGGTTGAAATTATTTACAGGCAGGTACACCAGAAAAACGGTAAGCTTGTAACAAGCGGAATGGGCAAGGCAGGGCAGATTGCTCATAATATAGCAACTACTTTCAGCTCAACAGGAACACCTGCCACATTTCTTCATCCGAGCGAGGCACAACACGGAGATCTGGGCATTCTCCAGAAAAATGACGTGATCCTTGCAATTTCAAATTCAGGAAAAACCCGTGAGATCACAGAACTTATTGATCTGAAAAATAATCTTTACCCCGAGATACCTGTGATAGTAATAACCGGAAACGCTGAAAGCCCTCTTGCTGCGAAAGCCGATTGTTATCTGCTCACCGGTTCTCCCGCTGAAGTTTGCATACTGGGGCTCACCCCCACAACTTCAACAACAGTTTTCACTGTCATCGGGGATGCACTTGTAGTAATGATGATGGAGAAGATCGGGTTCAGCGCAAAAGATTATGCTCATCGTCATCATGGAGGTTACCTGGGAGAAAAATCAAGGAAAATTTCCGGGAAGGAATAGAATCAGTACACTATTTTTCTTCTTTTAGCCTATCGAGTGTCCTTCCGATTGATTCAGTAAAGAGGTTTGCATTCTGTATCCATCTGAGAATATTTTCGCTTGCCTGAGGATAATCAGGAGTTCTCGTTGCAACTGTCCTGTAAGCATAATCCTTCAGTTCTGAAACATTTGCAAGAACCTTACTGAAGTAAACCCTGAAGAAAGCGTCTGTAAGAAAGAAATACCTTTTCCTGTCAGAAGCAAAAGTTTTATAATCAATGATCCTGTTCTGTAGCAGATAATTCAGCGAATTGCTTATTGAACTTTTGCTTGCTTTGAAATATGTCACAAGTTCTTCGAATGTCTTTTCCGGGGTATCGCTTACAGTAAAGAAAGCTACAATCCTTCCCTGCATTGGAGTAAGATCGAATTTTTCAAATATCTTCCCGTTCTCCTCAATTATCTCCCGCATTTCAGAATCAGTTGTCATATTACGGATGGTTGGTTCGCACAAATTTAAACAATTTGAATAAGTTCTATAACTTTTGAACTAAAAAAACAAATTGTTTTTTTTCTTTGTGCATTTATTTAAAAAGATTAGTTTTGATAACTTTCAAAAGCTATAAACTACTTAAACCTATAACTATGGCAACCAGTAATACATCAGGTGCAATCAGCAAAAAGGATTATGTCTTTTCAATTTTTATAATCGGGCTCTTCTTCTTCATATTCGGTTTCGTAACCTGGCTTAATGGAATTCTGATTCCATTTCTCCGGACAGCATGTGAACTGAATGACTTCCAGGCGTATTTTGTTACTATGGCTTTTTATATTGCCTATTTCGTAATGTCATTGCCGATGACTCCAATTCTTAAAAAGACTGGTTTCAAAACAGGAATGTCAGTTGGGTTATGGATAATGGCTGTAGGATGTCTTATTTTCATACCTGCCGCTCTTACAAGAACGTTTGGCTTGTTTCTCACCGGTCTCTTCGTAATGGGAACAGGACTCACATTGCTGCAAACAGCATCGAACCCTTATATTACGATAATAGGTCCGCGCGAGAGTGCTGCAAAAAGAATAAGTATTATGGGGATCTGTAATAAATTTGCAGGAGCCATTGCCCCTATCATTCTGGCAAGCATAATCCTGAAAGATTCTCATGTTCTGGAAGAGAAACTTGCCCAGGCTGCCGACGCCGCTTCCCGCGCATTACTTCTTGATGAACTCGCTCAACGCGTAATCATGCCTTACATAGTGATGGCAATAATACTTGTTCTTCTTGGCTTATTCCTCAGGTTTGTTCATTTGCCTGATATTGATACCGACGCTGAGGATGAAGGAGCCTCTTTATCAGAAACAAAGAAAACGAGTATATGGCAATTCCCGCACCTTATTCTTGGAGTACTCGCTCTCTTCTTCTATGTAGGAGTCGAAGTTATTGCAGGTGATACGATCATAAGGTATGGACAGTCGCTTGCTATACCAATGACTTCAGCTAAATATTATACTTCACTTACAATGCTGAGCATGATCCTGGGTTATATAATTGGAATTATTTGCATCCCAAAATATTTTACTCAGACAACGGCTTTAAAAGCATCTGCAATTTTCGGTGTTGTCTTTTCACTGCTTGCGATATTCACTCCTTCAGATAAGGCATTTACAATGAATTTTATTGACATAATGACATTCAAGCCAATCGAGCTTGTTCTTCCTGTAACTGTCCTCTTTGTAGCGTTGCTCGGTCTTGCAAATGCACTTGTCTGGCCCGCAATGTGGCCCCTTGCTCTAAATGGTTTGGGGAAATTCACAAAAACAGGTTCTGCAATGCTTATAATGGCTATTGCAGGGGGAGCTCTGCTTCCATTATTATATGGCAAGCTCGCTGTGGCTTTCTCAACACAATCAGCATACTGGTTATGTGTTCCTGCTTATCTTATGATAATGTACTATGCATTCATCGGGCATAAAGTCCGTAAATAGATTATGAGTAATAATATAGAAGGAATCTTCAGCCTCTTCAGTGCTGATGGCACATTTCTGAAATCAGAAGTGTTCGGGAACGGACATATTCATGACACATTCAGGATTGTAACATCAGAAAAAGAAAAAGATGACTATATCCTTCAACGGCTGAATAACAAGATTTTTAAGAACATACCGCAACTTCAACATAACATTGAGCTTGTAACAAATCATATTCTCAATAAATTAAAAAATACACCGGGGGCAGACATAAAAAGAGGCTGTCTCCGGTTGGTTCCTGCAAAAAACGGTACAAGCTGGCTGCAGGATCAGGACCAAAATACCTGGAGGATGTATGTTTACATTCCCGATCACAAATCATTTAATGTTGTTGACAGCCCTGATATGGCATACGAGGGAGGAAGAGCAGTCGGCAAATTTCAGGCTATGCTGTCGGATTTGCCCGGCGAATCCCTCTTTGATACTATTCCGTTCTTTCATGATGTTGAAAAAAGGCTTGAGACATTCATGAATGTCATAAAAAACGATCCTGTAAAAAGGGTTCCGGCAGCAAGAAATGAAATAAAGCTTGTACTCGACAGAGCAGAGAAAATGAAGATCATCCTCCGGCTGGGAAAGGAAGGAAAGATTCCATTGAGGATAACGCATAACGATACTAAATTCAATAATATCCTGTTTGACACGAACAATAAAGCATTGTGTATCATCGATCTTGATACTGTGATGCCCGGCTATGTACATTATGATTTCGGGGATGCAATAAGAACAGCCACAAACACAGCAGCTGAAGATGAGCCCGATCTTTCGAAAATCGAAATGAACATAAGCCTCTTCAGGGCATATTCCGAAGGATTCCTTTCCGAGACATCACAAACGCTTAACCTGATTGAAAAAGAATATCTTGCTTTTGCTCCCGGATTAGTCACGTATATTATGGGATTGAGATTTCTTACTGATTATATTGATGGTGATAATTACTATAAAATACATCATGAACATCATAATCTACAGCGTGCAAAAGCACAGTTAAAGCTTGTAAGAAGCATGGAAGAACAGTACGCTGATATGCAGAGTATAATAAAAAATATTATCTGAGAAATCATAACCGTTCAATTATTTATTCTAATCGATGAGCTGGAACCAGGAAGAGCTTAAACTTCTCAAATCGCTGGATCATGTAATTAAAATCCAGGATTTCCTTGATTCTGCCGCCTATAATCCGAAATATGAATGCAGGTCGCCAAGGTATGTAATAAGAACACGTACTGCACATTGTTTTGAAGGAGCGCTTTTTGCAGCTTCGGCTCTTGAGTTTCTTGGTTACAGGCCCCTGATTGTCGATATGAAAGCATGGAATGATGATGATCATGTAATTGCAGTTTTTAAAGAAGGCGGATACTGGGGTGCAGTTGCAAAGTCAAACTTCACAACGTTAAGATTCAGGGAACCGGTTTATAAAAGTATGCGTGAACTTATAATGTCTTATTTTGACTTTTATTTCAATATCGCCGGAGACAAATCATTAAGGTCATATTCAATTCCTTTTGATCTCAGCAAATACAATTCAGTTCACTGGCGTACAACAGATGAAGATCTTGAATTCATTGGTGATAAGCTCGAAACACTCAGGCATTTCCCGGTCATTTCCAATAAGATGATCCCAGGACTTAGCAAGGCTAGTGACATCTCGCTCAAAGCAGGTATGCTCGGTTCAAATGAAGAAGGATTGTTCAAGCCAATTTAATTCATTTTTGTTCAATATAAAATTTCTTTTTAATAGCTGTAACGGCAATCGGTTGAAAGACCGTTCGAATTTATGTATTTGTTAATCTGTATCATACAGGATCAGATTCATTTCGGTCGAACTTTTTTGCGTTAATTCGATAGATTAACTATTTTTGACTCCGTTTTAAAAAATTATTATGGATTTGTCAAGGAAATACTATAAAGCTTTTGCTGAAAGACAGGAAGCGATTAAAAAACAATATAGTCCAAAGCAGGCAGAAAAGCAGCATTCAAAGGGGAAGCTTACTGCCCGGGAAAGAATAAGCTTGCTGTTTGATCAGGGCACTTTTGAAGAAATTGATGCATACGTCACTCCGGCTGATCAGCCTGTTGAATTCGGGAAAGTCGAAAGATCTTACGGGGATGGCGTAATAGTAGGCCATGGCAAAGTCAATGGGAGACTTGTTTTCGCCTATGCCCAGGATTTCACAATAATGGGTGGTTCTCTTGGCATAGTTCATGCAAAGAAGATAGCAAAAATACAGGAGATGGCGCTGAAGATGGGCTCTCCTATAATTGCGCTTATAGATTCAGGAGGCGCGCGTATTCAGGAAGGAGTTGCCAGTCTCAGCGGTTATGCAGGAATATTCCAGAACATAATTCATTCCTCAGGAATTATTCCGCAGATATCTGTCATCATGGGGCCGGCTGCAGGCGGCGCTGTATACTCCCCTGCCCTCACCGACTGGGTCTTTATGGTCAATCATACAAGCTACATGTTTGTCACGGGTCCGAATGTAGTCAAGGAAGTACTTAACGAGGAGGTGACATTCGAACAGCTGGGAGGCGCTGAAGTTCATGCAATGAAAAGCGGCGTTGCACACATGATATACGATGATGAGGAGAACACAATACTTGCCCTCAAGAAATTCCTGTCATACCTCCCATCGAACAATGTTGAAAATCCACCGGTAGTAACTGATGACGGCTCTATTCCTGATACAAATAAGAAACTGAGGGAACTTGTTCCTGAAGATCCGAACAAGGCATACGATGTAAAGGATATCATCAATCAGATATTTGACAGGAACAGCTTTTTTGAAACTTCCGAGCTCTTCGGGGCAAGCCTTGTGACAGGTTTCGCAAGGCTCAGGGGCAAGACTATCGGGGTAGTTGCAAACCAGCCTAAAGTGCTTGCGGGTGTTCTTGACATTAATTCATCCGTTAAAGGAGCCCGCTTTATACGCTTCTGCGATACTTTCAATATTCCAATTATTACACTTGAGGATGTGCCCGGTTTCCTTCCGGGTATGGATCAGGAACATGCAGGTATAATAAGGCATGGAGCAAAAATGCTTTTTGCTTACAGCGAAGCAACTGTTCCTAAGATCACAGTAATTTTAAGAAAGGCTTATGGCGGTGCATTCATTGTTATGAATAGCAAGAATCTTGGAGGCGATTTTAACTTTGCCTGGCCATCGGCTGAAATTGCTGTCATGGGTCCGGATGGCGCCGTTGCAATCCTGTACAGGAAAGATCTTGCCGAATCTAAAAATCCGGCGGAACTGAAAAAAGAGCTTGTGAAAAAATACAGGGATAAGATAGCAAATCCGTTCATCGCAGATGAACTTGGATATATAGATGAGGTTATCGATCCGGCTGACACGAGAAAGAAGATCCTTTCAGCGCTTGAGGCTCTCAGTAATAAATGGGTTAAGGTTCCGCAGAGAAAGCACGGCAATATGCCTCTCTGACCTGAGTTTTTGTGTGAAATTATTAACAATACTGTGTATTCAATTGGTAAATGTTTCTACATTTAGCGAATAAATTAATGTTATTAAGACTTCTTAATGAAAATTAAAAAGATATTAATTGCAAATCGCGGAGAAATAGCGATAAGGATCATGAAGACAGCGCGTTTGATGAAGATCACGACTGTCGCTGTTAAAACAGCAGCCGAGCCCAATGCCATGTATCTTAACAATGCTGATGAGATATATGACAATACTGAAGATAATTCTGATATTCCTGTTTTTCTCGATATTGAGAAGCTGATAACAATAGCGCTTAAAACAGGATCAAATTCTATTCATCCCGGATACGGATTCCTTGCCGAGAATGCTTATTTCGCTCAGAAATGTATCGATAATAATATAATTTTTATCGGTCCCTCCCCCGACGCCATATATAAAATGGGAAATAAAACAATAGCAAGAAGAATCGCTCTTGCAGGAGGGATACCGATGGCCATGGGAAGCCAGGGGAATATTTCAAACGAGGAGGAAGCAGTTAAAACTGCCGATAAAATAGGATACCCTGTCATTATCAAGGCTGCGTCAGGCGGTGGAGGAAGAGGCATGAGGATCGTCAGGAAGCCTGAAGAAATGGAGAAAATGTTCATCGTTGCAAGCAAGGAAGCCGAAAAGGCTTTCAATGACCCTTCTGTATTTATTGAGAAATATATAGAAAACCCTAAACACATCGAGTTCCAGATACTTGGAGACACAAAAGGCAACGTCGTACATCTTGGTGAGCGTGAGTGTTCAATTCAAAGAAAGCATCAGAAGCTTCTTGAAGAAGCTCCGTCATCAGCCCTTGATAATGAGCTCAGGGAAAAGATGGGAAACATGGCCGTACAGATAGCAAAAGCTGTCGACTATTATTCTGCAGGCACAGTTGAATTCCTTCTTGATTCCGACAGGAATTTCTATTTCATGGAAATGAACACAAGGATCCAGGTAGAGCACCCTGTGACTGAAAGTATAACTGGTGTTGACCTTATAGAGCAACAGATAAGAATTGCTAATGGAGAGGAGCTCAGATTCAAGCAGAAAGACATTAAGCTGAAAGGCTGGGCAATCGAATGCAGGATAAATGCAGAGGATGTCCAGGCAGGCTTTGCACCCGACCCGGGACAGATACAGAGCCTTAATATGCCGACCGATTCCTATGTAAGAGTCGATACAGGCGTTCAGGCAGGCTCGTCTATTGTTGCAAATTACGATTCAATGATTGCAAAGCTTATTGTAAAGGGCAAAGACAGGAAAGAGGCAATAAAGCATTGCAAGATGGCGCTTGATAAAGTATGGATAAAAGGAACAAAAACAACCCTCCCTTTCTTCAGGATGCTTGTCAGGCATGAGAAATTCATCAACGGCGATTTTACTACAGCATTCATTGAAAAGGACCTTGAAAAGTACTACTATAACAGCGAGTATGAAGAAATGCTGGCTGCATGGCTTGCTACAAAGCTCTTTGTCGATGAAAATCTCTCTGATGACAGCATCCATGTCGATTTCGGACACGGAAAGGATATTAATCCCTGGCTCCTTAATAAAAGAATTAACCAGTTCTAACTCAACCTGCAATGGCAAACGACAATCTTCATATAAAAAAGCTTTACGCTCTGTCATCCGAAAAAAAGAAATTTTCATTTAATCTTCCACTGAAGCATTCAATTAAAATAGGCAAAAGGGAATACGAGGTCAAGCTTAAAGCAGATGAAAAGCTTGGAACTTATATTCTCTGGAAGAACAGAAAATATCCGGTTGAGATCGTGAGATCGAGACAGAACAAATACGAGATTCTCTTTAATGATATAAGCTATACATTCACTGTTGAAACCCCCTTCTCTCTGCAAAGAATGAAGGTGCTTAACTCACAGAAAGACAAGGTTGAAAGCGAGCTTATAAAAGCGCCGATGCCTGGAAAGATAATCGATGTTCTTGTAAGAGAAGGATCTCCGATACTCAGAGGAGAACCAGTTGTCATTCTTGAAGCAATGAAAATGCAGAATGAGATCCTCTCGCCTGTAAACGGGACAATAGTCAAAGTATCAGCCAGAAATAACACAAATGTTATGAAGGATGATATCCTTGTAGAGATCAAACTTTAGAGGACTTTTCGTGAACGCGACCCCCCAACCCCCTGGAAGGGGGCTTTTATTATTCCAATCAACAAAATCTACCTTTCATCGTAAATGAAAGCTCCCTTCCAGTGGGTTGGGGGTCTCGTGGTTTCTTCAAAACCCCCTTCCAGTGGGTTGGGGGTTTCGTGGTTTCTTCAATGTCCCTTCCAGGGGATTGAGGTCAATCCCCACAGCTATTTCACCGGTACATTCTTCAACGTCTCAACAAGGAAGTTCCAGAATCTTCCTACAGAGCCAATATTCACTTTCTCATCCGGCGAATGCGGATACTTGATTGTCGGGCCGAAAGAGATCATATCGATACCGGGGTAAACTCCCTGTATAAGGCCGCATTCAAGACCGGCATGAATCGCTTTCACGGCGGGTTCTTTTCCATTCAACTTAGTGAACAGGTTTTTCATTACACCAAGAATCGGGGAGTTCATATCAGGTTTCCATCCGGGGTATCCGCCAGTAAGCTTTACATCGGCATTAATAAGCTGGAACGTACCTGCTATCTTCCATGCCGTTGCCTCTTTTGCAGTGTCAACAGAGCTTCTTGTAAGACAATGAGCCTCGAACTTCCCGTCTTTTACTTTTACAATAGCAAGGTTGTTTGATGTCTCAACAAGGCCGCTTATAGACTGGCTCATTCTCACAACACCATTCGGACATATAAAAACAGCTCTGATTACATTGAACTGATCCTCTTTATTCATGACCTTTGCAGGAACAGCTGCCTTTTCACCCGAAAAAAGAAGATCAGGTTCTGTATCTGAAAATTCAGCCTTATATATTTTGTTGTAATTCTTTACAAAGTTTTCGAAATCAGTTGATTTTGACGCAGTAACAAGTATTATTGAATATGCCTCTCTGGGGATAGCATTCCTCAGGTCGCCACCTGAAGCCTCTGCCACTCTGATCCCAAAATCAGATTCGGCCTGCATAAGGAACCTGAACATAAGCTTATTTGAGTTGGCACGTCCGAGTGCGATATCTACTCCGGAATGTCCGCCCTTAAGGCCTTTTACGACTATTTTATAAGCAGTCATCCCGTCGGGAGCTTTTTCCTCATTATAATTTTTAACGGCGCTGACATCAATTCCGCCGGCGCAACCGACACAGAGCTCATGCTCATCTTCTGAGTCAAGGTTAAGTAAGATCTGTCCTTTAAGAATTCCACCCTTAAGTCCGAAAACTCCTGTCATTCCTGTTTCTTCATCAACAGTAAAAAGAGCCTCAACAGGGCCATGAGGAATATCTTTCGAAGCAAGAACAGCCATAGTAGCTGCAACTCCGATTCCATTGTCTGAGCCAAGTGTTGTACCATTTGCTTTTACCCATTCGCCATCAACAATAGCCTCAATGGGATCCTTCTCGAAATCGTGCTTTTTATCGCTGTTTTTCTGGGGAACCATATCAAGGTGAGTCTGCAATATCACACCTTTTTTGTTCTCCATGCCTTTTGTTGCAGGTTTCTTAATTATAACATTACCTGTTTCATCGACAATTGTTTCAAGATGATGACTTTCACCAAATTTACGCATGTATTCAATAATCCTCGTCTCCTTTTTTGACGGGCGCGGTATTTGGGTGATCTCATAAAAGAAATTCCAAACTTCTCCTGGTTGCAGTTTGCGTATGTCGCTCATATAAAAATGATTAAAGTTATTATTGTTAAATGAATATTCTTTAAAGTTAAAACAATTTAAAAACATAAACAATGTTCATTCTGATTGTAGTTTTTGTCGCAACCTCACCATTGTTGTGCTGCGATAAGATTTATGTTAAAAATTTAACAAAAAAGTAATACTTTCGTTTAAATTTTTAAGAGCTTTTATTCAATTAGTAAGCAATGATTTTTTGTATAAATGTAATCTAACCTGTAAACGCAATGAACATCGATAGCATTCTTAAAGTATTTGTACCAAAAGATCATTCATTCTTCCCGTTGTTTGAAAGTGACGTCAGAAATCTTGTAAGAGCATCTGAATTGCTTAAGGAAATGGTAACAACTGATGATCCTGTGAGCCATGACAGGATATATAAAGAAATAAGAGATGTTGAGCATATAGGCGATAGTATTACAAACAAAACATATATCCAGTTGAATAAATCTTTCATAACGCCTTTCGACAGGGAAGATATTCATGAGCTTACTGCCCATATAGATGATGTCGTTGATACAATAAACGGGATAGGCAGAAGGATATGTCTTTATAAGCCAGGGAAACTACTGCCAATTTACAGGGAGATGTCTGATGTGGTTCATAAGGGAGCACTGGAGATTGAATCAGCCGTTATATGTCTTAAGGATCCCTCAGGCAACAAGATCAAAATAAGCGAAGCCTGCGAAAGGGTTACTGCTCTCGAGCATGAAGCCGATGAACTTTATTTCAGCGGGGTATCTGATCTCTTCGAAAAGGAAGAAAATCCAAAAAATATCCTTATAGCAAATAAGTTGCTTGAATTACTTGAAAGATGCGTTGATGAGGAGGAAGATGTGACAGATACTCTAAAAGCAATTCTTATAAAAATGGCGTAAATTTTTTTTCTGGACTTTCATCAGAACGTCCCCATTTCATTATCTGATAACTAGTTAATCGCAAACTTCGACAATAATTTTGAAATTCATTCTATTATCTTAATTTTGGGGGGCCTGTCAGAAAAAAGGTCAGGCACACCTAATGACCTGATTTATAATTAATAGTTTTTCATCAGGATAAAAAAACATAGATGACTTTTCTTTACGTTGTTGTTGTACTGGTTCTCATCTTTGATTTCCTTAACGGATTTCATGACTCGGCAAATTCAATTGCCACAGTTGTTTCTACAAAGGCTCTTTCTCCTCTTACAGCCGTAATACTTGCAGCATTCTTTAATTTTATCGCGTTCACGATCTTTCCTATGAAAGTTGCTGCAACAATCGGGAAAGATGTTGTTGACCCGGGGGTACTTGACATGACTGTTATCGCTTCTGCTCTTGTAGCTGCGATAATCTGGAATCTTGTCACATGGTGGCTTGGATTGCCATCGAGCTCATCGCATACACTCGTCGGAGGCCTGGTCGGGGCGGCAATATCACATGCAGGAGTATCCTCGATTATTTTCGGTGGATTTTTAAAAATCGTTGTTTTTATATTCGTCGCACCGCTGCTTGGAATGGTTATATCATTCTTTGTTTCTTCATTTGTTACATGGCTGCTGAGACATTCGAGCCCATCTAATGTTCATAATTATTTCAAGAAGCTTCAGTTAATTTCTTCATCTACTCTCAGTCTCGGACATGGAGGGAATGATGCTCAGAAGTCTATGGGTATAATCTGGGCAGCTCTGATCATAAACAACATGATTTCAAATGATGATCCATTGCCTTTATGGGTAAAACTTGCATGCCAGACCGCTATTGCGCTCGGGACACTTTTCGGCGGATGGAGAATCGTAAAGACGATGGGACAAAGGATCACCAAAATAGGACCGGTAGAAGGTTTTTGTGCGGAATTATCAGGTGCATCAACTTTGTTCATCTCAACACATTTCGGGATACCTGTAAGCACGACACATACAATCACAGGAGCAATCATCGGTGTTGGCGCCAGAAAAGGCATTTCAGCTGTTAAATGGGGAGTTACAAGGAATATTTTCTGGGCATGGATATTCACAATACCTGTCAGCGCAGGTATCGGAAGCATCATGTATTATTTTTTTAATGCTATTTTTGCGTGATTCTTATACTGCGCATTATTAAAAACTGATAAAGAATTTATGAATTTTGATAAAATACTAAAGCTTCTTGTTCCCAAAGACCATTCGTTTTTTCCTCTTTTTGAGCAGAGTGCGGAAAACATGGTGAAGGCTTCCGCCCTGCTTAAAGATCTCATGGCGGAGAATGATAATGATTCTCATGAGAGATTGAACAGGGAGATCAAGGAAATAGAACATGTTGGAGACAGCATTACTGATAAAATTTACGAACAGCTCAATAAATCGTTCATCACTCCTTTTGATCGTGAAGATATACATGAGCTTGCTGCTCATATTGATGATGTGCTTGATTCAATAAACGGCATAAGCCGCAGGATCTGCCTGTATAAGCCAAAAAACCTGATGCATGGCTACAGGGAAATGGCAGATATGATTTATCTGGCTGCAAGAGAAATCGAAACAGCGATTCACTGCCTTAATGACCCGGTGAAGCATATAGAGAAAATCACGGCTGCCTGTGAACGGGTAACCGATATAGAACATAAGGCTGATGAGGTCTATTTCATAGGCGCATCACAGCTTTTCGATAAGGAAATTGACACAAAAGAACTTCTCAAAAACAATAAGATCCTCGAGATTCTCGAGAGATGCGTCGATGAGGAAGAAGATGTTACTGATACAATCAAGGCAATACTGATAAAGATGGCATAACGATTTGCTGCCTCTCTAAACGCTCCTTATCATTACAAGCATCATCTTGAATTTCTCCTGAGCATATACAGCATGTGGTACATTCCGGGGCATAATTATCAGTTGTCCTGCATTTATAGTATTCGGATTGCCTCCGATAGTGACCTCTCCTTTTCCGTCGAGACCAACAATTACCGCATCAAATGGTGATGTGTGTTCAGTGAGCCCCTCTCCTTTATCGAATGAAAAAACGGAAATATTGCCGGTTTCGCGTTTTATTACTGTTTTGCTTACGATCCCTCCTGGTGAATATTCAACTGATTCACTAAGAGTTAAAGCTTTTGCCTTTTCGAATTCGTTTGTATTCATCGTAATAAAATTAAACTATTGATGAAAGATAGAAAACTCATGTCAGAGATAAAATAACATAATCAGAAACAAGAATGTTTAAGGCATTTAAGTAATCACATTCAGCTCCTTCAGAGCTGTAGATCACCCTTTCACGTTTAACCCCCGGTTGGCACTGGGGGTTATTCACATACCGCTCCTTCAGAGCGGCTAATTAAGATGGATTTCAGCCACGAAGCGGCTAAATGTGAATATCCCCGGATGCCAATCCGGGGTATAATCACCCCAAGAGCAGCAACCCTGAAAGGGTTGAATGTCTTAAACTGTTCACATACCGCTCCTTCAGAGCGGCTAATTAAGATGGATTTCAGCCCGAAGTGGCTAAATGTGAATATCCCCGGATGCCAATCCGGGGTATAATCACCCCAAGAGGCAGCAACCCTGAAAGGGTTGAATGTCTTAAACTGTTCACATTCAGCTCCTTCAGAGCGGCTAATTAAGATGGATTTCAGCCACGAAGTGGCTAAATGTGAATATCCCCGGATGCCAATCCGGGGTATAATCACCCCAAGGGCAGCAACCCTGAAAGGGGTTGAATGTCTTAAACTGTTCACATACCGCTCCTTCAGAGCGTTAATCAAGATGCATTTCTGCCACAAAGTGGAAATTGTAGATAACCGGGTGACTTCAGCCACGAAGTGGCTTAATGTGAATAACCCGGATGCCAATCCGGGGTATAATAGCCCCAAAGGCGGCAACCCTGAAAGGGTTGAATGTAAAATGAATAATCCCGGTTATTTCCGGGATTATTCATATTCATTGACTGATTTTTATCATGGATTACTTCTTTATATTCGGGAGCTCCAGACCATATCCCTTTTTCTTATCTTCAATTTTAAGAAGAAAAGCAAACACAAGCGCCAGTATCCCGAAACCGGTAAATATCATCATTGGCAATGTGTAATTATAACTTGGAACCTGGGCCCCGTCAACAAGATGTGTACCAGTTATGCAATATTTGTCGAGCACCCATCCGATAAGAAGAGGGACACCGGTCAAACCCCAGTTTTGAACCCAGAAAATAAGAGCATAAGCCGAGCCAAGCTGCTTCTCAGGGATGATCTTGGGAACGGAAGGCCACATTGCAGAAGGTACAAGAGAGAAACCAATTCCAAGAACAATTATAAGAAATATTGCAACAGGGGTTTGCCTGAGAAATGGTATTGAATACATCGCATGTACAAAAATGAGGAGCACAGCCCCAAGGATCATGATGCTTGCACCTTTTCCTTTTCTGTCATACAGGTTCCCGAAAAGCGGAGTAAGAAGAATCGTTCCGAAAGGAAGCATTGCAGGAATTGTCCCCGCCAGTTCAGGATCAATGCCGAATTTATTCACCATAAGATCGGAAGCATATTTCAGGAACGGGAAAACAGATGAATAGAACAAAACGCATAAGATTGCAATGAACCACCAGCCCTTATTTGAGACAATTAACAAAATATCCTTTATCCTGAATGATTCTTCTTCATCTGTGTTCTGACCGTTAGAGACTTCCTCGAGAGACCTGTCAAGTTTCTTATCCATTACAGTATAGAAAAAGAACGCAACCATGCCTATGCAAAGCATAATAAGACAAACAAGAATTGGGGCTGATACTTTTCCGAAAGCTCTGGCTATGGGAACAGAAGTTGCCAGCGCCAGGGCTGTACCCATCCTGGCAGTTGCCATTTCAAGTCCCATTGCAAGAGCCATTTCCTTGCCTTTGAACCATTTGACAATTATTTTAGATACAGTTATGCCTGCTACTTCCACTCCGACCCCGAATGTCGCGAAACCAAGTCCCGCAACTACAACCTGGGCTTTCATCCCCAAAAGCTGCATACCATCGAGTGAATGTGTTGAGATTGCCCAGAATTTTATTGCCGTTCCTATTACCATGATTATTGTAGCCATCTTTCCGGTAAATCGCACTCCCATTTTATCGAGAATGATACCGCCAATAATCAGCATAAGAAGAAATACGTTGAACCATCCGTAGGCGCTTGTAAAGAATCCGAATTCAGTGCTGCTCCATAAAAGCTCCTTTTCAAGCATGGGTTTCAGGGGCGCCATAACATCTGTAAGATAATAGCCGCACAGCATAGTGAATGACACTATTGAAAGGGCAATCCACCTTGCAGTTTTAGAGTCCCTTAATGTGTTTTTTATAGTTTCCATAGAATTTCTTTAAGTATATAACATGGTAAATGTAAAAAATAAACCCGTTCAAAAATTTATTAATTTCAGAAAACCTGTGTGTGAATAAGATTGTTGATGTGATAATCGTAATCAAACATAAAGACGGTCAAAAAAATTGCTTTATTTGTGATTTATTAATACATCTGAAAATGAAAAGTTTTTTGTCTTCATTCATACTTTTTGTAATTGCTGTGCAACTTTCGGGCCAGACAGCAGAACCAACTGTAATAAACCCTGTAAAATGGTATAGTATCCAGGAGGTTGAGAAACTTATCAAAACCTCACCTAAGCCCTTATTTATAGATACTTATACCGACTGGTGCGGATGGTGCAAGAAGATGGACAAAGAAACTTTTACTGATCCTGTTATTTCTGAGATACTTAATACAAAATTCTATCCTGTAAAATTCAATGCAGAAGGGACTGAAAACATTACATTTCTCGGACAGAAATTTATTAACGATGGGAAAGCCGGGAAAGCACATCAGCTTGCAGTTGCTTTGCTCAACGGACAATTATCCTACCCTACGGTTGTATTTATGACATTCCAGGCCGATGGTAAAGCGGCCGTTTCTGCTGTTCCCGGGTTCAAACAGCCAAAAGAAATGGAAATTCTCCTTAGCTTCTTCTCAGATAAAAACTATGAGAAACAAAGCTGGGAAGAATTTCAGAAGAGCTTCCAGGGAAAGGTTCAATAATTATTAGATTCATTCATATTTAATTCGGATTCATTCCGTTCCTAAGGAATGTTATGATGTTATGATGTTATGATGTTATGATGTTATGATGTTATGATGTTATGATGTTATGATGTTTATGTGCAGTATCATACTTGTCCCGTCAGGGACAATTTATCGGTAGCTTATGACCAAAATAAAAGCTAAGAATCCCTTTAGGGATGAATCAGATTAAAATAATAGTACTATTTGCCACCACGGTACCAGGACACCAGGGATCACCAGGAAGATGATGTCATAATTTCCTCTGCCGCTTTACTCAACAGGAACAAGATTTGCCGGTAACTTGATTATCTCGCCATACTGATAAACAAGCCTTCTGGAGTTAAATAATACTTCATCGCCAAGATTTATCTTCATGTTTACAACATCAGGCACCCTGTAATAGAGCTTATCCTGTTGATCCGTCTTCCTGCTTTCAGATGAGTTCCTGACAATAGCAAGTTCCTTTGTTCTGTTTTCCGGGGTGAGTGTTAATGTAAGGGGATCACCACCCTGTTGCCCTGTTTTCACCTGGCCCATTTCTTCAGAGAACCTGAATAACTCAATAGGTTTTCCTGTATTATCCTGTGAAGGTATGACCTGGAATGTGAAACTTCTTTTTTCCCTGATAGTTTTACCGGTAAATAACTCCGTATATTCCTTCTCAAGCCTGTTCATCTCATTGATTGCTGCATCGCTCTGAGGAAAAACATTAGCTTCCCCGGTAAGAATAAAATGTTTGCCATCACGCATCTCCATCAGGCGTTTTGCAGCCCGTTCAGCAAGCTGATCTTTTGGAAGCTGTTTTCTTTTCTCAACAATGTATGGTATCTGAATAAATGTCGAATCGATATTCACTTTCTTGAATGCTGTATCTCTGTCAATCATAAAGTACTCATCTGATCCGAGATCTGATGAAATGAACCGGCCGCTTCCTCCCGTTTCAAGTCCTTTTTCATTTCCTGCTGAATAATACACAGATGGATTGATTTCCATTATAAGCCCTTCATTTTTAAGAGATAGAATATTCGATATAAACGGAGTCGTTGATTCAATCACATAGTACTTTGCCGGATCGAGTTCCTGCAACGACACTACCTTTACACCTTTTATCAACCACGATTCCCTTTCATTCTTTATAACATTTGTCAGACCGAGCAGATCGCTGGCATATCGTGCATAAGGTCCGGGGATCTCAATAGTTCTCTCTGTCTCAACGACAATATTGAAAACAGTTCTTGGAAGAGCGTAAATTATGCTGCCACCATTGACAGTAATTTTATCGGCGAGAGGTGAAACTACTGCATCCGATTCTATTGCTTTTCTTCCGGAATAACACGAGGTCAGCAGTAAGGAAAATAATGCCAATACCGGGAGTTTTAATACATTCTTCATAATTTCTGTTTTTATATTTTCATTTTACATTCAGTTAAAAACCTCTGATTTTATTAAACGCTCTTCCGATGCAATTAATTATATCTGACGCAATCATAGACTCGAATGATGATTCACTCGCTGCAATATCTCCTGCAAGGCCATGCAGCCAGACACCCAGAACTGATGCATCCTGAGGGGAATAACCCTGCGAAAGAAGCGAAAGCAACATGCCTGTCAGCACATCTCCGCTTCCACCGGTAGCCATCCCCGGGTTACCCGTATTATTGAAATAAACCGTCCCGTCAGGGAATGTAACTGATGTATATGCACCCTTCAGTATAACAATGCATTTATATTCAGAAGAAAACTCAACCTGGCGTTGAAGTCGTTCAAAGCTATTGCCAGTCTTTCCCGCAAGACGTTCAAATTCTTTTGGATGAGGCGTTAGAATTGTGCCCTGTGTTAAATGCTTTAATAAATTCTTATTCAAAGAAATTATATTCAAGGCATCTGCATCGATTACAACTGGTTTTTTATTTTCTTCCAGCAGATCCCTCAGGGCATTCTGGGTCGCCTGGCCCGTACCGAGGCCGGGTCCGATACCTATTGCAGTAAACTTTGAAGTATCTCCTGCCGAGCTTA
Source organism: Bacteroidales bacterium (assembly GCA_036261265.1). Classification (GTDB taxonomy): domain Bacteria; phylum Bacteroidota; class Bacteroidia; order Bacteroidales; family VadinHA17; genus LD21. The sequence continues at coordinate 49,190 of DATALC010000049.1, forward strand.
CAAAATCATTTTCAGGATCAGTCTGTACCATAGCTTCAGGAACAGATGACTGCAGAACACTGTATCCGCATGAAGGTATATGACAGGTCAGTAAACCGATTCCTGTACGAAGGGCAGCCTTTGCACCAAGCACAGCAGCGCCCATTTTACCATAAGAACCGGAAATCAATAACCCATGCCCGAAATTTCCTTTATGTTCAAATCTTGTGCGGTTCTTTAGAAGCAGCACAACATCAGAATTTGTCAGAAGATTATAATGTGTATGAAATGCCGATATTGCTTTTTCATGCAAACCGATGGGTAGCACCTTCCAGATTCCCGTATAATCTGAGTTTTCTGCAAAAAGGAAAGCCAGCTTTGGAAACTGGAAGCTGAGAGTAAAATCGGCATGAATGATACCATCCGGTACGTTATTGTTATTGTTTTCACAAAAGAGTCCCGATGGAACATCAATTGAGATTTTAATTGCATCAGAAAGATTTATCTGTTGAATAATCTCTCTTACCAGACCCTCAACAGGTCTGCTCAGGCCTGATCCGAAAATTGCATCTATAATAATATCTTCACTCGATAACAGGGGGAATTGATCAATCTTTTCAATGTATTTAAGCCTGGCCGGTTGAGATTCTTTGAACCGCTTTAGATTTACCTCGCAGTCAACTGAATTGCGTGAAGCAAACTTAAGATGATAAACCTCGACGTCATATCCCTGAGATGTCATCATTCTTGCAAGTGCGAGTCCGTCTCCCCCATTGTTTCCAGGTCCTGAGAAGATAATGAAACGGTCAGACCGGTTGAATTCTTCGCTTATCCATGAAAGGATTTTGCCAGCAGCCCTTTCCATGAGATCAATTGATTTGATCGGTTCATTCTCAATTGTATAAGAATCAATGTCACGTATCTGGTTGCAGCTGAAAATTTTCATATTCACTTTTAGATAATACAAATTTAACTTCTTCGAAGTTCAAAAGGAAAAAAGTTTGGAATAAGATTGATATATTTGTTTTTATCAAAAAAAATGATGACAAACCAACCAAATTAAAACGCTATGCTGAAAAATCATCCTAAAGGTCTGCTCGTGGCCTTTTTCTCTAATATGGGAGAAAGGTTCGGGTTCTATACAATGATGGCAATTCTTGTTCTGTTTCTACAGGCAAAATTCAACCTCCCCGCCGAACAGGCAGGAAATATCTACAGCTGGTTTTATTTCAGTATTTATGCTCTTGCGCTTGTAGGTGGTATTCTTGCCGACTCAACGAAAAAATATAAGCTCGTAATCCTTGCAGGTATTATAATAATGTTCGCAGGTTACGTTATCATGGCGATCCCCGGTTTGTCTCTTACAATAACAATTGCAGGACTTCTTATAATCGCTCTCGGAAATGGATTGTTCAAAGGAAATCTCCAGGCTGTTGTGGGCCAGATGTATGATGATCCTAAATACTCGAAAATGAGAGACACTGCATTTATGATTTTTTACATGGGGATCAATGTAGGCGCTTTTTTTGCTCCGTTTGCCGCTGAAGGAATAAGAAACTGGTGGCTGGAGACAAACGGTTTTGCACACGATGCAAGCCTTCCCTCGCTCTGTCATCAGTTCCTCAATGGCACCCTGGCTGATGCAAATGTATTTCAGACGCTTGCCGACAGGGTCAGCCAGTCAGGTCATGTAACTGATCTTACTGCATTCGCTAATAAATATCTCGATGTTTTCTCAAGGGGATATAACTATGCGTTCGGAATTGCAGCCGGAGCAATGGTCATTTCGTTATTAGTATATATATTCTTTAACAAGTTCCTGCCAAATAAGGAAAAGAAGATTGAAGCTACAGCCGCAGCAGCAGAAAAAGTAGATTTCAAACCGCTTCCCCTTGTATTCGCAATTATTGCTATGGGAATCACTGCAACTATACTTCATTTCATAAAACAAGTCGGATGGACATCAGGATTCGCTTTCGGACTCTTCGCCGGGTTTGTCACCTGGATTATCATGACTTCAAGAAAAGAAGAGCGAGCCCGTATAACGGCCCTGGTTCTTGTGTTCTTTGTTGTTATTTTCTTCTGGATGTCATTTCATCAGAACGGTCTGACACTCACACTTTTTGCAAGAGATTATACAGTCAAGCAGGTAAGCCCGTTTACTAATCTCTTCTTTACGCTGCCATCAATGCTTTCAGTTATCGGAGCTGTAGCAGGTATGGTGATTCTGCTTTATAAAGATATAAAAGCAAGCGCAAAAATATGGGGCGGATTATTGTTTGCAGCAGGACTTGCTCTTGCAATCTATTTCTATAACAGCTTTGAAAGACCTCTCAACTCGATTTCACCTGAAGTTTTCCAGTCATTCAATCCTTTGTTCATAGTAGCGCTCACTTTTCCTGTTATGGGAGCATTTGCATGGATGAATAAAAAAGGTATTGAACCATCCACTCCCAAAAAGATAGGAATCGGAATGATAATTGCCGCGCTTGGCTTTATAATCATTCTGATCTCTTCGGTTGGCGCCCCTTCTCCTGCTTCGCTGAATGGAGTACCAGTGTCTGATGCAGACAGGGTATCGCCTTACTGGCTCATGAGCAGCTACCTCGTTCTTACAATTGCAGAATTGTTCCTCAGCCCGATGGGACTTTCGTTTGTCTCGAAAGTAGCGCCCTCCCGTTTCCAGGGATTGATGCAGGGTGGCTGGCTTCTTGCAACGGCAGTGGGAAATAAGCTGCTTTTTGTCGGCACAATACTCTGGCCAAGAGTAAACCTGACTACATTATGGCTCGTCTTCATAGTTTGCTGCCTGCTCTCCGCCACTTTTATATTTTCAATTTTAAAGAGACTTGAAAAAGCCGCACAGAGCTGATTGTAATTTTTAAGCACATCGCAAAATCTATTATACTTTTTTAAAACATTCATGAAATAGGATTAATAGTTTTCAGATTAACTGTTCCTTGAGCTGATTTTTATTATTTTTGTCAACATGAAATGCATCTTCACAGATGCATTTCTTTTTAAGCATTATAAGATGAAGGTTCTGAAATTTGGCGGTACTTCAGTAGGCACACCGGAAAGGATAAGAGGTGTGATCAGCATTATCAATTCACAAAAAGATAATTGCATAGTTGTCGTTTCAGCCTTCAGCGGAGTTACAGATGAATTAAAAAAGATCAGCGAGGCTGCTTCACTGCGTAATAAAAATTACGAGGAAAGACTATCAGCGCTAATTGCAAAACATAATGATTTCGCCGAAGCCCTTGTTCAGGTGAATAAAAGAAGCTATGTTTCTGAAAGTATCCTTCACATAAACTCAGATATTAAGGACACGCTTGATGGAATATATCTTCTTCGTGAGCTTAGTAAACATACCCTGGACCAGGTTTTAAGCGCAGGCGAGCTGCTTTCATCATTGATAATCAGCAATGTTATTGATGCATTCAAATATGTAGATGCACGTAAGATAATCAGAACAGACAGCAATTTCGGTTCGGCAAATGTCAGCTTCACAGCTTCCGATAAGCTTATCAGAGACACTCTTATCGGTTCGAAGGGAATAACAATTGTTCCGGGCTTTATTGCCGCCAATGAGGAAGGTGTAACAACAACACTGGGTCGTGGAGGTTCGGATTATTCAGCCGCGATTATAGCCGCAGCCCTTGATTCCGAAATTCTTGAGATCTGGACAGACGTTGACGGTTTTATGACAGCCGATCCGAAAAATGTTGAGAAAGCATACGCAATTGAACATCTTACATATTCTGAAGCGATAGAGCTTTCTCATTTCGGGGCTAAAGTCATCTATACACCCACTCTCCGTCCGGTTTACAGGAAGAATATACCTATCAAGGTTCTCAATTCCTTTAATCCTTCAGCCACGGGAACAATAATCAGCAGCAAGATATCAACAGAACAGCACAGCCCGATAAAAGGGATCTCCTCAATCGACAACATCGACCTTATAACGCTCCAGGGAACAGGCATGGTTGGTGTTACGGGTACTTCAATGAGGTTATTCAGCGCCCTGGCAAGGAAAAATGTAAATATTGTCCTGATTACACAGGCTTCATCCGAATATTCAATTTCTTTTGCTGTGAATCCATCAGATTCATCAGAAGCTGCCGCGGAAATACATTCAGAATTCAGGAATGAAATAGAACATAACGGAGAGATAAGGGTCCTTCATGAAAAAGATTTGTCGATAATAGCAATCGTGGGTGAAAGAATGAAGAACACCCCGGGTATATCAGCGACTCTTTTCAAATCTCTTGGAAGAAACGGGATCAATGTAATAGCTACTGCCCAGGGATCCTCAGAGCTTAACATTTCGGTTGTCATAAGGCATCCTGATCTGAAAAAAGCGCTAAATGTGATCCATGACGGATTTTTCCTGTCAAAGTATAAGGAAATTCATCTTTTCGTTGCAGGAACCGGTCTTGTTGGATCAAGCTTCCTGAAACAAATAAGGCAACAGCAAAAGATCCTTTTTGAAGAACATCGCGTAAGGATAAACCTCATAGGTTTAACAAACAGCAGGAAAATGCTGATTGAAAATAAAGGTATTAACCTTGACAATTATAAAGAAGCACTGAATACTCTCGGAGAAAAAGCAGATCTTTCTTTATTCATCAGCAACATGACAGATTTGAATCTAAGAAACTCAGTATTTGTCGATTGTACTGCTGATGAAAAAGTTGCAACCAGATATCACGACATTCTTTCAAAATATGTTTCTGTTGTAACGGCAAACAAAATTGCCTGTTCATCTGAAATGGATTACTATGATGAACTCAGAAGGATAGCTTCCGAAAAAGCTGTGAAGTTCATGTATGAAACTACAGTAGGGGCAGGACTCCCTGTTATCAGGACAATCAGTGACCTTGTGCTCAGCGGGGATAAGATAATCAGGATCGAAGCTGTACTTTCGGGAACAATGAATTTTATATGTAATGAGTTAGGCCCTGAAATGCCTTTAAGCCTTGCAATTAAAAAAGCCCGGGAAATTGGCTATAGTGAACCTGATCCGAGGATTGACCTGAGCGGGACAGACGTCGTCAGAAAAATACTTATTCTTGCAAGGGAAGCCGGTTACAGAATGGAGAAGAATGATGTTGAGATCAGCAAAATATTACCGGATGACTGTTTTAAAGGCGATCTTAACATGTTCTTTGAAAAAGTAAAAAAACTTGATCCTGACTTTGAAGCAAGGAGACATCAGATTGAGGGACAGAATAAAAAATGGCGTTTCTTTGCAGTACTTGACAACGGGAAAGCGAAAGTCGGACTCATAACCGTTGGAGCTGATCATCCTTCATTTAATCTTGACGGAAGTAATAATATAGTTTTGATAACAACAAACAGGTACAAAGACCTTCCACTTGTTATAAAGGGATACGGTGCAGGCGCTGATGTTACGGCAGGCGGTATATTTGCAGATCTTATGAGGGTCATTAATGTGTAGAATTTTGAAAAACAGGATAATATACAGATCGACAAATTGTAAAGCTCCTGAAGTCAGCTTCAGGGAAGCATTGTTGAAAGGCATCGCCCCCGACGGTGGTCTTTATGTCCCTGGTGAAATTCCTGTTCTTTCGCAGGATGAGCTTGAAAGCTTCAGGAAGAAAGAATATAATGAAATCGCAGTTGATATTCTGAAGAAATATGTCGATGATGAAATCGGGGATATCGAACTAAGGAAGATCTGCACTGAAGCATATAACTTTGAAATCCCACTCGAAAAAGTCACTGAGGGTAAATATATTCTCCGGCTCGACAGGGGGCCAACATTCTCATTCAAGGATTTTGCAGCAAGGATGATGAGCCGCATGATGCAGCACTTCCTCGCAGGGGAGAACGGTAAGCTGACGATTCTCACAGCCACGTCAGGTGATACCGGCAGCGCCGTAGCAAGCGCATTCTTCGGTTTAAAGAATATCAATGTTATTATCCTTTTCCCAAAAGATGAAGTTTCTCTTATGCAGAGGAAACAGATGACAACTCTCGGGGAAAACATAAGTATAATTGCTGTCGATGGTAAGTTTGATGATTGCCAGAGCCTTGTAAAACGTGCCTTTCTGGATACTTCACTCAGTCATATTCCTTTCTCTTCTGCTAATTCGATAAACATCGGTCGCCTGCTGCCTCAAAGTGTTTACTACTGTTATGCATGGTCGAGATCAACGGTTAAATTCTCCGATAAGATAATATTCAGTGTACCATCGGGTAATTTCGGGAATCTTACGGCAGGGATCCTTGCAAAAAGGATGGGATTGCCCGTGAAAAGATTCATTGTTGCAACAAACTCTAATGACGAGGTGCCTGTTTTTCTCAATTCATCAAAATACGAACCTGTCGTTCCTTCGAGAAATTGTATCTCAAGCGCCATGAATGTCGGGCATCCCAGCAATCTTGCACGTATAATATCCTTTTACAACGGCAACATTGACGATAAAGGATTGATTATCAGGCAGCCCGATATGAAGCAGCTTCAAAATGATCTATATGGTGTTGCAGTTACAGATGAAACTACACGTAAAACTATTCTCGATACATGGGAGAGCTACAATGTCCTGCTTGAACCGCATGGCGCCGTGGCCTGGAGAGGAGTATGCGATTATATCGCCGAAAACAGTTCAAACGACATTATAATTTCGCTTGAAACGGCTCATCCTGCAAAATTTCCTGCTGAGATACAGAAAATTCTTAACTTCACCCCTACCCTTCCTGCAGGAATGTCAGAGATTGAATCGAAGAATGAAAGCTATGATACAATTCCGGCAGATTATAACGAATTAAAAAAACTAATTATCAGAAAAAACTGAAAAATGTACATTGTATGTTCCGACCTGGAAGGCGTTCTCGTACCTGAAATCTGGATTAATGTATCAAGAAAAACCGGGATTGAGGAACTTAAGCTTACGACCAGAGATATAAGCGACTATGATGAGCTGATGAAACGCAGGCTCGCTATTCTGAAGGATCATGATATAAAGCTGAGCGATATTCAGTATGTTATCTCTACAATAACTCCACTGCCAGGGGCAAAGGAGTTTATCTCGTGGCTTAGAAACTCAATGCAGCTCATAATTGTATCTGATACATTCACAGAATTTGCAGGACCACTCCTGAGACAGCTCGATTTCCCAACAATTTTCTGCAATAGTCTTATAACTGACATGGAGGGCAGGATAATTGATTACAAGCTGCGTCAGAAAGACGGGAAGAGGAAAGTTGCCGAAGCTCTTCAATCACTTAATTACAAAGTAATCGGTATTGGCGACTCTTACAATGACATCTCAATGCTGAAGCAATCTGATACAGGAATTCTTTTCAATCCTCCTGATGCGATTAAAGCCGCGAACCCTGATCTCCATGTTACAAGAAACTATATTGAATTGAGAGATTATATCCGGACGATCGTAAACCAATGAGCTATAGGTATAAAGTACTCAAAGGTATCTGTTCGTTTATGCTATCAATTCATTTCAGAATTTCTGAAGTGTATCTGTCTGCAACATCGCTTTGATCGGCCAACAACCCGGAAATCAGAACGATCCTGTTCCCTTTCCATGACAGAAATATTGTTTCATTATAACCGTCATTAAGGATCATCTTTCCATTGTCTTCATCTGTACCATCCATTTTAAGAGCTTCGAGGTATGCATTTACAGTTTGAATGACTTCTTTCTGAGAAGACTTCTCAAGAATAAAAATTGAAAATTTATCCGAGCCTGATTCATAATTTGCCTTGAAAGCATTATTAAGAAAATTATGGCCAAGAACGCTCTCATTTATGTATGTTTCATCATTCAGTTTCTTTCCTCTTGAAGGAAACTCACTCAGAGCCTGTGGCATAGAAGCGTCACCCGGCAGCATATTGGCAACCTGCTGAGCGAGTGTCTGGGCTGACTGTAACGTTTTATCCTTTTTGGAATATGTACGTATCTTGACATAATAATTGCCCTTGAAAAAATTAATTGCCCCCCCCGGTATTGTACCCCTGTGATCCAAGGTTCATAAATCTGAATGACGCTGATCGTTCGGAAGAATAGATCCCGAAAGCCATCGTGTTATCTTTATGCCTGTATACTTCAAGCTTTATTACATCCTTGCCTTTTTTATATTCAGCAACATGCAGATCTGTAAAGCCGTAGGCTACATAATTGTCGGCGGCGCCATTAATAAAATCCCACAGGTTGTCGGGAGTAAATACAGGATAATTTGTAACCTTCTTAAAACCGCTTAATTCAGGCAGGGTGATTTCCTGCCCAATTGCATGTGCTGATATGACGAGTAACAATATTGCAAAGCTGACTTTTCTCATAAGGATGGATTTATAGTTAAATAGCCTGATAACAGGTCACCTCCGGTTTGTTGTAACCAGATTGAATTATACAAGAAACTCTTTCGGAACACTTGTCAGTCTCGATATATCTTTGATTTTTTCTCTCACATTGAATTTTTTTGTGCAATTAACTGTGCATTTATCACAATCTCCACAAGGATCAGATGTGGTCCTGATCTCGGTAAGCAATTCATGTGCCATTGCAGGATTCGAATATCCATACGCATACATGTAAGCTCTCATCAGATCATTTACAGGAAGATCCCTGCTGCATTGATTCAGACAATTCGTGCATTGTGTACAGAATAAGCCTGTTTCAGATGCTGCCGCAATCAGCTCCTGTTTTTCCGAATCAGTAATTGTAAGATCCGTTAAAAGCTTTGCATCAGCTTCAAGATGATCAAATTCAGTCATCCCCGGAATGCAGGTTGCAACATCGGGATTCGACAAAGCCCATTTCAAAGCTGCAGAAGGATTGATCTTTTTTGTCTTCTCCTTGTCGAGATAACCTCCGCCTGCCATTGTTTTCATTGCAACTATTCCAATACCGGCTTTGCCGGCTTTGTTAATAGCGGCCGAAAGTTCCTGCGCGTATGTCTGCTTGAAATTATATGAAGTAAGGATTACATCAAACAAATCGAGGTCTGCTGCTGCGTTGATAACAACTGGTTCATTTGCATGAGTTGAAAAGCCGATGTACTTCGCTTTTTTGTCTTTTTTGATCTTCTTTGCCGCATTAATTATGGGTTTATAATCAAACATTTCAACATTCCTGATATCATGAATGTACAGAATGTCGACATAATCCATCTGCAATCTTGAAAGACTTGTTGCGAACTTTTCGAGAAAATCGTCAGCTGTTGTTTCGCCTGAAGGCTTGCCGTCGCGATCTATGCCGGCAGGTTTCACTTTAGTTGCAAGATAAAAGGAGTTCCTGTCATAGCTCTTAAAGAAATTGCCGAGCATCGTTTCATTATTGCCATTCTGATATCCGTTGGCAGTATCAAAAAGCTTAATTCCTTTTTCATAAGCAGCCTTGCACAGATTCGGGTTATCTGCTCTCATCACGCCAAAACTGATTACAGGAACTATCATGCCGGTCCTGCCAAGTGTTCTTGTGATTATCTTTTTATCCTGGTATGCAGATTGCGAAGCAAATGCGGGTGAAAAAGCTGCAATCCCGGCTGCTCCTGTTACACCTGTCCTGATAAAGTTTCTTCTGTTCAGTTTCTTCATAGGTAATAAGTTTATTTAAGGTTTCGTATTCTTACTTCGATGCCTGTGTCTTTAAGCAGGTTCTTAATCTGCTCTGTATCCGTATCTCCGAAATGATAAGGGTAGAGAATTTTTGGCATAAAAGATTTTGCTGCATCAGCAACCATTTCAGGGGTCATTGTATACGGAAGGTTCATCGGAAGAAAAGCAACGTCAATATTCTTAAGCGATTTCATTTCGGGTATATTTTCAGTATCGCCTGCTACATAAACTTTCTTATTACCAATTGTAAGAACATACCCTACCCCATCGCCTTTCGGATGATACGGCTGACCCGGAGCTCTTTCATGTACTATATTATAGGCAGGCACCGCTTCTATGACTATCCCCTTTATTTCCTGACGCGAACCATCTGTCATTACCATTGCCCAGGGAATTGTTTCCGATGATTTTTTATTACAGAAAACAAACGTTCCCTGTTTCTTTAACTTCCCTATGAGCTCTGCATCGAGATGATCGCCATGTTCATGTGTCACCAGGATAATATCTGCTTTTGGAAGAAAGTCATAATTTCCTGAGCTGCGAACAGGATCAATGTATAAAACAGTATTGTTGTTTACCCTGAACATCAATGAACCATGTCCAATAAAGTGAAGCTCAACAGTCCCGGCTGAAGTTGATATTTTGTCGTATTCCGGAACATCCTGTGATATAGCTGAAACTGATATCAGGGATATCATTAATAATAATGAGAATGTCTTAATCATTTTATTATATTGTTTTTCCATATCCAACAGTTTTTTGACTATTTACAAATATTAAAATAATTTCTGTCAACTCATCTACTGACACTTGTAATTTTCATAAAGTTCAATCAACAGATTCATTAAAATTCATAACTTGCTACCGGAAATCTTGATTTGGTGTTAATTATTTAACATTGATGGGATTAGGCAAAGGAAAATGGATAGTAATCTGGGAAATTCTATTTCTTGTTTCCATAACTTCACAAGGCCAGACAAAAAGCATACGTTTAAATACCGGGGTCGTTGATCCGGTCAGGTTTACCGCAAACAGAGACGGATCAATAGTAATAGACTACCGGTTGCCTGAGATCTTTTTAACCGGAATTGTGAATGATTACGGGAAATTTTACAGGATAGATATACCTGGTCATACCAGTACATCTGATGCAGGTGAACCTGAATTACCTGTGTTTACCAGGATGCTGAATCTGCCTGAAAATTCCTCATGCAGGATCAGGATTACGGGCGTAAAGAGAGAAAAAATCAAGCCGGCTGCAAAAAAGACAGGGGGCCTTTTGTTTCCCGCACAAGGCAGCCAGACTAAAAGAATTCAACAGGAAAAGCCGGCATTCAGAATGAACAGGAGCAGATATGAATCATCAGCTCCTGTAAAACGAGATACTGTAAAAATAGAGTATCTGGGAAAGGCAAGAGATTCTAATATTGGAAATCTTATAATCTCCCCTGTCAGTTATTATCCCAAATCGAATACTCTTGAAATAATAACGTCTATGACTATTGAGATCAGGTTCACTGATCCTGCACCTGTAGCATCTGATGTACGTTATTCAACACTTTATTCCGGCGCAATTACTCGGGCATTGAGTATCGGGAGTGATGTAATTCCTGACTATACAAATAAGCCTGTCGGAATGATCATCCTGACCGACACGATTTTCAGAAAACAACTTCAGCCCTTCATAAGATGGAAGACTCAGAAGGGATTCAGGGTAACAGTATTGTATAAAGGGGCAAAATTTGCCGGTACAACTGCAGAAGAACTAAAACAATCGGTACAAAACATATATAATTCTGCAACAGCAGATAATCCTGTTCCTGATTATCTGCTGATTGTGGGAGATATTTCAATTATTCCCTGTTTTGGCAATGGAACAAGCTCTAATTATACAGACCTGTATTATTGCGAATTCACCGGAAACGGCGATTATATCCCCGAGATGTACACAGGGCGGATCCCTGCCAGAGATACCGGCGAAGTAAGGACAACCCTTAATAAGATCATCAGCAATGAGAAATTCGAGTTTTCAGCCGATAATGATTTTTATAAAAGATCACTGGCAACAGCAGGCTATGATCCCAATAATACAGTATTCATGAATGGGCAGGTGAAATATCTTGTTACAAATTATCTGACAGCATCAAACAGAATTGCTGAAAAACATTTTTATTCCTACACAGGCTCAGAGCCGGAATCGAATCTTTACAGACAGAAAGATTCGATTATAAAAATAATCAACCAGGGCGTCTCATTTATTAACTACTCAGGTCACGGTAATGAATCAGGATGGGAACACCTGAATATCAGTGTCAACGATACTTCCTCGATCAAAAACCAGAACAGATATCCTGTCGTTATAAGCAATGCCTGCAGAACGTCGTCTTTTAATATTTCAAATTCATTCGGGAACAGGCTCGTTCTCGAGGGTAAACGTGGTGCAGTTGCTTTTATAGGATGCTCAAATGATTCATACTGGACTGAAGATTATTACTGGACTATAGGTTTGGGATCAATAACCGAAAATCCTGTTTATGAAGGTAAAAATCCCGGAGCTTTCGACAGGCTGTTTCATACTCATAATGAATCACCATCGGAATGGTATTATACTCTTGGGCAGATAAATTATGCCGGGAACATGTCTGTTTCAACAAGTACATCAGCATATAAAAAGTACTACTGGGAGACCTATAATATTGTCGGTGATCCGAGTATGATCCCTATCCTCGGCGAACCAAAATTATTCAGCGCCAGTATTCCAGATACAGTTCCTAATAGCCTGAGTACCATCACTTTTGCAGTCGAGCCTTTTGCCTATGCAGCCATTTCCCATGCCGATACAATATGTTCGGCTTCCTTCACAGGAATTTCAGGAGGAGTTACGCTTAATCTTCCGGCGCTCACAGACGATTCATGCATGCTTGTTATTACCGGGCAGAACAGGATACCATTGATCAGGACAATACATTTTGCTGATTTAGAAAAAGAATTCCTGAATTTCAATGCCGTAAAAGTAAATGATCCTTATGGGAATAATAACAATAAAGCCGATTTCAGCGAGGAAGTATACCTGTCAATTAATCTTGGCAATATGGGGCTAAGCGATGCGAAAGAAGTATATGCAAAATTATCATCCTCATCAGATCTGATAAGTATTGAATACGATTCAGTTTATATAGGTACCGTATTGAGCCGGACAAATATTGTGATACCTGATAAGCTCAGATTGAAAATTGCTGATGAAGTCCCGGATATGAAAATAGTTACATTCGATCTTCTGATAGGAAGTACTGAGGCTGAGAAACATTATCCTCTGGAAATAATGATGCATTCGCCAGATCTGCTGATCTCAGGGTTTGCTATCGACGATACAAGATCGGGTAATGGTGATCATGTAGCTGATCCAGGTGAAATAATAGATCTTATTTTCAGGATAAAAAACAATGGCAGCAGTGATGCATCAGGAGATTTTATGATTGAAACTGCAAATAATTATATTTCAATAATTGAACCGGGTGTAAACGACCGGATATTCAAATCGGGACAAACAGAAGATATCACTCTGAAAATTGAAATTTCAGATGCTGTGTCATCGGGGAATTATATAGATATATTATCGAAATTGATATCGAACCCATTCAATATCAGTAAGAATTTCACATTCCGTATCGGAAAAACGAGAGAAAGCTTCGAATCAGGTTCATTCAGCATTTTTCCATGGATAAATATTTCCCGTGTCCCCTGGATAATAACAGAAGGTGATTATTACGATGGAACATTGGCAGCCAGGTCGGGAATCATTGCAAATAATGAGAGTACTTCCCTTGCTTTGATGACATACTATCTGAAGCCAGACACATTAAAGTTCTGGTACAAAATATCTTCAGAGGTAAACTACGACTATCTGAGTTTTTTACTTAATGGAAAGGAGATGTTGCGAAAATCAGGAGAAACCGGATGGCTTAAAGCTTGTATTCCTGTCGAAAAAGGAGCAAACCGCATTGAATGGATCTATAAAAAGGACGACAGGAAAATTTCCGGATCCGATTGTGTATGGATTGATATGATAGACTTTTCTAATTCAGGCACTGTTAATTATATATGCAGGGATCTTGAGATTGCGAAAATTATAACACCGATACAAAAAAATCATCTTGGCCTCGGCTATCTTAATGTAAAAGTTGTCAATACAGGGAAAGATACTATAAACGGCTTCAATCTCGCATATCAGATTGAGGATGAACCTCCTGTAAAACAAAAGTTCAAGGATATACTGGTTCCCGGAACCGATTCCACGAATGTAATTTTTACCACAAAAGCTGATCTTTCAAGGTTTGGCAACTATAAAATATGGGTTTATGGATATGAAAACACCGATGATTATACAGGGAACGATACACTTAATATTGATATCAACAATATTGAAATTGAAGAAAACATTATTCTATACCCAAATCCTGTAATTGATGAATTCAATGTTTTTATAAACAGCAGGAATTCCGACAGAATGACGATAACGATCAGCAATTCTGCCGGTGTTAATGTTTACAGTATAAAGAAGGATATCGTCATGGGCGGGAATACAATTCTCATTCCTGAAATAAAACTCGCATCTGCAACATATTATCTTAATATCAGAGGATCAGCAATCAACAAAACTATATCATTTGTCAAATTGAAATGAATTTTAATTTTTTATACTATTGAATAATGGATAATAAACCATCAAGAGAATCAGCCCTTGAATTGTTCATGAAATACAATAAATCCGAGAGCCTTTTAAAACATGCCTTGTCTGTCGAGGGAGTCATGAGATATATGGCCCGGAAAGAGGGACAGGATGAGGAAAAATGGGGAATAATTGGTTTAATACATGATCTTGATTATGAATTATACCCTGAACAACATTGCATTATGACTGAGAAAATTCTACGTGATAATAGCTGGCCGGAAGAATACATAAGAGCAGTGTTAAGCCACGGGTGGGGTCTTGTTACAGATGTAAAACCGGAAAGCAGGCTTGAGAAAACAATCTATGCAATAGATGAACTCACAGGGCTCGTTGCAACAAGCGCTCTTGTCCGTCCGTCAAAAAGCGTGCTCGATATGGAAGCAAAATCAGTAAAGAAGAAATGGAACGACAAGAGGTTTGCCGCCGGAGTTGACAGGTCGGTAATAGAAAAAGGCGCAGAAATGTTAGGGGCAGATCTCAATCAGCTCATAACAGACTGTATTATGGGGATGAGAGAGGTTGCAGAAGAAATCGGGCTGAAAGGTAGTTTGTAAAGTTTGTAAAGTTGTAAAGTTGTAGTTGTAAAATCCTGTTTTGATACATTATGTACCTTATGAACTTTATGAACTTTATGAACCTTATGAACTTTATGAACTTTATGAACTTTATGAACTAAATCACAATTCCTTCACCTTAATATTCCTGAACCATACATCATTACCGTGGTCCTGAAGTCCGATATATCCTTCTTTTGCAGGATTCATGAACCATTCATAATCCTTGAATTTTGAATTCGCGACCATGTTCTTCCATTCATCTGTCCATAAATGGAATTCAACTACGTTTGCACCGTTTTGAGTAAACACAACAGTGCCCTGGTAAACAAGTATCTTCACCTCATTCCATTCTCCGGCAGGTTTTGCATTTTGAGGTTTTGCCGGTAAAATATCATACAATGAACCTGCCATCCTGTTTCCATTTACCCCGAGCTTTGCATCAGGATGCCTTTCGTTATCAAGTATCTGCATTTCAGGGGCTGAATGCCATAAAGGATGATCGGGTATTTCCTGACCAAGAATAAAAATTCCGCTATTCCCGCCCTGGGAAATTTTCCATTCGAGCTTAAGCTCAAAATTGCTGAACTTTTTATCATAGATAATATCTCCTCCCGAGCCTGCCTCACCAGTACCTGAACCTATGCAGTGAAGGGTCCCGTCAACAACCTCCCAGCCTGCCGGGAAATCAGGCTTACTGTATCCCCTCCACCCTGTTGTCGTTTTTCCATCGAAAATTGAAACATAGCCTTCATCAGCTTTATTCTCTGTCATCACGGCTGTTGTTACTGTATCTTTTCCATTTTGATTATTTTCCTTTTTTTCACCCTGGGGTCCGCAAGAATATGCAAAGATCAGGACAGCCCCGGTAAACACAATCATCGCCTGCTTCATAACTGTTTAATTTTGATTATATTAAAAACAAAGTCACAGGTAAAATGTTTACCTGTGACTTTGAATTAATGTACAATAAATGTTATGCTGCTACTGTATTAAGCCGGCATTTCAGGCAGTGTGAAGCCTTTACGATATGTATGTTTAATCATCTCGTCAGCAAATGCTTTTGCATCAACAGTAATATTAGGTCTGTCGAATTTCGGATCACCATCGATAATTGTAAAGTTATCGGAAACGGTGAGTCTGAGTTTTTCATCAGCGCCAATGTTTGTGAAAGTCATGTTCTGACCGTTCCACTCGAGTTCTTTATTAAGACCCTGGAGTCTTACAGCAAGAACACCCATAACTACCATTTCATTGAATGGACCAGCTTCAGAGAAGTCTGATTTTGTTTTTACGCGGCTTTCAGCAGATTCCTTGCAAGCACGTACCCAGTCCATTTCATGACCACCCTGCATTGCTTTTTCAATTCTCCTTTCAGTTTTGGGAGCATTGGGAGTGCGGCCTGATAGCAGCCACGGACGAACACCATAGCAACCACAAATAAGTTTGTCCTTTGTTCCGTGGAATATAACGCCACCACCCTGATCATTCATATTCTTTCCTGCCGGCCATCCTTCAGGTTTTGCAGGCTGAAGACCGCCATCATACCAGATAACTTCTACCTGGGGAAGTTTCATTTTGGCTGTTTTGGCAGCCTGGCGTGCAGGATAAGTAAGTTTGACCATCTGAGCGTTCGGAGCGCAATCAGTAAGAAGCAATGTTGAGCTTCCCTGGGCTTTGATCGGGTACTGAAGCTTCAGACCTTTGAAAACAGGATGAAGAATATGGCAAGCCATATCACCAAGTGCGCCTGTACCAAAGTCCCACCAGCCACGCCAGTTCCATGGAGTGTATATACTATTATATGGACGCATCTGTGCAGGTCCGATGAAAAGATCCCAGTTCAGTGTATCGGGAACCCATTCACCTTTCGGGCGGTTAAGTCCCTGGGGCCATATCGGACGGTCAGTGAAAGCTTCAACTTTAGTTACCTCACCAATTTCACCGTTGTTAAGCCACTCTACAGTCAGGTTGACACCTTCATCAGATGAACCCTGGTTTCCCATCTGGGTTGCTACCTTATATTTATCGGCAAGTTTTGTCAGCAGCCTTGATTCATATACTGTATGGGTAAGAGGTTTCTGGCAATAAACGTGTTTCCCGAGAGTAATTGCATTTGCTGCAACAACTGCATGGGAATGGTCAGCAGTAGCAACAATAACTGCGTCGATAGAGTTTGCCATTTCATCAAACATCTTTCTCCAGTCCCAGTACCTTTTGGCATTCGGATTAGCTTCAAATACCTTTTTTGAGTATCCCCAGTCAACATCACAAAGAGCAACGATGTTTTCTGTGGGAGCCACATTTTTAAGGTTTGAATTTCCCATACCTCCGATACCAACAACCGCTATATTCAGCTTATCGCTGGGAGCTCTCTTGCCAAGCCCTGAGATAACTGAGCTGGGTAGAATAGTAAACCCTGCTGCGGCAGCGCCGGTAGTTCCGAGGAAAGTCCGGCGACTAATGTTTTGTGAATTTTCTTTCATTTTTAACAGGTAGTTTAAAAATTAAATGACTTATAAAATTAAATAATATCAGAAGATAAAAGTTAAAAGTATAAAGATAAAAGTAATTTCTGACAAAACGATTCATCTGAATTTTTGAGCAATAGAACCCAAAATTCTCTTCAGTTCCGAAGATTCTGTTATCAGATAATCACATTCAGCAGTATTTATTTCCATCAAAAAATCTATCACATAGTTTGTTTCTCTTTTTCATTTTCTCGGATGAAAGAATATTTTCTCCTTTATCCTTTCGCCTTTATCCTTTCGCCTTCATCCTTTCGCCTTCATCCTTTCGCCTACATTTAAAGTTCTCTGATCCAGATATTCCTGTAAGCAACAGGATTCCCATGATCCTGAAGAACAAGGCTCTGGGGACCATGTACTTTAATCGTGTACTCAGGGATTCCTATATACTGTGTAGGTCCGCGAAGGCTTACATTATTCTGAATGAGAACACCGTTATGTAATACTGTAACGCGCGGAGGAGTAAGATATGTTGTAGTATCTTTAGGATTAAATGTTGGCGCTGTATAGATAATATCGTATGTCTGCCATTCTCCAGGCTTTCTGCTTACATTAACAAGAGGAGCATATTGCTTATAAACACTGCCTGCCTGCCCGTTACGATAAGTTTTATTGTCATAGCTGTCGAGAACCTGAACCTCGTAAAGTTCCTGCATATATACTCCGCTGTTGCCCCTGCCCTGCCCGTTTCCTGTTACTTCAGATGGTGTCTTCCATTCGATATGAAGCTGGACGCTGCCGAATTTTCTTTTTGTCTGAATAACACCGGATCCTCTTACGCAGACAAGAGATCCGTCCTGAATGATCCATTTTGATGGATTACCCTTGCTGTCGGTCCATTCATTGTCGATATTTGTTCCGTTAAACAGTACAATTGCATCGGCAGGAGGATCACTGTCTTTCACACCTGGTTGAACATACGGTACTTCAGGTTCAAAGATCTCGGTCATACCGGGTACCATCCGGGGCATCTCGGGAGCGTGTTCGCTGCCTTGTTGAGGTTGTGCCACAGGAGCCTGACTTACTGGGGGTTGAGCTTCCTGGTTCTTACCCGGCCGGTTCTGATTGTTTTTACCCTGTCCTGACAAAAGGACTGTTGTTGTGAGCATTAAGCTTAAGATCAGTAGTTTTTTCATTTTTATAGTTATTATTTTGAGATACTTCGAACAATGCTAAAGTATGAAATAATTGATAAATAAACTATGTAGTTTATTCTTCTACTATTCGGAAGCATCATTACTAAATAAGATTGAATATTAATTTTTAATCCGATTTAATTTCTTTTTAATTCTTTTTTAATTCGTTTTTTTTAGTTAAGTTTGTATTAGTTAGGTATTTTATTGAAGGGTCATTAAGCTTAAATCGAATTCGGGTAGTGGTTTTATGAATTGAATTTCAAATTACTATAGGGATAATTTTTTTAACAATTATAGAATTAAGCTCATTTTAATAGTCATTCAAACAACTTAACTATGCTAAACATTTCTACTAAACCATGGAAAAGAAGTCTTCTTTTCCTTCTAGTTTTAGGGTTTACGGCATCTGTTTCCTTCGGGCAGGGAAAAACAATTAAAGGTGTCGTATCATCCCAGGATGAAGGTCCTCTTCCCGGAGTTAACATTGTGATCCAGGGTACCCAGCAGGGTACAATGACTGGCCCTGACGGAAGCTATACAATACAGGTTCCCGGCCCACAGACCGTCCTTGAATTTTCCTTCATCAGTTATGCAAAACAGACAATAACTGTTGGAGATCAGACAACAATCAATGTGACTCTCGTACCTGAAGCTTCTACTCTTAATGAAGTTGTAGTTGTAGGTTATGGAACACAACGGAAAAAAGATGTCACAGGAGCAGTTTCAAACATAAAAGCTGACGATTTTAACAGAGGTGTTATCAATAATCCTGCCCAGCTGATTGAGGGGAAGGCTCCTGGTGTCATGATTACAAGCAGCAGCGGTGACCCGGGTGCAAATGCTGCAATCCGTATTCGTGGTAATTCTTCAGTACGAGCCGGAAACAATCCACTCATCGTTGTAGATGGAGTTCCACTGTCTGGTGGTAATACTACTGCTGATGCGGACCTTCAGACACTTGGTAATTCAAGCGCACGTAACCCGATGAATTTTATTAATTCAAGCGACATAGCAAGTATAGATATTCTTAAAGATGCTTCTGCAACAGCAATCTATGGTTCACGTGGAGCAAACGGTGTTATTCTAATTACAACAAAACAGGGCGCAGCCGGCTCCAATGGCATTGAGTACGATGGTTCGGTGAGTATGGGATCAATAGCTCACAGAATTAAACTGTATAATGCTGCTGAATTTGCTACACTAGCTCCAGCACAAAACCAGGGCGGGGATGTAAATGCGCTTGATGCAATTCTGCGTACTAGTGTTTCGCATAACCACAATCTTGCTTTCAAAGGCGGAAATGAAGATTTGAGATATCGTCTTTCTCTTGGTGCCCAGGATCAACAGGGAATAATTAAAGAAAGCGGTTTGAAAAAATACACTGCAAATCTTAATGTAGCTCAGGACTTTTTTAAAGACAGGCTGATGTTAAGCAGCAATCTGATTTATTCAGTTGTAAACGATAGTTATGCTCCTATTGCAACGAGTTCAGGGTATGAAGGAAGTCTTATAGGTAATGCCCTTGTATGGAACCCTACAAGAAACTTTTATACGGCTGATGGAGATTACGACCAGTTTTCTCAGGGTGATTCTAATCCGCTGGCTGTTCTGGCATACACTGATGATAAGGCAAGAACAGAGAGGTTTCTGGGAAATTTCTCCGCCACACTTAATATAATAGAAAATCTTAATTATAAAGTCAATTTGGGTGTGGATCGTTCCAATTCAAGAAGAAGCGTTGAAATTTCAAGTTTACTGAACCGTATTGATATTATCGACAGAGGATATGCCGGCATTAATGACTTGATCTCAAACAGCTTTCTGATTGAACATACTTTAAACTATGATAGAAATTTTGGAAGTAATGTTCGTTTCACAGGCTTGTTAGGATATTCATATCAGACATTCACTCGCTTAGGAAACAGCCTATCCGGTCGTGATTTTGAATACAATGAGGTTCCATACCTGAATCAGTTACAGTCAATTTCGCAAGCCAACAGGGATGTATCATCATTTAATGATCCCGAGACTAAATTACAATCATATTTCGGCAGGGTAAATCTCAATGCGTTTGAGAAATTTATGCTTACTGCCACACTTAGAGCCGATGGATCCAGCAAGTTCGGAGCCAACAACAAATATGGCTATTTCCCATCGTTTGCATTAGCGTACCGTATTTCGGAAGAGTCATTCATTCCTGAGGTATTCAGTGATCTGAAATTACGCCTCGGCTGGGGACAAACAGGCAACCAGGAGTTTCCTGCAGGAGCATCTCAGGCGCAGTACCAGATTACACGCGATGGCATTACCCGTTCACAGTATGATAATCCTGACTTAAAATGGGAAACCACGACAACGTTGAATGCAGGTATCGATTTTGCAGTATTCAATGACAGACTTTCAGGATCAATCGAGTATTTCAATAAGAACACAGTTGATCTTATTTTTAATGCAGTCGCTGCATTGCCTGGACCTTCCGGTGCAAGAAGATGGACAAACCTCGATGCCACTATCAACAATAAAGGAGTTGAAGTTGGTTTAAATGGCGTGCTTGTTAAGGGAAGTGATTTTACTTTCAGTCTCGGAGGCAATATCAGCTTCATAAAAAATATCCTGAATGATTTCAAGGGTGTTGTCGAGACAGGGATGCTCCATGGGCAGGGTATATCAGCTACTCCAAGTCAGCGTTTTGTTAACGGTCAGCCTCTTGGTGTTTTTTATATGCTGAGATTTGAAGGCCTCGATGATAAAGGATTAGGCATTTACAGTGACAAAAAAGAGTATTTGCAGGATCCAAATCCAAAAACAATCCTTGGCATCACTTCTAACCTTGCTTATAAAAATCTGGATCTGTTTATTAACTTCAACGGCGCCTTTGGTCAATATATCTATAATAATACAGCAACAAGCGTACTTGTTGTAAGTAATCCAACAAAAGGAAGAAACTCATCACCAGATTATACCCTTCCGGGTGAAAGTCCTGACAATGCTCTTAAGGCTTCTACACGATACCTGGAGAAAGGCGACTATTTACGTCTTAACAACGTAACTTTAGGTTATACCTTAAAAAATGCCCCACTGTTCTTAAAAACATTACGTCTTACCTTAACCGGCCAGAATCTTTTTGTTATAACAAAATATACAGGATTTGACCCGGATGTTAATGTTGATAAAAATATTGACGGTGTTCCCTCTTATGGTATTGATTATACACCTTATCCTTCAGCCAGAACATTCGCATTTGGACTTAGTACAGCATTTTAAAACAATTTTAGAATTTTCAGACTATGAAAAATATTAAGTCAAATATTCCGGTTACAATTGCTTTCATCCTTTTTGCTTTTGTTGGTTGTGATCTGGATGAAAAATTACAGGACCGGCTGACACTAACACAGGTAGAAGCAGCTACAGCGGGGGAAACACCCGATGTTTCAGCTTTATTAACCGAGGCTTATAATTCACTGCTTAATTTTTATGGTAGTGGCTCTGATATAATCACCGAACATGTTTCAGATTTACTTATTGCACCTACTCGTGGAGGCGACTGGGATGACAATGGTGCATGGCGTGCATTACATCAGCATACATGGGATGCAGATCATACAAATTTGCGAAATCGTTTTAATACTCTTGCTTCAGGGTTATTCTCAGCGACAGACCTCCTTCAGTTTAATCCGACACCCCAACAGGAAGCTGAAGCACGTTTCCTCAGGGCTTTTTATGTTTTCTGGTTATGTGATGAATGGGGTCAGGTGCCAATGCGTGAACCGGGAGCCCCCCTTGCAGATATCCCTTCTGTTATGAGCAGCTCTGAAGCTATCAATTTTGTTATCTCTGAACTGAATGCAATTATCGGTAACCTTCCTGCAACAAGTGTACCATGGAGGGCTAATAAGTCCGCTGCAAATGCGCTGCTAGCCAAAGCTTACCTGAATAAGGCTGTATTTGAAAGCGAAGATCGCCTGACATTCACTTTCAATGCTCAGGATATGAACGCTGTTATAACAAACTGTGATGCAATCATTAACTCTGGCAAATACAGTTTGATGCCGACTTATTTTCAGAACTTTACATCCGACAATGGTGAAAACTCAACGGAATTGATTTTCAGTACAAATAACATAGCAGGAGTTCAATCAAATACAATGAGAGGTTTCTGGATGTCAGCATTACATTATAATCAAACCCCGAGTGGTTGGAATGGTTTTACAACACTTGCTGATTTTTATAATTCATTTGATGCAACCGATACACGCAGAAGTTATGAGCTGCCAACTCTGAAGGCGCAAACAGGTTTACTGGCTGGTCTTCTTTACGGACAACAGTATAATGCAGCAGGTCAGCCGCTCAAGGATCGCCAGGGAAACCCTTTATTTTTTACATTGGAAAGCCCGATCATTGTCTCTGGTCCTGCCCTTGAAGTCAGTGGCGTCCGCGTAATGAAATGGATCCCCGACATGACAAATGAGGACACACCCGGAAATGATTTTTCATTCTTCAGATTTTCAGATATACTTTTAATGAAAGCTGAAGCATTATTACGTAATGGTGATAGTAACGGAGCCTTAACGATTGTCAATGGATTAAGAGCAGTTCGTGGAGCTAATCCAATGACATCATTAACTCTGGATTCATTATTAGCAGAAAGAGCACGTGAATTATACATGGAAGGCTGGAGACGAAACGACCTTATTCGCTTTGGAAAATTCCTTAATGCCTGGAGCGAAAAACCTGCTTCCGATCCAACTTACCTGTTGTTTCCTATTCCTTCAACCCAGATCGTGGCTAATCCAAATTTAACACAAAATCAAGGTTATTAATTTAAAAAGAGGTTTTATAAGAATTCTGAACTTTTTTGATAAAAACCAGGATGCTATGCATTCTGGTT
Source organism: Bacteroidales bacterium (assembly GCA_036261265.1). GTDB lineage: Bacteria > Bacteroidota > Bacteroidia > Bacteroidales > VadinHA17 > LD21. The sequence goes on from DATALC010000049.1 coordinate 72,611, forward strand.
TTTATTTTAAAAATTTGTTACATTGGTTTTATATTTATCCTTAACTTACACTATCACACTCATCTGAAATTCTACATAGAAATGTTCCGGAAGATTATTCTGATACTTTTCGTTGCCCTATCAATAACAGGTTGTAAGCATGAAAAAAAGACTACCACTAAAACAGACTCTTTATTTGAATTGGTACCGCATGAGTTAAGCGGAATCAATTTCATAAATAAAATAACTGATGAAAAAAACCTTAATATTTTTCTTTACCGCAATTTTTACAACGGTGGTGGAGCAGGAATCGGAGATATAAACAACGATGGGCTTGCTGACATATATATGATTTCAAACCTTGAAGAGAATAAACTGTACCTGAACCTGGGTGATTTCAGATTTAAGGACATAACAACCACTTCAGGAACAGCCGGTAAACGCGCATGGTCTACTGGTGTTACTATGGTTGACATCAATGCGGATGGCTTTCTTGATATTTATGTAAGCAGTGCGGGAAACGTTTGGGGAGATAACCGTAAAAATGAACTGTTTATCAACAACGGAGATCTCACTTTTACTGAAAAAGCAGAAGAATATGGATTAGCCGATAACGGTTTTACGACACATACAGCTTTCTTTGATTATGATATGGATGGAGACCTTGATGCCTACATCCTCAATAACAGCTTTATTCCGGTTAACAGTCTGGGTTTTTCAAATATGCGCACAATGCGAAGTGAAAACTGGGACGTCCCTGAAATGGTTAAGGGAGGTGGTGACAAGCTACTCAGAAACGACAATGGGATATTTATCGATGTAAGCCAACAAGCGGGTATCTACGGAAGCCTGATTGGATTCGGAATGGGTGTAACTGTTGGGGATATTAACCAGGATATGCTGCCGGATATCTATGTTTCAAATGATTTTTATGAAAGAGACTATCTGTACATCAACAATGGCGATGGGACATTTACCGAAAGCTTAAAGAAAAATATTAATCATTTAAGTCTCTCTTCGATGGGCGCAGATATGGCTGATATAAATAATGATGGATACTCCGATATTTATGTAATTGACATGTTGCCGGAAGGTGATTCACGCCTGAAAAGAACCACCGATTTTGAAACCTATGACATTTACAACCTAAAGGTGGAACGTGATTTCTATCATCAGTATCTTCAGAATTCGCTCCAATTGAACAATTGTAACGGTACCTTTTCCGAAATTGCCTTTTACAGCGGGGTTGCAGAAACAGACTGGAGTTGGGGACCATTAATCTTCGATATGGATAATGACGGGTTGCTTGATATTTTTGTCACAAATGGAATTTATCACGACCTGACCGATCAGGATTTTCTTGATTTTTTTGCAAACAAAGTGGTCCAGAAAATGATCATTTCAGGCAGAAAAGAAGATGTTGACTCCATTATTAACAAAATGCCGTCAACTCCTATTTCTAATTATGCTTTCAGAAACAATGGAGATCTTACATTCACTAACAGGAGTGTTGATTGGGGACTTAATACACCAGGATTCTCAAATGGTGCAGCATACGGAGACCTTGATAATGATGGCGACCTTGATCTTGTAGTAAACAATGTCAACCAGCCCTGTTATTTATACCGCAACAGGACAAACGAGAAAACCGGTAATCACTATCTTAAGGTACGTTTGAAAGGTGAAGGAAACAACACATACGGTATCGGAAGCATTGTTAATGTATATTCCGGAGGTCAGGTCCATAAGCTGGAAGCCATTTTATCAAGGGGCTTCCAATCATCCGTCGATCCGGTCATGAATTTTGGATTAGGCACAGCTGCAATTGCAGATTCAGTTATAGTAACCTGGCCTGACAGGAAAACCCAGATTATTAAAAATGTCAAAGTGGATCAACTCATTACTTTTAGTATCCGCGAAGCTTCAAAAAATACTGCAGAAAAAAGAAGTAATAAGCGTCTGACAGGGACTTTAACTGAACAAACCTCGCCTTTTAATCCTCACAGGGAAAATACATACGTGGATTTTGATTTCGAGGCTCTGATTGCCCAGATGTCTTCGCGAGAGGGTCCGGCAATGGCCGTTGCTGATATTAACAAAGATGGACTGGATGATATATTTATCGGGGCAGCCACAGGTTATGCAGGTCAGATTTATCTCCAGTCATCAAACGGCAGGATGATTCCTGTAATCAATAGTTGCTTTGAAAAGGATAAAGGTTATGAGGATACTGCAGCAAGCTTTTTTGACGCTGATGGAGATGGCGACCCGGATTTGTTTGTAGGTTCAGGAGGAAACGACAAAACATCAGAGTCGGAATTGCTTAAGGATCGCCTGTATATTAATAATGGCAAAGGTGAATTTGACAGGGCTGAGGATGCCATTCCCGATTTCAGGTATAATACATCTGTTGTTGCGCCTTATGATTTCGACCAGGATAGTGATATTGACTTGTTTATTGGCAGTCTGAGTGTGTCAAGGATTTATGGAATAAACCCGGGCCATTTCCTGCTCGAAAATGATGGTAAAGGCAAATTCAGAGATATTACAGAATCAAGAGCTTATAAATTCCGCGATATGGGTATGGTAACAGATGCTGTTTGGGAGGATATGGATAATGATAACCTGAAAGATCTTGTTGTTACGGGGCAATGGATGGCACCTGTTATCTACAAGAACTCAGGAAGAAGGTTAAATCCGGTCAACACTTCGCTTGACACACTTTACGGATGGTGGAATGCTATAGCAGTTGCTGATTTAGACAATGACGGTGATAAAGACATTGTATTAGGCAACAGGGGTAACAACTCATACATTAAGGTGAACAGTTCTGCTCCGGCAAAGATGTTTGTCAATGATTTTGATAATAACGGGAGCTTCGACCAGATATGTACAAGATTTATAGAAGGTAAGGACAAACCAATCCCATTAAAGAGAGAAATGGCAGAACAATTACCATCCTTTATGAAAATGAAGTTTACTGAATATGCAGGGAAGTCGATTTATGAACTTTTGCCTGAAAGTTTCATTAAAAATTCTATTATCAGGAAGGTAAATATTTCGGAAAGCATAATTGCTTTTAATAAGGGTGAAAATGAATACAGGATAGAAAATCTGCCTAAGGAAATTCAGTTTACTTGTGTGAATAAGATCTTAATAACAGATCTGAATGGCGATAAATATCCTGATATTATTCTTGGCGAAAATAATTTTAGTCTTAAACCGCAATACACAAGATTTGATGCAGGTTTCGCCCATGTACTTCTTGGAAGTGATAGCGGATATACGAATCCTGAAAGAATTCAGCCTTCCGATCAGGGTGTAGTTAAAAACATCAGGGAGATAACTATCCATAATAAACAGTATATTTTATTCGGTATCAATAATGAAAAACCTGGACTATACAGAGTCAACCGTTAGTTTTTGTTATTTATTGATTTTGTCTGTTCTTCTTGTTGCATGTGGACGCGAAGGAAGCAAGCAGTTTGAGATAATTCATTCACACGAATCAGGAATTGACTTTGTAAACAAAGTGGCAGATAATGAAAACGCCAGTATTCTTGATTATATGTATTTTTATAACGGTGGCGGTGTCTCTGTGGGTGATATTAACAATGATTCACTTCCGGATATTTACTTAGTATCCAATCAACATGGCAATGCATTGTATTTGAACCAGGGCAACTTAAAATTCAAAGATATAACTGAACATGCAGGAGTTTCCGGTCATTCTGACTGGAACACAGGATCAGTAATGGCCGATGTGAACAGTGATGGCTTTTTAGACATTTACGTAATGTCAGTAGTTGGGGTCTGTGGTTTTGAAGGCAAAAATGAACTGTTCATCAACCAGGGCGATGGAACTTTTAAAGATGAAGCTGCAGCATACGGTCTTGATTTTGAAACATATTCAATGTCAGCCGCTTTTTTTGATTATGATAAAGATGGAGACCTTGACATGTACCTTCTTAATGGTGCTGTTCATACTAGTACTTCTTACGCAGATGCCAATTCTAAATATCCACTTAATTATGAGTCGGGTGATAGATTATTGGAAAACCAGGAAGGTCATTTTATTGATGTCAGCGGAAAAGCAGGTATACACGACGGGCCGGGTGGTTATGGACTGGGATTGGGTATAGCTGATTTTAACAATGACGGATGGGATGATATTTATGTTGGTAACGATTTTCATGAAAACGATTATTACTACATCAATAACAACGACGGTACTTTTTCGGAACGACTTAAAGAGTGCTTCAGCATGGTTAGTCGCTCATCAAGGGGGAATGATATTGCAGACATTAATGGAGATGGATTTGTCGATATAATTACAGTCGATATGCTGCCTGAAAATGAAAGAGTATTGAAGTCCTCGGGAAATGACGGCAATTCTGAAAAGCATTTAAGCGATAAATCAGGTTACTTCCCCCAATATATGCGTAACATGCTTCAGATTAATCATGGTGGCGAATTCTTCAGTGAAGAGGCATTATTCTATGGAGTTGCTGCTTCCGACTGGAGCTGGGCACCTCTGTTTGAAGATTTTAATCAGGATGGCTTCATGGATCTTTTTATTACAACCGGCATTTGCCGTAGACCAAATGATCTTGATTATGATAAATTCATTTCAAATAAGCTGATTAAGGAAAAACTAAGCAAAACACGTCTGATTGACAAGGAAGCAATAAGCAACATGCCTTCAGGCAACGCCCACAATTATATCTTTCAGGGTTATGGAAAATACTTTAAAAACAGATCAGACGAATGGTTTTCACCTGATACACTGATATCCAGTGGATCTGCGTACGCTGATCTTGATAATGACGGAGATATGGACCTGATAATAAACAACTCCAACAGTTCTCCGGTGATTTATAGAAATAAAAATACAACCGGCAATTTCCTGAAGGTTCAGTTTCATTATTATGATGGCAACAGGTTTGGCATCGGAACTAAGGTTCTGCTTTACAATAATAATAAAATGCAAACACGCCAGCTGAATCTCACACGTGGCTTTCAATCGTCAGTAGAACCTGTTCTTCATTTTGGAATTGATAAATCAGAATTTATCGACTCGTTAATTATTATTTGGCCTGACAATAATTTTCAGAAACTTGTAAAAGTGCAGGCGAACCAGACTTTAACGATTAATCCCAATGAACATGTACAAAAATTCGATTGGAAACGCTTAAGTCCTGTGCGCAAGACCTGGTTTGATACTCCGGATAAATCCAAATTGATTTCAGCGACTCATGAGGAAAACGAGTTTGACGATTTTTTACGTGAAAGATTCATCCCATATAAAATTTCAACAGAAGGTCCGGCATTAGCAATTGGCGATGTTAATGGTGATGGATCGCAGGATATATATCTTGGTGGCTCTAAATTTCACCCGGGAAGAATATTTATACAAGATGAGGACGGATTTCATCTTAAGGAAATACCCGATTTCGTTAATGACAGGATTATGGAAGATGTCGATGCAATTTTTTCTGATCTGGATGGAGATGGTGATTCAGACCTGTTTGTCGTATCGGCGGGTAGTGAATTTTATGGCCAGAGACCGGAACTGAAAGATCGTATTTATGTGAATGATGGAAAAGGAAATTTTACAAAAAATGAAAAGGCTGTTCCGGATTATTTTGAAAATTGTTCCGTCTCGGTTACGAATGATTTTGATAATGATGGGGATATTGACATATTTGTTGCAGGGCGGTCAGTTTCATATAATTATGGAATGATTCCCAACTCGTTTCTTCTTGTAAATGACGGATTCGCAAATTTCTCGATAAGCAATCAGCCGGAATTAAAGAATGCAGGAATGGTGACAGATGCCGTATGGTCAGATTTTAACTGTGATCATTTGAATGATCTTATCCTTGTTGGAGATTGGATGTCCCCCCGATTCTTTAAAAATAACAATGGAATTTTTATAGATGTTACAGACAGTTACCTTCATGATAATATTACTGGTTTATGGCGAACCATCCAGCCTATGGATATAAATAAGGATGGGAAGATGGACTACCTGCTTGGAAACTGGGGATTAAACAGCAAATTTCATGCTTCAGAAAGGTATCCTTTAAAAATGTATGTGGATGATTTTGATGGAGACAGCCATGTTGAAACTCTCGTTGCAATAGAAAAAAATGGAAGGTATTACTCCATAAATTCAAAAGATGAAATTGACAGTCTCATGAAAAATGTGACCAGGAAAAAATTTACACACTATCATGATTTAGCAGGTAGAACAATTGAGGAAATTTTTGGAAAAAAGATTCTGTCAAAAGCATCATTGCTCGAAGCAACCACTCTGGCTTCAGGATACATGATTAATACTGGTAAAACTTTTAGTTTTATTCCCTTTGATAATGCGTTGCAAACGGCTCCGATTAATCGTTTTCTTGTTGATGATTTAAATGATGATGGCAAAAAGGATATTCTTATTGCTCCTAATTTTTCGGGGGTTACACCCTATCATGGCAAGTTTGTATCGAACACAGGTACCCTGCTTTCAGGCGACGGAAGTATTCTTGATGGATTGGAGACAGGAATAAATTTCAGCAATAAAGAAATCAGGAGATTGAGCACTATAAAAATAGCTAATGAAAAGTATTTGCTGGCTGTACCAAATAATGATTCTTTATTATGGTACAAAATCAGAAAATGAACTAGTATAAAACATTGTTAACCCTGCATCCGAATAAATTAAAACTCTTTGTGAAAAAAATATATATCGCGTTCACTATTCTCATCCTTTTATTTTTTGCTGCAGGTATTTTGTACCTTCTAAACAGGCCTTCCGATTACCAGGCGCATTTCACTGTAAAAACAACCCGAGATATTGTATATTATAATCTTCATAACTGGGATTTCTGGAACCGGAATCATTTGAATGCTGAAATTGAAATTCTGAATACTGTCCCTGTCAGCAGTATTTCACAAAAAGTCACTTTACAAGACACAACTCTAATCTTCAAATGGGAATTCGAAAAGTTAAATGATTCGAGTACATTGGTAAGGGTTTTTGTATCTGATCCTGAACGTAAGGTATATAACAGGTTGACAATTCCTTTCAGGAACACAACATTCAGAAAGAGTGTCAGGAGAAATCTGATTGACATTATAACAAGAATGGAATCATTGTTGAAAACATTTAAATATGAATTTAAGGGTATTTATCATTTTGATAAAAGGGCATGTGTCTATATTAGCTTAAACTGTAGTATAAGAGACAAAGCCAGGACAATGATAGCGAATGTTGCTGAGTTGAATCAATTTGTAAGGCAGAATAAACTGGGTCTGAATGGCAGCCCTTTCCTTGTTATTCATGACTGGCATGACTCAAATGATTCAATTAAATTTGATTTTTGCTTTCCCATTGCAGATACAAATAATATTCCTGAACATCCAAAAATCAAGTTTATGACAGTTGATGATATGAATGCATTAAAAACTGATTTTTTCGGAAACTATGGCATTTCAGATATTACATGGTATGATCTGAAGGAAGAAGCAGAGAAAATGGGATACCGGAGTAATAATAAAATTATTGAAGTGTATCGTAATGACCCGCATAACGGAGGTAACGAACTGGAATGGAAAGCGGAGATATATTTAGGAATTGGATCTTTTGAGTAACCATCAAAAAAAGCATAATTTCTATTCCCCGGTTGCTGCATCTTTATCAATCATAAGATAAGAATTCTGATGAAGCTTCAGTGCAGAAGCAGGAAACCGTACCGATACTTCATCTTTAAGCATTCTTCCTGCAACCAATGCTTTATGTTTACCCGATAATTGAAGTATTGCTGTTTTTGATTCAAGAATTTGCTTTAATCCTATAGTGATGCCCCGGGATAACTTTACTTTTCCGGAGAAGTACTTCTGTCCTGTTGATTTTGTTGTATTATCCAGCTCAACTAAATGGGAACAGAGATCAAATGAACTGCCTGGCTCATTTAATCCAAGGTGGCCATTCATTCCTGCCCCAAGCAGAATCATATCGATTGGGCTGTATTCCTTAATAAAGTTGTCTGTTTCTTCGACCTCATGCTGGAGATCAGATGATTCACTATTGAAGAAACACATGCGTTCAGATGATAAGTCGATATGATCGAAGAAATGTTTCTTCAGGAATGAAAAACAATTTTCTGATCTCATCTCTCCAAGACCAACCCATTCATCGAGTCCGACAATCCTGCATTTACTGAAGCTTATCTGTCTCTCTTTGTTCAGTCTTATTAGTTCTTTAAAGGTTCCTATCGACGTTTCGCCTGCAGGAAAACATAGGAGGGAATCTGGTTTATCTGAGATAATGTCAGCGATTAATTCCGCAGTCGCAAGTGACAGATCGCTGTAACTATCGTATTTATGGATCTTCATATTATACTGTTACACAAAGGCTCACAGAGGAGACACAGAGGTTCACAGAGATTTTAGGGTAAACTCTGTGGTTCTCTGTGGTTCTCTGTGGTTCTCTGTGGTTCTCTGGTTCTCTGTGTAAGTTCTTAAAAGCTTAAATCAGGAAATTCACATAATTCATAATGTAAGGCTTCCCCAGCCGCTACGGTATTCACGTTTAACAAACTGGTTGGCTTGTTCGAAATTTGTAATTTTCATATTCTCGCCATCCCATTTGTAGTTGATGTACCTTCCGGGATAAACGAAACCTTCCATTTCACCATAAACGGGATCTTTTCTTTTGATTTTCTCCCTTATATTGAAGCATCTTAACAGCAGGTTCCCCATCAGAACTGTCTCGGTAAGCGGTCCGGCATACCCGACGAATGGAGAGTCGACTTCCATATTTCCATAACCTGCAATACAGGCGTCGATCCACTGCCACCAGTGTCCGTCCATGTCACCTTCGACACGGGGATATTTTTTCGGTATGCTTATCTCCTTGTTTTTGGAGAGTGGTAACAGAATCGGGTTCCTCCCTCCCCATCCACATGCAGCGGTTCCTTTTGTTCCAACGAATATTGTTCCACCTTCATAATCGTTCAGATTTGGCCAGTCGGCAAGTATTTCATTCATATTTGAATCATCGTCCAGCTCATTAGGTCTCTCGGGTGTGATACCGCCATCCATCCAGTATAGATCAAGATCCTTTCCGTTTTTCAGTTTGTACCTGAATCTTATTGAACTTGAAACCGGGCCGCTATCAGGATATATGCCTTCGACGAAGATTCCATTATAAACTGTGCTTGCACTTCCTGAAACTTCAGTTGGATATCCCAGGTTAAGGAGCTTGAAAGGAGGCCCCATGATATGGCAACCCATGTCGCCGAGAGCTCCGGTGCCGAAAGTCCACCATCCACGCCAGTTGAATGGAACAAGGTTATCTATATACCCGGTATCTTCAGCAGTTCCGAGCCAAAGATCCCATTTAAGTTCTTTTGGAACAGCAGGTCGTGCTGAGGGCCATGGAATACCCTGTGGCCAAACAGGACGATCTGTCCAGCAATATACTTTTGTAATTTCACCAAGGACATCTGCTTCGAGCCATTCACGTAATGTCCTCATTCCATCGCATGAGGCGCCCTGGTCTCCCATCTGTGTAACTACCCGGTATTTCTCCGAAGCCTGGGTAAGAATACGGGCCTCGTAAATATCATGTGTAAGTGGTTTCTGGAGATAGAGATGCTTCTTCAACTGCATTGCTGCCATTCCGACAACAGCATGGTTGTGGTCCGGGATAGCAACCGACACTGCGTCAAAGTTCTTGTTTTCCTTGTCAAACATCTCCCGCCAGTCGTTATAGTAACCTGCTTTTGGAAACATCTTACGTGTGCGTGCAGATTGCCTGTCATCAACATCGCAAAGAAATGCTATTTCAGCATTTTTCTTTGGTGCAATGGAGTAATGGCGGATATCATCAGCTCCTTCGCCACCGCATCCTACTGCAGCAATCAGAAGCTTATCGCTTGGAGCAACATGACCCAAGCCGGAAACTGCAAAAGAAGGTACAATAGTCAAAGCTGCGGCGCCGGCTGCAGTTGTCTGAACAAATTCTCTGCGGGAAATTGTTCTCTTTTTTTCTGACTTGTTAAACTTCTTCATCTTGTTTTACTTTTTCAGTGGCTTAACTGCAATTTCCCTGAAGAATACTATGTCTTTTTCACCATGATTCTGGACTCCCATATATCCGAACTCAGGCCGTGGGCCTCTCTGGGGTTCAAAATCGAATTTTCTCTCAGGCACAGGGTCGCCTTCCTTGTAATCTGTAACCTTTTCTCCATTGACATATACTATTGTTCTCAGCCCGTCGAGAGTAATCTCAAATGTATTCCATTCAGGTCCCGGCTTTCCATTCTTTACAAGCGGTTTTGTAAGGGAATAAATAGTTCCGGTATAATGATATTCATCTTCATCAGATAATTCAGGTTTATTATCAATCTGAATTTCGTAACCATAATGAACCGGCATCCATTCTTCGCGTGGCTCGATCGGGATCCTTACAAAAATGCCCGCATTACTGTTCTCATCGCGCATTCTCCAGACAATCCTGAAAGTACAATTGCCGAATTTCTCTTTAGTCCAGTAAAGAAGTCCCATTCCTCCTGTAGACTTCAGCAGTCCATCTTCAACATAATGTGTTCCCGGACCAACTTGTTTCCAACCTTCGAGATCCTTACCGTTGAATAACTGGCGCCATCCGTCATCCTTTGCAGTCTGACCAAATGCACTAATACAGATCAAAAAAAGAAGAGCTATGATACTCGACTTTGTAATCTGGTTCGGGCAATAGTTTTTTTCTTTTTTCATTGATTTTAAGAATTAATTGTTTGTTTTCCTTTTTATAGTTGCGTTTGTAACAATTGGCTTAGCCCAGAAACTGAGACTCAGGATAAAAAGTAAAGGCAGATAAAGTACAAACATGCCAGGTTTGAGACCGATAACATCTTTCAGCTTTCCGATCAGCAACGAAAAGACAGCTCCTCCTGCTATTGCTGTACACAGAATCCCTGAGAATGAACCGTGAAACCTGTCAACACTATTGAGTGCAAGAGAGAAAATTATCCCGTACATAACAGAAAGGCAAAAACCAAGTGCCGGAAATCCTATAAGGGCAATTTCCTTACTTCCCAATAATGTGAAAACAAGGATAACTAAAGCTGCTGCTGTGAAAATACGTAGAACGATCTTGCTGTCCATAATTTTAAGAAGAAATAACCCGGGTATACAGCCGATAGTCATCATTCCCCAGAAAAGACCTACTGTTGCGGCGCCGGTAGTCTCTGGAGGCAGGCCATGATAAGTTCTCAGGAATTCCGATATCCAGTTTGCTATTCCCTGCTCTGTAGCAACATAGGAAAAGATTCCGAAGAAGAACAATATTACAATTCGTTGCCTGAATAGTTCAACATGCGTTTTCCATGGACCAACAACTTCATCTTCTTTTCTTGTAATCGGTGGAAATTTTATTGAGAACACAATTACTACCATTAAAAGGCTGAGTCCTACAAATACCCAATACATAGAAACCCACGAAAGGTTCTGTGGGATCATTGATGACAGAAATCTGAAAATGCCGGCATCATTCCCAGCTGCCAGGTTAGTCACAAGCCATGAATAAACAAAAGGGCTTAAAAAAGAAGCCAGTCCGAAAACGAGTTGTGCTATAATATTGTTGAAGGCAAAATGCTCCTCACCTCCTGCAACTCTCAGCAAAGCATAAATTGTCACCTGCAACATAGCCATTCCGCTGCCGATCATAAAAAGTGAAAAAAGGAAAACAGGGAATACTGGTTTTAAAGTGAAAAGCAATGATCCGGCAAACGCAACAATCCAGGCGCCGGTTATACATTTTCTCTCGCCAAATTTCTGAACAATCATACCGGAAGGAATAGACATCAGCGCATAGGCGATAAAAAATGAAAATGGTAACAAACCCGTCATGGTTCCTGAAAGTGAATAACTATCGCTCACATTCGGATTAATTGATCCAAGGATGTTTGTCAGAAATGAAATAGCGAAAAATATCAGAAAAATGATACTTACCAGAAAATATCTTCTCTTCATGGTTAAAATAGGGTTTTGTGAATTGAATTAATGAACTGCAAAAAATAAATTGCCAGTATTTATTGTATTATAAAAATAATCAATTTCAGTCATAAAGCCAGTATCTTTGAAACATTAAAAGAATGACACAAAAAATATGGACAGGTATTACTTCAATCTTGGAAATACTGATGACAATAGGTTTGTAAAAATATTGAGGATTTTTTTCGGACTTGCATGCATCATCATGGCAGCATGGTGGATAAATTATGATCTCAATTCCGGAAAAAGCAATTGGTCCCTGTATCTGACAATAGCTTTTCTGATATTGTTTGGTATTTACCAGATCTGGTTTGGGACAGGTCACGCTTCAAGATTTATAGTAATAAGTGGTGATAAACTTGTTATAAGAAAGAATCAAATACTACCTTCCGCAGAATTAAATGCTGCTGAATTATCGAAAATTGAGATATTCCCTTTGAGTATTGTATTTCACAAAAGTTCATCGCAAAAGTTCATTCTCAGGCTTGGAACTGTTAATTATGAGACAAATGAAAAGATTGTCGATGAATTGATCAGGTTTGCAGAGAATAACAATATTGAGTTTGAATTAAGAGAGGAAAAGATATATTAATTTACAGCACTTTAATTCTTTCCCAGACATCTTTTCTAACCGATATTCCACTAATCAGATTCTCATTCCGTATTTGCTCAATATTTTCACCCGGATACCTGATTTTTGATCCTGGCTCAGCAGGTATTGAATCATGAAGATCAGTTATTATCCGGTTTATTGCATCATCAATCCCCGGATAATTATATAAATTCCTGATATTAATTGCTATAAATACCTGTGAAATGTTGGTTTCAGTTTCGCATGATTTAATTTCATGCACTGATAGTCCACCTGTTAGAATTGTCGCAAGTATATCGAGCATAAGTGAAAGTGATGATCCCTTCCAGTAGCCTGCAGGAAGTACCCGCCAGGAGTGCAATATTTTCGCCGGATCTGAAGTAATAGTTCCGTGTGAATCATATCCTCCCGGGTAAGGAAGCTGCTTTCCCTCTTTTAAATATGATTCAAGCTTACCGTATGAATATTGTGACATTGCAAAATCAAGAACGATAGCATCTTTCCTGTATGGTACAGCGATAACCAGGGGATTGTTCCCCAGCTTTGGATCCTTTCCTCCCCATGCAGGCATATTAGGGCAGGTATTTGTCCAGCATATAAGTACAAATCCCTTTCTTGCCGCCAGCCAGCCATAAGCCCCTGCCCTCATCCAGTGATTTGTGCCCGAAAGTGCAACCATTCCCATGGTGGATTCTTCAGCAAGGCTCATTGATCTTAATGTTGCGAATTCAGCATTGAGAGGACCCGGGCCATGTTTCCCTGCCCATTGTTCGATACATCCTGCTTTATTAATCAATTCAGGTTCGGCTCCTGTGATAATTAATCCATCCATTGTGTTTCTGATAAAACGCGGGAATCTGTTCACTCCATGTGAGTAAACACCTTCAAGGCTGTTTAATGTAAAAACAGATGACAGTTTCTCAGCTTTGGGTTCAGAATATCCGCATTTCAACAAAACACGTTCAAATTCGAAATGCATAACTGTTTTCTCAACTCTCACGAACTCAGATTTCATTCAATGGTGTTTTATTACTTTATTTTTTGGTTCAGATTGTAAACAAGGTAATATGGAAGCATGGAGAACTTCCGGTATAAAAAAACGGAATACTGTTAATTAATTAACAATATCAGACTATTTCATTGTTTTATCGGCAAAATCAACAAACATCATCCAATCTTTCAAAAGAAGGTCATGACCACCATTACGTATATGAAAGGCTATGTTCCCACCTGTCACCTGTGTATTCAGAGGCGGCATTGCTTCAGGAATTCCTCCTGTTTTGCCAAGAAGCCTGAATACAGGAACAGCATTGTAAAGCGACATATATGAGCCTTCAGGATCTCCCCATAAATCCTCATCGGCACAAGCAACGTACAGTACTCTTGGAGCAATCAGGCTCAGAAGCATGTGCATGTCAACAGGTAATGATTCCTCATTATTGTTGAATTTTCTGTAATTTTCACAAAACCAGTGAGGGAAAGCTTTATTAATTATTTCAACTGTCTCACCGTACTTTCTTCTTGCAAGAGCTGCCCCGCCACAACCTGATTCATTCGATACCACCATTGCAAAACGTGTATCACAGGCTCCTGCCCATAATGCAGTTTTACCTCCACGCGAATGACCGATAACTGCAACCCTGTTCCTGTCAATTGACTTATCGGTAACAATGTAATCCATGCACCTGCTTGCCCCCCATGCCCATGCAGCCAGGGTACCCCAGGAATCACCCGTGCGGTTACCATTATCGAGCATCCCGTGAATACCATTTTTAAAATCATCGAAATTGTCAGGATCTATATCTGAATTGTTGAAGACTGCAATTGCATAACCACGTTCAATTACCTCTTCAACCGGCCAGAATTCGCTTTTTTTCTCACGCGAGGGATCAGCTACTTCCTGCCCCCTGTTATTTATAAGCAGAAAAGCGGGAGCGGGATCTTTTATGTTATTGGGAACGAAAATATTAAGATGAATTGCGAGCTCCTTTTCTCCCGATGATATAATGATATCTACCTGCTTCAGCGTAGCGCTACCTTCCAAAGCTTTGTTATCTGTTTTAATAATCCTGAATTGCTGATTATATTTTGTATCTGGTATCCTGCCATACACATTAGTCCGGAACAGGTCAAGTATTTCTTCCCGCCTTTTCTCCCATGCAACAGGATCATCAATCTTTTTTCCGTCAGTTCCTGTCAGAGGATCAGGCAGGTCGAACTTTTGAACATTTGCCTCATAATAGTTCACATCTGTCCTTGCTTTTGAGAGTTTAGCAACAAGATCAGGGGATGCTTTCCATGAAGTAACTTCCTGGGCGTTAAATTGTATTGCTAAGCAAAGCGCTGCTATAGAAAATATCAGTTTATACATGTGATTGATTTTTATCAAAACCTGAAATGAAGATAAAGCTTTTTCAGGAAAATATTTGTGAATGGAATAATGTTTTACCCAGGCTAAAAACTATACTCTTATCACATCTTTTCTTTTTCTGTCCTTTCTTTTGGACGGCAAAAAAAGGACTAAAGAAAAACCGCCCAGTTGAGAAAACTTCTAAATGTTATAAAATGCACATTTGTGAATAAAGATTAGAATACTTAAAAGCGATACCTTTGCAAAAAGTATAATCAGTGGCTTACTGGAAAAGAACAGGTGAAAAGATTCAGTGTCTTATATGCCCTCATAACTGCAAAGTTTCAGAAGGCAGGTCAGGGATTTGCGGTGTCAGAAAAAACAATGGTAAGGAAATTGAACTTGCAACCTATGGAGTGATTTCAGGTTACTCGCTGGACCCAATTGAAAAAAAACCACTTTACCATTTTTATCCCGGCAAAAAAATACTGTCTGCAGGTTCTTACGGATGCAATATGAGGTGTGATTTCTGCCAGAATTATAATATATCTCAGAACACAGAATTTCATGGAGCAAGAAAAATGTCTCCCGCTGATATTGTGAAGGAAGCATCTTCTGTACCTGAAAACATTGGTCTGGCTTTTACATATAATGAACCAACGATATCATTTGAATTCATAAGAGACACAGGAATTGCGGCAAAGAACGCGGGTATGAAAACAGTTCTTGTAAGCAATGGGTATGTCAACAGCGAACCATTGTCAGAAATCATCGGTTTTATTGATGCTTTCAACATTGATCTCAAGGCTTTTAATGAATCCTCATATAAAGCACTTACAGGCGCACATCTTGAACCTGTAAAAAGCACATTAAAACAGATCGCATTTTCGGGCAGGCATCTTGAGATAACGTCGCTTATCATCCCGGGGTATAATGATAAACCTGAGGAAATGGAAAAGCAGACAGAATGGATCTCAGGAGAATTAGGGAATTCAATCCCTCTTCACCTGAGCAGGTATTATCCTATGTATAAAAGAGATGATCCTGCCACATCATTTGATGTGCTCGACAGTCTCTACGAAATTGCATCCCAAAAGCTCAAATTTGTATATATGGGTAATACTAACAAAGGACAGGATACAAGATGTCCTGGATGCAACAAAACTGTCACCTCGCGATCAGGATATAATATAAGATTATTGGATCTTGATGAAAAAGGCAGATGTTCAAATTGCGGTACGCTTATATACAGCGACTTTACTTTTTCTTCGAAGAAAGAGAGCTGAGCCTTTCAAAAAGCTTATTTACACCTTCAAAGAGATCCTTTTGTACATTCTTATAGAAGGCTTTGAGAATCTTAGGATTATCCTTCCCGTCAGGATGGTTTACACGTGCAATAAGGTCATTTCTAAGGCTAACTGCATCTGTAATTATACCTGACACTTCATCAGAATCCTTGTCGGGGTGCAAAGTTGTGAATGAGAAACTATCTGAAATAACTTCGAATACAAGATAATCGATGTCCTTTTTAAGATCTCTTCTGCTTGACATACTTCAGTTTGTTGATTAATATTTTTCAAAGATACAAAATTCCGTTCTTTTATTACCTAATGCAGAAACAGGATCAGCTTTCTCTGAATTCTTTCAAACTCTCCTCTACCCTCTTCATGTATAATGACCTGAGCCGTTCCATCATCGGATTGCTTACGTCAAAATATACATTGTCAATGCAGCAATACGGCAGCACCATCGGTGATGTTCCTGTTATGAAGGCGGCTTCATAGTTCGACAGTTCATCTGCATTTACGCATTCAAAGCCCAGCCTGATTTTCTCAGACTCGCATATTTCAATAACATGTTTTCTTGTAACACCTTTTAAAATACAATTGTCAGGAGCGGTGACAAGTCTTCCTTCCCTTATAAAGAACACATTAGATCTGCTGCCTTCGGTGATAAGGTTTTCGTTATTTACAAGCAACGCTTCATAAGCGTCTTCATCAGCAAGAGCCTGGTGAATAGCCGATCGCAGCCTGTAGTCCATTACCTTCGATTGAGGATCCCTCCTTTCAGCCCAGAAAAGGATTCCTTTTACTCCTTTCTTATACTGCTCGTTCGTGGGATATGTTGATTCGATATAATAGACCAGATAGTTCTCTCTTTCATCGTTGTAATTGAAAACGATTTTAATGTTCACCTCTTTCTTTTTCTCTTTTGAGGAGAGGTTTATTATATCCTGCTTTAAAACTGAAGGATCGGCAGGCAGTTTCTTGTTTTGTTGACTTGTGCTTCTTACAAGTCTCTCCATGTGATCATTGAAAAAGACCGGTATCCCCCTTACAATTCTTATCACCTCATATATTGTATCACCTTTCAGAACAAGAGAATTGTCAAAATCAGCCACACCCCTGATTTCTCCGTTTAAAATGAAATGACTGCCACAATATTCTTTCATTGTTTTTTTTAATTAACTGACAAAATTAACAATATAAGCAATATGATCATTTCTGATTATATTCACACCCTGATAAACTAACCTGACATGTACGCAATTGTCGATATTGAGACCACCGGGGGATCGGCAAGGATGGAGAAAATCACCGAAATAGCCATTTACCTGCATGATGGTGATCGTATAACAGGTGAATTCGTATCTCTTATCAATCCTGAAAGAAATATACCTTATTATATTACAGGACTTACTGGCATAACGAATGAAATGGTCGAAGACGCACCCAGGTTCTATGAGGTGGCAAAAAGGATTGTCGAGATAACTGAAGGAAGGACTTTTGTTGCACACAATGCAAGATTCGATTATTCATTTATAAGGGAAGAGTTTAAATCACTCGGATTCAATTTTAAAAGAAATGTTCTCGATACCGTCGCTTTGAGCAGGAAGCTCCTTCCGGGTCATAAATCTTATAGCCTGGGAAACATCTGCAAGGATCTGAATATAACAATTAACGGGCGGCACAGGGCTGCAGGCGACGCCTTTGCGACAGTAAAACTTTTCGAAATCCTTATTGAAAAGGATAAGATGATGAGCGAATGCGGCATTGGCCTGATGAAAAACACAAAACTTTCAAAGCTGAATCCGAATCTTAATGTCAATAAGCTTGAGAATATTCCTGAAGAACCGGGAGTATACTACTTCTACAACGATAAGCACGACCTGATTTATATAGGTAAAAGCAGGAACCTGCAACAGAGAATCAGCACGCATCTGTCGAATAATGCAACAAATAAAGCAATGGAGATGCGCGATTCAATTTCTGATATTGACTGGGAAACAACGGGGAGCGAACTTATTGCACTGCTAAAAGAATCATCGGAGATCAAGATGAACAAACCTGTTTATAACAGGGCTCAGAGGAGATCTTCATTTCAATGGGGTATTTACAGGTTCACAGACGATAAAGGTTATATCAATTACAGGTTCGGCCAGGTAAATGATGAAGAAATTCCTGTTTCAGTTTTTACTTCACGGATGAAAGTAAAATCAAGGCTGGGCTATCTCATTGAAAAATATAATCTCTGCCAGAAATTATGCGGTTTATATGATACTGACGGAGCCTGCTTTCATCAGCAGGTAGGTATGTGCAAAGGAGCCTGCTGCGGAAAAGAGTCCCCCGACGATTATAATTTGCGGGCCGAAAAGGTGATGGAAGAATTCACTTTCACAAGAAAGAACTTTTTCATAATCGATAAAGGCCGTGATTTTGAAGAACGCTGCGCCGTAAAAATTATAAACGGGAAATACTCAGGTTATGGCTATTTCAATATTAACGACATGGGATTTGGCTTATCGGCAATACATGAATGCATTAAATCATGTGCCGATAACAATGATATCCAGACTATATTAAAGCAATACCTTAGAAGCAATAAAGTCGAAAAAATTATAGAGTTCTGAACTCTTCCTGAACTACCTATTCAACAGGCAGGAAACTGTAATTCTCTCCATAATAAAGCATCTGCCCAAGGTAATCATCTGTATATTCTACACTGATATCAGTGATTTCACCATCAGAATCAAGTACAGGTTTAAGGTAAGGGTTTACAAATCCTGTATATGGAGCAAGATTCAGCTTTGCATACCTTTCAAGTATCTCGGTATGAAGTTTTTGGTCAATTTTAACTCCGTAGTTTTCAATTAAATTTTTTCCTGCTTCAAAATCTCCTTCCGATTTGATCCTCTGGATCTCCTTCAGCAGCTGGCCAAACAGGTTCTGCAGTTTTTTATAATCATTAACTTTTACATAAGTCTTCCCGTCACGATCAAATAAATCTATAACCTTATCATTTTTTCCATGTTCATACACCCAATGGCTTATCATTGACCTTGAACGCATGTGAGCCTGCTCAATATCTTTTCCAGGTTTGATCCTTACAATCTGTGTAAGCAATCCATTCCTGATATACCCGTCATATTCAGTTTTTGCTGCATCAACGTCAGGAAGAAGACCGAGGTCAACTATTTTTTTATCCATCATGAAATAAAGTGCAAAAAGATCGGCACGAGCCTCCTCAAGAGGCGACGCATAGTTTTTAAGTGCATTAGGATCAGTACCTGCTTTTAGCTTTCCGCTTGCATGTCCGACACACTCATGCAGATCTGTATGAAGAGCGTCGGCAATACTGCTGTATTTCTTTGTCCTTTCGATCTCTTCCTGGTCAGCAGCAAACTCCTCGAGAAAACCGTTACCCTGATTTGCCTTATCGTAAGCATTTGTGATATTTGCAAGAGTTACAGATTTTGAACCCACTTCTTTCCTTATCCAGTCTGCATTCGGAAGATTAATCCCGAGAGGCGAAGCAGGATAACAATCGCCTCCAAGCATTGCTATATTGATCACCCTTGCAGCAATACCTGTGACTTTCTCCTTTCTGTAATCAGGGTTTATAGGTGCATTATCTTCAAACCACTGGGCATTCTGAGTTATTATCTTAGTTCTTTTTGAAGCTTCAGCATCAGTATAGTTAACGATTGCTTCCCATGTTGCCTTCATACCAAGGGGATCCTCATAAGTTTCAATGAACCCGTTTATATAGTCGACAACCGGATCTGTATTTTTTGCCCATGCAACATTGTATTCATCCCATTTGCCCAGGTCACCTGTCCTGTAATATTCAATAAGCAAATCGAGCTCATGTTTTAATGTATCGTTGGCTGCAACATCCCTGGCTTTGCCGAGCCAGTTAATTATCTGATCAATTGCTTCCCCATACTTTCCACCTGATTTGTATACTTCTTCAACAATCTTTCCGTTCACCTTTGCAACTTTCGAGTTCAGACCTGTTGAAACAGGCTGTGGATCGTCGGGATTTGTCAGTTTTGAATAATAATCCTCTACTTCTTTCTGAGTTACATCTTCATAAAAGTTTACTGCCGATCCGCTAACCATATCAATACCGTTCGACTGGTTAACTTTCTTTGGGAATAAAGTTGAATCAAATAAAACAGGCGTTAGCATTTCAGCAAGATCCTGCTGTGTCTGGTTCTTTGAAAGAGGCAATTTACCGGGATCTGATTTCAATATAAGCTCTGTAAAGAAATCTTCCGAAAACTCAGGAATGAATTTATCGCTTGAATAATGATGATGTATCCCGTTTGCAAAAAAGACCTTTTTTGCATATTTGATGAACGATTTGTAGCTGTCGGTTTCTTTATCGCCTGAATAACTTCCGATTATGCCTTCAAGAGTTTTACGTATAAGCAGGTTATACCTGAAATTCTGATCCCAGAATATATCCCTGCCTGCAAGAGCGGCCTGGCTCAGGTAATAAATATATTCCTTCTGTTCCAATGTAAGTTCGTCAAAAGCAGGAAGCTTATATTTCAATACCCTTATATCATCGAACTGTTCCACAAAATATTTAAAATCATCATTTTCAGTTTCAGCCTGTTTTCCATTATTCCTGCAGGAGCTCATAACCGGAAGTATCATAATCAGAATAATAACTTGTTTATAAAATGTTTTCATTGCTTTGCATGTTTAATCGTGACCGAAATGCAAAAATATTAAAAAGGCCTGATTAATCTTTGTTTAACATGTTCTTTACTGAATAAGTTCAATTCATTTGTATATTAGCGGAGAATAACTTTTTAACATGGAAAAAGTATTAAAAAATCTGCGTGATGATCTTCTGAAAAACGCAAATGAGAAAGATCGTATAGCAGGAGAAAGGTTCTTTAAAGAGGAAGTGAAACTTCTTGGAATGAAGACTGCATTGGTTTCATCAATAGGCAAGCTTCATTTGAAGGCAATTAAAGATCAGTCAAAAGCGAATATATTCTCATTGTGTGAAGATCTTCTCAGTACTGGAATTATGGAAGAAAGCTTTGTTGCATGCAGCTGGTCGTATTCTGTGAATAAACAGTACGAACCCACGGATTTTGCTGTTTTTGAAAGATGGATTAACAAATATGTAAATAACTGGGCAACATGCGATACGCTCTGTAACCACACGGTAGGTACATTGATTGAGATATATCCGTCATTGATTGAAGATCTTAAGAAACTTGCACATTCTGAAAACAGGTGGGCGAAACGTGCTTCAGCGGTGAGTCTTATCGTCCCGGCAAAAAAAGGTAAATTCCTGTCGGATGTTTTTGAAATCTCCGATGTTCTTATCTCAGACAAAGACGATATGGTGCAGAAAGGTTACGGATGGATGTTGAAAGTAGCAAGCCAGGCTCATCAGAAAGAGGTTTTCGACTATGTGATCAAACATAAGAATAAAATGCCCCGCACAGCGCTGAGGTATGCTATAGAGAAAATGCCGGCAGATATGAAAGCGGAAGCAATGAAAAAGGACTAAGATTCATTTTATGAAAAAAAGATATCTTTTCTTTTTGCTGTTATTACCGGTCTGTCTGAAAGGACAGGACAGGATTACAGGCCATGACTTTGCGACAAGATCGGAAGTTATAGCAATAAACGGAATGGCTGCAACAAGCCAGCCGCTTGCCACACAGGCTGCCCTGGATATCCTTAAAAAAGGAGGAAACGCAATTGATGCCGCAATTGCAGCAAATGCCGTGCTGGGCGTCGTCGAGCCTACCGGTAGCGGAGTGGGAGGCGATCTTTTTGCAATTCTCTGGATTGCCGAAAAAGGTAAACTATTCGGTCTGAATGCGAGCGGACGATCGCCAAGATCACTTAAGCTCGAGTATTTCAGGGAAAATTCATACGAATTTATCCCTTCATACGGGCCGCTCCCTGTATCTGTTCCAGGATGTGTGGATGGATGGTACGAAATGCATGACATGTTCGGGAAGCTTTCAATGGCCGAAATCCTTCAGCCCGCAATCGGGTACGCCCGTGATGGTTTTCCGGTTTCTGAAGTAATAGCATATTACCTTGACAGGAACACAAAGCTTCTGAAAGATTATCCAAACATAAAAGAAACTTATATGCCTGACGGCAAAGCGCCGTCAAAAGGCCAGATATTCAAGAATCCTTCACTTGCTAACACACTTATGAAAATAGCAAAAGGCGGAAGGAATGAGTTTTACAGGGGTTCAATTGCAAGGGATATCGATGCTTTCATGAAAAAACAGGGAGGATTCCTTTCTTATGATGACCTTGCGAGGCATCACTCAGAATGGATTGAACCTGTAAGCACAAACTACAGAGGCTATGATGTTTGGGAGTTACCGCCAAACGGACAGGGTATTGCAACGCTTCAAATGTTAAACATACTTGAAGGTTACGACATTGCATCTATGGGATTCGGCTCTGCAGAGTATATACATACATTCACTGAAGCCAAGAAGCTTGCTTTCGAAGACAGGGCTAAATATTATGCTGATCCTGTATTTGCAAAGATCCCTGTTACAGAATTGATATCAAAAAAATATGCTGCCGAGAGGCGGAAGCTCATTGATCCTCAAAAAGCCACCCGCATTTATGATCCGGGTAAGATAGAAGCCGGAAACACAATATATCTTACAGTTGCCGATAGATTCGGGAATATGGTATCGCTTATCCAAAGCAATTACAGGGGCATGGGATCAGGCATGTGCCCCACCGGACTGGGATTTGTTCTTCAGGATCGTGGTGAGATGTTTTCGCTTCAGGAAGGGCATAATAATGTATATGCCCCCGGCAAAAGACCATTTCATACAATTATCCCCGCCTTTATTACAAAAGACGGCAAACCATGGATCAGCTTTGGTGTTATGGGCGGAGACATGCAGCCGCAAGGTCATGTGCAGATAATTGTGAACCTTATTGACTTTAAAATGAATCTCCAGGAAGCAGGTGATGCTCCAAGGATATATCATACCGGATCCTCTGAGCCGACTGGCCAGCACATGACTGATGGCGGCATACTGAATCTTGAAAGCGGCCTCCGGACAGAAGTCCTTCAGAAGCTTGCCTCAATGGGTCACACAATCCAGTGGGATCAGGGAGACTATGGAGGATACCAGGCAATAATGCTCGATGATAAAAATAAGGTATTGTTCGGCGCTTCGGAATCAAGAAAGGACGGACAGGCTGCGGGGTATTAGGTACTGGGTGCTTGGTACTGGGTACTGGGTACTGGGTGGGAGGATTTGGTGATAACCAGGAGTTAGGTTTAAGGAAATTCATTCCAACCTCGAGTAATATGACAATCAATAGACTACAAGAATACTTTGCCATTTAAGGAAGACGAGTTCAATTTTAAGTCTTAAATTTGTGAAAAAGTAAAAAAGATGATTAATCAATTAACCATCAAGAATTTTAAATCAATCAAGGATTTAGAAATTCAATGTAAAAAGTTGAATATCTTCATTGGTGAGCCAAACAGTGGTAAAAGCAATATAATCGAGGCACTATCCTTGAGAAGTCAAAATGCTTTTGATCAGAATCTTAATGAAAATGTCTTTCGGTATAAAACAATTGGAGACTTGTTTTATGACTTTAATATTAATAATCCAATTGAGGTAAATAGTGAAGATAGAAAAACGGTGCTGAAGTATTCGGTTCGTGAAGATGGCACACCTGAGAATCAGTTCCAGTTTTTTCTCAATACCAGCAATAATGTTAATCAATCAAATAACAGACCAACAAGTATATCACATGATGGCAAAGTAACTTATAACGGAGCTTCGGAACGCACAAACGTGCATTTTTATGAATATAAAAGGTTATCGAAATTTGTACTTAGCTATTTGCCACATTTATCTGTACCTAATGGAGAAAACCTCCCCTCACTCTTGCTATCGAACGTAGAATACAAAAAGTGGGTATCTGATTTTCTGAAATCTAAGGATCTTACCTTAACACTAAAACCTTCAGAGAATGATCTGTTGGTAAGTAAGCTTATAGATGGAGAAATTTACAGCTATCCCTATTTCTCAATTTCTGAAACACTGCAAAGGATTATTTTCTATACAATTGCTATTAAGAGCAATAAAGATAGTATAATCCTTTTTGATGAGCCGGAAAGCAATACTTTCCCTTTTTATACAAAGTTTATTGCTGAGAGAATAGCTCTGGATAAAACAAATCAGTTCTTTATAACAACCCACAATCCATATCTATTACTTTCTCTGATTGAGAAATCAAATCAAGACGATCTGAATGTCTGTATAGTCCAAATGAAAAGGCATCTAACACATGTCACTTCTCTTAAAAACGAACAGATTTCTGAATTACTTGATTTAAACTCAGATGTCTTTTTCAATTTTGACAAAATTCTGGCTGAATAATGAAACAAATTCACATTGAGTGTTTACCTGATGAACACTTGATTAAGAAGTTAGGCTTCACACGAAAATTTATTACACACCACCAAGGTAAATCACGAGTATTTCATGTTATTAGTAAAAATCAAAATCAACTTGCAATGGTTGATGAGGATCCTGGAAGTGTAAAAACATCTTATGAAAAATCACTTAGATTTAATGAGGAAATAGAGGGAATCAAGTGTTATTCTGATAAATCCGGAAATCGTATTTTCGTTTTAAAAGGAAAACTAGAAGACTGGATAATTACAATTTGCAGGAAAGAAAAAATTGATCCGACTAAATTTGGGTTATCCTCTGACGGTGATGGTTTACATGAGCAAATCAACAATAAATTGACCAATTTTGAAAAATTATTGACTGAATTGGAGAGTAAAAAATGTATAGCAATCAATACACTTAAATTTCGACTGACACAAAAATAAAGTCCCTAAGCCTAAAACAGATGGCTGTGTTAATATATTAATTCGCCAGATCGTAATTGCTCAATAATCCGGAAATTCTTATCTAACAATTATTAGATATGTATAGATAATCGAATTTTCTTTACCTATCAAAACAGGAATGTATAATTTATTGACCATTTTTATACAGATGCCAAAATCTGCAAAAAAGCTGAATCCACTTCCCCTGAAAAGAGATGTAAGATCCGCTCCCCGCTCCTTGCTCTACCTTGATTTTATTCCAAGCAGGTCTATCAACCCGTTAATGAACGTCAGCGGATGCACCGGGTTCCCAGGAACATACAGGTCTATATGATTCTTTTCTATAAACGACCTGTCGATTGCAGGACTGCCTTCAAATATTCCACCGCTGATAGCGTCTGTGCCTGCAAGAATGATTATCCTTGGGGAAGGAACTGCTTCATAGGTCATTTTTAATGCTTCAGCCATATTCTTTGAAACAGGCCCTGTAATAACTATGCCATCGGCATGCCTTGGCGAAGCCACAAATTCGATCCCGAACCTGCCCATATCAAAATTTACGTTCCCGGCTGCATTCAATTCAAGCTCGCAGCTATTATCACCTGCTGCTGAAACTTGCCTTAATTTCAGGGATCCGCTGAAATATTTTCTTATTTCTTTTCTTATAACATCAGGATCAATCTTGACCGGATCAGTTACACCTTCTGCTATTATAAGCCTGTTCCTGACGTTCGAGGAAATCTTGTAATCGGTTGTGAACTTTATTTTCCCCGGGTATAACCGGGCGCATTCATTACAGAATGTGCATCTGCCCAGGTCAATTCTCACAGGTGATGTGAGGATGGCGCCTGTAGGGCAAACTTCAGCCAGTTCCTGTTCATCAGCTTCTTCTGAAGTGATCTCAGGACGTCCCCTGAAGATACCAGGCACTTTTGCCTTTGTAAGGTCAGGGATGTATTGTTTTCCCTGGTGATATAATATCTTGAGTGTATTAATCATCTTTCTCAAATATTTACAGATCGTGGCCGCAATAAGACAGATCGAAACTTTTGTTACATATCGGGAAATCAGATATTTCATTGTTTCTTACAGCCAGTGCAAGCGCAAGCCAGTTGTGAAATGACGGATCTTTTATCTTGTATACAGATATTTCTCCATCATCATTTGTAATTGCAGCATGACATGTTTCTCCTCTCCATCCTTCTGTGAGAGAGATGACAAAAGATGATGGCTTCAATACAAACTCCGGCTGTGAGTGCAATTTGCTATCAGGAATATTCTCAATCATTTTCCTTATGTAAGAAATCGATTGCAACACTTCTTCCTTTCTTATCTGAACTCTCGAGTACACATCGCCATGATGTTTTATTACAGGCCGATGATCCAGTTCGCTGAATAATCCGTATGGATGAGACAACCTGATGTCTCTTTCGAGGGCATTCATCCTTGCAGCCATCCCGACAGTACCAATTGAGAGCAATTGTTCGTACTTAAGTGTCCCTGTTCTTTCAAATCTTGATAATGAGCTTGGAAGCTTCGAAAGCTCCTGGTTCATTTCAATGAAATCAGGCTCAAAAGCACCGAGAACAGCTTTCAGCCTTTCGCCGAGCTCTTTTGTAAAAGGAAAAGGATTGAACCCAGGTCTGATCAAACCTTTTACAAGCCTGTTGCCACACCATTCCTGAAAAAAGTTTATGATTGGCGTTCTTAATCGTCCGAAGACAGAACTCCCGAGCTGATAAGCAACATCAGTGCAAACAGCGCTGAGATCACCGGTATGAATTGCAATCCTTTCGAGTTCCTGCGCCAATGTACGTGCAAACAGTACTTCATGATCCTGCTTAATTCCTGCAAGACTCTCCATCAGGAATGCAAATGCAGAAGCATGCTCAACCACGCTGTCGCCGGCAATTGATTCTGCAAGAACTGTTCTCTGAATTATTTTTTTCCTGTCAATGAAGAGCTGTTCAACACCCCTGTGCTGATATCCGAGCTGGATTTCAAGATGCAGTATTTGTTCTCCATTGCAAATAAACCTGAAATGTCCCGGTTCAATAATACCTGCATGAACCGGCCCTACGCCAACTTCATGCAGCTCTTCACTTTTAATCCTGTAAAAAGGATAATCAGTAATTGATTTTGTTTTGCCGGCGACATTTTCAGGAAAACGGACTGGTTTCAACCACGGATGATCTGAATAATTTATTCCAAAGTTTTCATTGAGCTCCCTCTCAAACTTTTCAAAACTGAAGTTGTGAGCTGTAAATGAGCACAGGATTGAGTCTTTTCTAATATTCGAAGAAGTAACCCTGACCGTATGCTCCTTATCATCAGCAATGCAGCATATAAGGGCAATCTCATTACCGCAGGGATATCCGAAGAACATTACACAATGCCTCTCCGGGTGATCTTTAATAAATTGAATATTATCATTGAGGAAGTCGTCATAATGTAATACCGGAATCGATCTGACCGGGATTGACTCATTATTTTTTATTGTGACATTGTTCATTTCAACTCGGAATTATGCTGATTGCATCTTTAATAAGACTAACAAAAACAGCCGGAGGATTAAGTCCAAGCCATACGGCAAGGATAATCAGAAAATACTGGGAAGCGCTCTCCCATGGATTCATCGCCTGAACATTTCTGTCATCAAATCTGTCAGCTGGTACGAAAACTATTCTCATAACATTCTTCCCGAAAGCATAGATAATAATTGTAAGGAGCAACAGAACCACGATCATAAGCAGAAACTGCTCTCTTTCAAAAAGCGACCTGAATACGAGGAATTCGCTCACAAACAATCCTGACGGTGGCATAGCGGTGGCGCAAATAAAGCCTGTAAGCAATACGATTGCGCCGGCAGGATTATACCTGAAATAATTACCTGTATCTGTTATATTCTTGCTTCCGAACACCCTGAAAAGCTGGTTATACTGAAAGAACATTGATGATTTTACAAAAGCATGAAGCACGACATGGAGTATTGCAGCATAATAGCCGATGCCCCCTGCGGCTACACCAAGCATTACTATACCCATGTGCTCAATACCGGAATATGCGAGCATTCGCTTTATATTAAGAACTCTTGACATATACACAGCTGCCACAAAGATTGATATGAAAGCCGAAATATAGATTATCATGCTAGCCCAGTTGTGTATCGATGTTCCTGAAACAACTGCATAAAACCTGAAGATCCCGATAAATCCAAGATTCATAAGAACGCTGGCGAGAAGAGCGCCTGCAGGGGCAGGAGCTTTGTCTTTTGCATCAATACCTGCAGTGTACATCGGAAAAAGACCAAGCTTTGCAGTAAGACCGGTAAAGATGAAAACGAAAGAAAGCTTTAACCAGAAAGGATCGAGCTGACTTCTGTTTATCATAAGATTTGAAAAGGAAAGATCAGATGAGCCGGTTTTTCTCAAAGCAAGACTGAGAAATAATATACCTATGAAAACGAATGTGATGCTTATAGCACAAATAAAAACATACTTCCATGTTCCTTCGAGCGCCAGTTTATTCCTGTGATGATAGATCAGAGCTGATGCAGAAAGAGTGGTCAACTCGGTGAAGATCCAGATAACTGCTATATGATTTGCGAGATACCCGGCCGAAATCGAAGTTAAAAGTATTATTAGTGCTGCAAAGTAAATTGCCCTCGATTGTGCTGTTTCATTATGACGGTTTATATAGACATAACTGTGGTAAATTGCCGGTATTGTAATTATACTTAAAGTAACAAGAAGTATCAGTCCGGGTGAATCGAATGTAAAGTACCCGAGATTTGTTTCTTTCCATGAGAAGCCTGCATATACTGTAAACAATACCTGGATAATGCCAAACAAAGCCACAAGGATATAATTCGCAGAAGTTTTCCTGTTAAGAAAAACAAGAACAGCAATCAGTAAAGCAGTAAACAAATAAATTCCCGTCATCATAATTTTAATAATCTTTCAGGCTGCTAAGCTTATCCACATCAGCGTCCCTGAATACATCGCCGATCTTATTAAGGAAGATACCAAGTATGAGAACACTTGCAAAAACGTCAAGCATTATCCCAAGATTGACAAGACCTGGCATCTCATTACCCGATGCAAGTGAGAAAATAAAGACACCGTTTTCAATCATCAGGTATCCCATAACATGAGTTATGATCTTTTTTCGTGAAGCAATAAAATACAGGCCTGTAAAAATTGTTGAAAGGGATACTATAAAGAACATCTTATCAGGTTTGTCATCTTTTATTGAACTCGCAATCAGCACAGTAACTACAACAATAACAGTAGTTATAAGAAGTGAAATAAAATGTGGAATGTAAGGTTCGGTTTCCCTTGTTATCCTGTTGCGTTTTATAAGGTAGCTTAAGAAATAAGGAACTGCAACGGCTTTGAAAACGATTGTCTCAAGGAGAATCAGGGCGAGATTCCATGTATTTATAGCATGTAACTGCATAAATGCCACAGCAAAAAGTATCATTCCCTGGAGCGCCAGAACCCTCACGTAAGTTATTATCCTGTTCGCAATAGCGACATAGAACAGTGAAATAATAAATATTAGCAATAAAACATCTGTCATATCCTGAATATTTATATGATTTTACCAAGGACAAGAAGAACCCCGAGGAATATTATAAAACTAACGGATGATAATGCAAGTATGAACTGTGGATTATGGCTCATCCTGAAACGCGCCATAAAAGATTCAATCAATCCGGCAGTTACTGCGAACAGGAACTGTATTGCAAGATAAGCAGGAACAGCAAATGCCGGCTCTACTTCGCTTATGAAAAAATTGGCTATGATTGCTCCATACAGAGCAAATTTCAGATATCCGGCAGATAAAATAAGTCCAAGATCAAACCCGCTGTTATCAAGTACCATTACCTCATGAACCATTGTCAACTCGAGATGGGTTTTGGGATCATCAACAGGCATGCGGCTGTTTTCTATCATTGCGATCATTATAAGCACAAAAGCTGCAAGTATGCCGAGGGTATACGTTACAGTAGTGCCAAGGTGCATGTCTGAAAAAATCTGATGAAAAGATGTATGTCCGGTTACAAGAGCGAATGATCCGATAAGAATGAAGAAAGCGGGTTCAGCAAACAATGAATATAGAGCTTCACGACTTGCCCCCATCCCTTCAAAGCTGCTTCCGGTATCCATTGCTCCTAAGATATTAAAGAATTTTCCCAGAGCAAGTATATAGGCAAAGAAAATGAAATCCCCGTCAAAGCTTACAATACCCTTTTCTGTTCCAAAGGGAATTACAAGACAAGCCATGATTATTGATGAAAAGTAAACGAGAGGGGCAATTCTGAAAATCACGCTCGTTGTTTCGCTGTATACCGCGCCTTTTCTGAATAGTTTAGAGACATCCTTTAAAGGCTGAATTATACCCGGACCCTTACGACCTGAGGCAATGCTCTTCGTACGATTCAGTATCCCTGTGAAGAATAGAGCTGTTAAAAATATGAGTAGTAAGCTTAACATCCTACAAAGTTTTAAGAAGGTGAAGGATTGAAACTATTCTTTCAAACAGAAGAGGAATGCATAAGACTGCTGTCATAAAAATGAGGCCATATAGGATATATCTCTGCAGGCTTCCATTCTGAAGGAACAGGAAACTATCAATGATTTTGTCTATCAATCTCAGAGGTTTGTCGATGATATTCCTTTCAACTTTGTCGTAAGGATGCGTTTCATAATGTTTCCGTTCCGGGAAGATCTCTGTTATTTCAACCTCATGCTTTTCAATATCTAGAGCTGGTTTTGCCAGCTTTGAGTAGGTTCTTACAAATGAATTTGCCGTGTATTGTATCTTGCTGTCTGAAACCGGGTACCCGCAACCCCAGGTTGGTCCGGTTTCAATAACCTTATTTCTCGTCACTGCTTTTCTGAGTAAAGCAAACACAATTACAAGCGCTATAAACCCGATAAACAACCAGTTTATTATCTGGAGGGAATCAATTGCCGTCACTTTTATCAGATTAAGATTAAATACTATTCCTGTAGTAAACAGGTTAACAGGTTGTTGAATAATTCTCAGAAAAAATGCCGGGAACAAGCCGATAGCAAACATAAGTACAGCAACTGCATACATTGGAAAAAGTCCCAAACGTCCTGTTTCATGGAGATCATCTCCCTGTGAACGGTTGGTCCCGAGAAAGACAATGCTGAAAGCCTTCGTAAAACACATTATCGCAAGGCCTCCAATAATAACGAGCCCTGTGAGTGCAAATATTATTGCAACCTGTGAAATGACTCCGGCGCTATATAACCAGTTATACAAGCCTCCATAAATAACAAACTCGGAAATGAATCCATTGAGCGGAGGCAGCCCGCAGATTGCAATAGCAGCAACAAGGAATAGAAGAGCAGTCTGAGGCATCTTCTTTATCAGGCCGCCAAGACGTTCAATACTGACCGTATGAGCTGCCTGCAGAACATTTCCTGTGCTGTAAAACAGAAGCGACTTAAACAGTGAATGATTCAGTGTATGAAGCAGGGCGCCTGAGAACCCGAGTATTGCCATCCACTTGTTCAATGATCCCAATCCTAAACAACCTACGCCGATTCCAATTCCTATAATTCCAATATTTTCAATGCTATGATAAGCAAGTAAACGCTTGAGATCGTGCTGAATTATAGCGAGCATCACACCATAAACACCTGATATAAGTGAAATTGCAAGGATAAAATACCCTGTAATCATGTAATCGATCTTAATGAGGAGCAGCATTCTCAGAATACCAAAGATCCCTATTTTGATCACAACGCCCGACATAATCCCTGAAACATGTGAAGGAGCTGCAGGATGAGCATAGGGCAACCATGTATGGAATGGAACAAATCCTGCTTTCAGAGCATAGCCTGCAAAGAAAAGAATAAATAATGCTGTTCCGGCAAGAGATGACTGACCAGCAGAGAAGCTTTTGATCGAATTAAAATCATAGCTTCCTGATTTTACAGCATAATAAATGAAGCCAATCATCAGTAACACTATGCTTATGTGAGATTGAACAAGGTAATTTATTCCTGCTCTTATCGTGCCGGGATTTTTAGTGTCGAAAATTACAAGCATGAAAACTGTAAGGGCAAGAATTTCCCAGAAGAGAAGAAAAACAAAAGTATTCTGAACTACACATACAGTTATTAAAGAAAAATGAACAAGAATATATGAGATCCAGTGAACTGTGACTGCATTCTTCCTTTCCCTGTATTTCTTCATATAATTGAAGCCGTAAATGACTCCTGTTACCATCGTGAAATCAATAACAAGAATGAACCAGGCAGACAATGAATCTATTCTTAAAGGAACATTTCCAAACATTGACGTTCCCGAAAGAATAATCTCATAAGCAGGGCCGGTGAGTGAGAGAACAGCTTTAATTCCTGATATAACGGCAATTGCTGATACAGTCGCAATAGTAATTATCCCTTTAGTTCCTGTGCCTGATAACAGAATGGTTATTATTGATATAGCCAGAATGGCAAGTAAAGTATTGACCATTAAAGTCCTTAAATTTTTAAGGGGGCAAAGAAAATAAAAAAATATAAAAACAAGACCCTTTAAAGAAAATCTTTAGAAATATGATCATGTTCCCGCTTTAAAATCCGGGAAGATGAACTAAAAACAAGAAATAGAATTTGTAACAAATGTTACAAATGAAAATATGTCTAATTTACATGATCGGCTTTTATTTCAAGCACCTGTGTATTGCCACCAGTTTCGAGATTAATTCCATGAGGTTTATTTGTCTTCCATGAACCACATGTGAAATCGGGTACATCAATAGACTGCGACCTGTTGGCTACCGACCATTCACTCAAAGGTGCAACTGCACTCCATAAAGCTCCGTCATAAACATCCTGATCAAGAGGCAGACCGTTTCTAAGGCAATCAATAAGCCTCCAGTCCATTATAAAATCCATTCCACCATGACCGCCAACTTTTTTTGCCATCTCCCCTACTCTTTTTATTATCTCCGGGGTATATTTTTCCTCAATAGCTTTCATTTCTTCCTCATTTGCCCAGTTCTCCCCCAGGGCTATTCTTTGCTCCGGATATTTACGGACCATGCCCTGTGTGCCTTTAATAAGATGTATCCTCGAGTATGGTTGAGTTGAAGAAACATCATGCTGGATCATTATTGTTTTGCCAAGTGTGGTCTTAACTATTGTTGTATTCAAATTGCCCCTGAAGGCTGTACTCTGCCATTCAGTATAGAATTGATCATTGGATAGCTGCTTCTCCATCGGAGCCATGCTGAAATCATTTGTTGAGACCGATGTAAGATAATCCATTTTATCACCCCTGTTAATATTCAGCGCCTGGCATACAGGCCCGAGGCCATGTGTAGGATACAGGTTACCATTCCTTGTGGCATTCTCCCTTAATCTCCACATGTTTGTATAAGCGCCGTCAGCCTGCTTAGAGTCGTCAGGCTTTTTAAAATTCATTCCAAGAAGGTTATGAATATAGGCTCCCTCACCATGAATAATGTCACCGAATAATCCGTTTCGTGCCATATTTAAGGTGAGCAGCTCAAAGAAATCGTAACAACAGTTCTCAAGCATCATACAATGCTTTTTTGTTCTTTCTGAAGTTTCAACAAGCTGCCATGCTTCGTCTACTGTCCTCGCAATTGGAACCTCGCTTGCCGCATGCTTCCCATGCTCCATTGCGTATATGCATATTGGAGTATGCATTATCCAGGGAGTACATGTATAAATAAGATCAAGGTCAGGCATTTCAATTAGTTTTTTCCAGGCATCCTCAGAGCCTGAAAATTCCTGTGCCGCGGGCCTTCCTATGCCTTTAAGATAACTTTGAGAACCATCAACAGCAACCTGGCGGGTATCACACAGGGCTTTAATTTCCACACCATCGATAAAAGATAATCTCTGAACAGCGCCGCTACCCCTGTCGCCAAGGCCTATAATTCCAATTCTTACAACCGGAATTGCAGGCGCTGCAAAACCAGACATATTGAACCTTTGAGTATGTGTTTTTTTTGCGGATTCAAGAATTCCCGCCAGATTTGAATCAGGAGTCAGCTTCTTGTTATCAGAGCAGCCTGACAAGAATCCTGATGTGATAGCGCCTGCGCCTGCTATAGTAGCAGTTTTTAAGAAATTCCTTCTGTTTGTGGTCATTTCAATTCAGGTTATATTGTACTTAAGCTAAAGCTTAAAAGTATAACTTTTAAGTATTCCTTTTACATCATTCCTTCCTATATTTTTCCACCCGGAAGGACTAAAATCCTTATTGAGCTCCAAATAATATATCTTTGCCGAAAACCGGGCATGGTTATTCAGAATGACATTTCGCTTAAGAAATATAATACTTTCAGGCTGGATTACAGAGCTGACAGAATCATAATCCCTGAAAGCGAGACAGATATTAAAAAGATCTCCCTTAATCTCCCGGATTACAGTCCATTTTTGATCCTGGGAGGAGGAAGTAACCTGTTGTTTGTTTCTGATTTTAAAGGGACAATAATAAATCCGATGATAAAAGGGATCCGGATTGAAAAATCGGATGAGTATTCAGCAATTGTTTCTGCAGGTGCGGGCGTCGTCTGGGATAGTCTTGTTGAATGGGCAGTTGAAGAAGGATTATACGGAATCGAAAATCTTTCTCTGATCCCGGGCAATGTCGGAGCCAGTCCGGTTCAAAATATAGGAGCTTACGGGACTGAGGTAAAGCAAACAATCGAGAAAGTGGAAGCAATCAGGTTATCAGATGGAGCACAGGTGTTTTTCTCAAATTCCGAATGCGGTTTTTCATACAGGTATAGCATTTTCAAAGGACCTGAAAAGGGAAAATATATTGTTACAAGAGTACATTACAGGTTAAGCAGAAAACCGGCAGTTAATCTTGATTACGGCTCAGTAAAAGAAGAAGTTGCAAAACTTGGTAATGAATCTCTGGCGAATATAAGACTGGCAGTTAAAAATATAAGAAGGAGAAAGCTTCCTGATCCTGATTATGTGGGAAATGCGGGCAGCTTCTTTAAGAATCCTGTTGTAAATGATTCAATAGCAAATGAGTTGAAAATCAGGTATCCTTCAATCCCGGTTTATCCCGGGAAAAAAGGCTTCACTAAAATAGCAGCCGGATGGCTCATTGAACAGGCAGGCTTTAAAGGATTTCGCGATGGAGATGCGGGAGTGCATGATAAACAGGCTCTCGTAATTATCAATTATGGTAAAGCGACAGGTAAAGAAATCTATTTTCTCTCAGAATCTATAAAAACTTCAGTTAAAGAAAGATTCGGGATTGTCCTGGAGCGAGAGGTCGAGATTGCAGGATCTATTTAAATATTTTACGCTTGTTCAACTCCTTCTGATATTGTGCAGCATACCTGTTATGTTCGGCAAGTGTTCTTGAAAAATTATGATATCCTGAAAAATCAGCCCTGGCAGCGAAGTATAAAAAATTATGATCTTCTGCATTCAGTACAGATTCAAGTCCTTCTATTGAAGGACAACCAACTGGTCCCGGAGGAAATCCCTTATACTTATATGTATTATATGGAGATTCTACAACAAGATACTTCTTTAAAACACGTGTTATAGTGAAGTCGTTAAGCGCAAATTTTATAGTAGGGCATGCCTGAAGAGGCATTCCGATCTTCAGCCTGTTAAGATATACTCCGGCAATCCTGGGCTTTTCATCCTTTTTTGCAACTTCATCATCGACAATCGAAGCAAGAATTGAAACTTCAAGCGGTGTAAGCTTTTTTTCAGCCGCCCTGGCGAGCCTGTCAGAATTCCAGAAGGATTTATATTCTTTCAGCATACGATGATAGAATTCATCAGCAGTTGTGCTCCAGTAAAACTGGTATGTATTTGGAATAAAAACCGATATCACTGTAGCTCTGTTGAAACCGTCAACAGAGTAATTTGATTCATCATTAAAGAAATCAATAAGCTTCAAAGAATCGGTTTCAAGTTTGTGACCAACTTTCCCCGCAAGCTGGTTTAATGTCCTTATGTTATTAAATGTGACATTCACAGGCGTCTGTCTGCCTGCCCTTAGAATATCGATAAGCTTCAGATATGTCATTCCTGGTTCAATAATATATTTTCCCGGCCTTACATGATCAGTATAGTTCTTTTTCTTGGCTATAAGGTGAAATAGCTTCGCATTTTTAATATCAGCAACAGAATCGATCAGGAAAAAAACATCTTCATAATCTGCTCCTGTATGTATTAATAACTCCCTTGATTTTCCGCCCGTCTCAACCTTGATGCCAGTGTATCTCCTGTACATCACAAATGCGAGCAGCAGAATAATTATCAGCGTGAACGAAAATATAAGAAACCTGATTTTCTTCATAATAGTTGAGTTGCGGCAAATTTAGGCAAAATCCGATTATAGTTCATAAATTTGTGTTATATCAAACACTGGAGAAATGGATATAATTACATTGTTGATACTGATTCTGATAGGACTGGTAACAGGATTTTTCGCAGGAATGCTCGGAATAGGAGGCGCCATAATAATGGTACCGGCGCTTGTATATGTTCTTGGAATAAGTCAGCAGGGAGCACAGGGAACAAGCCTCGCAGTAATGCTTCCTCCGATTGGTATTATTGCTGCTTACAACTATTACAAAGCAGGACAGGTAAATATCAAATTCGCATTGATCCTTGCATTGTTCTTTGTTGCAGGCTCATATTTCGGATCAAAGTTTTCACTGAGCATTTCTGAAGCTACATTGAAAAAAATATTTGGAATCCTCTTAATCGCTATTGCATTAAAGATGCTTCTCTCAAAATGATAATTCAGCGTCCGGAATATATGGAAATCATATTCTGAACGCTGAATATGCAGATTTTTGAATTCTCAGAACATTATTCCAACGCTCAGAGAGAGTGACGGCTGACGATCATCGAGCCTGAAGTTAGCAGAACCAATCTGAACATCATCACCGAATTTTTTTGCAAGACTGCCATTATACCTTGCATCAAGAGTGATAGTATTTAAAATGTCTATACCTATCCCAGCCTGGTATCCAAAGGTTGTTCCCCTGTAAAGATCATCAAAATTAGGATCGCTCACAAGATTGCTTGGTGAACCGATCGGAACTCTTGCAGACGGTCCTGCATTGAGTCTCAGAGGGCCGAATTTAAGACCTACAAGAACAGGTATTTCGAGCCTGTTAAATCGTTGATCACGTACTACTCCCAAAGGATTGGTATTGTCTGTAACCCTGTATTCATAAGAATTGGAGGCGAATACAGCTTCAGGTTGAAGAAACACCGGCCCCAGCTCAGCCCTGAGGAAAATACCTGCATGAAATCCCCATGCAGCATCCTTGAGTGATTGAATTGAAGTTGTTCCTGTTGTTGAGTTGTAAGTTGGAACTGTAGTTGTGCTTGCACCGGCTTTAATCCCGAATTTAAGTTGCGAAAAACCAGGAATCACAATCAGTGATAACAGTAGAATTGCAAAAACTTTTTTCATGACTTTCTGTATTAAATTTCAGTATAAAATTGATCAGCGTTACCGGAAATAAAACAATCTCCGTTTGTTTTATAACATCAATTTATACCAAAAAGTTGTGTCAATAAACGTACAATTTTAGCTATGACACTGATTATTAACAGACTAATTGTTGTATTTTTTCCCAAGTTCTGCAAACACGACTTTTTTCATGCTGTCGAATTCAGGTCTGTCAAATAGACGTGTAAGAAAGATAATTTTACCGGTACGATCAATTATCACGTTCCTCGTAACCCCGGCTTCTTTTTCAGCATATAATCCAAATATATCTGCATTCGGATCGAGAGCAAGAGGGTATGAAATCTTCATGTCTTTTCTGAATTTAAGTACTTTGTCGACCGGTTCATCCCTGTCAATGCCTATTACGACAAGGCCCTTATCCTTCTTTTCGTTCCATATCTCACTTTCAATGAAAGGCATTTCCTTACGACAAACACTGCACCAGCTTGCTGTAAACTGAAGCATGACAACTTTGCCTCTGAGATCAGATAGCTTATATGATTTACCACCCGCTTCGTTTATTGTAAAATCAGGCGCCATATCGCCTGTTCTGACAAGATAACCATTCTCGTAAACAGGCTTGTTTTGTCCGGATGAAGTGATACTGCACACAGTTGCAATTATAACGGATAGAAAAAGATTTTTCATATTAATGTTTTTAAGTTGATAATTTCAAAGATATAATTGTAAAATAAATTTCAATAGTATTACTTTAGTAAATCATAGTGGCATCAGGGATACACTTGAAACTGCAATCATGAAAAGGACATTAATACTCTCATTTTTTTCTGTTCTCTATTCAATCTCTTCAACCTTTGGACAAAACGATCCAATTGAAAAAGGATTGCAAAGTATAAACAGGAATGTAATCCAGTCCCAGCTTGAATTCCTTTCTTCAGACTGGATGGAAGGAAGAAGGGCCGGTGAAAAAGGAGAACTTCTGGCTTCCGATTATATTGCAGGAATGCTTCAATTGTATGGAGTAAAACCATGGGGCGACCTGGCAAGAACTTCAGATCCTTCCGAAAATCCTTCATTTGAAGGAAGAACATATTTCCAGAACTTCAGCCTTATCAAGACGACTACAGGACCGGATAATTCTCTTAAGCTTACAACATCATCGGATGGATCAGAGATAACAACCGTTTTCGCTCCGAATATCGATTTTATTTTAAGACCATCCGAATCCTCAGAAACTGAGGCCGGTATAGTTTTTGCCGGTTATGGTTTCGTCGACAATAAAACAGGATTCAACGAACTTGAAAAAAAAGATATAAAGGGCCGTTTTGTATTGAAGATAACAGGAAATCCGGCATTTGCAGAAGCGAAACTCTCAAAGGCTGAAATTATGACCGCAAGAAGGGAATTTGACGAGCTTGCCAGGAAGTACGGAGCTGCGGGTATTATTGAAGTAAACCCTGATGCAGATATTTTTGGTTCCCAACAGCGGATAGATGAAATGGCGCCTTCAGAGAAAACACCCAGGCCATACAATATATACGCTGATTATTCACTTTCAGATGCAGAGCCGGCTCATGATATTATTCATCTTTATGTTTCTTTACGCACAGCAAAAGCAATTCTCGATGGCACCGGCAATAGTATTGAGGACTACAGAAAAATGGCCGATTCAAATCAAAAATATGATTTTCAGGCAATTGATAAAAACATTACTATTAAGACCTCGGTAAAGAAAGAAATAATTCCTGTCCGGAATGTTCTCGGAATAATTGAAGGAAATAAGAAAGATGAGATAATTGTTCTCGGGGCGCATTATGACCACATGGGAATGAACAACGGTTACATCTGGAACGGTGCGGACGATAACGGCTCAGGTACTGTAGGCGTAATGACTCTTGCCAAAGCCATTATTGAAACCGGTAAAAAACCTGATAAAACAATAGTGATCGCCCTCTGGACTGCTGAAGAAGAAGGACTTCTTGGCTCAAGGTATTTTGTCAAAAACCTATCAGTTCCAAAACAACAAATAAGACTAAATGTAAACTTCGATATGATCTCGAGGTATGTATCTGAAGATGATAAGAAAAAAGTTGTTATGACATACACTGACTCGCAGAAGAGTTTCAGGGAAATAACATCACAGAATCTTAAGAAATTCGGGATAGACCTCGATATCGATTATCAGCCTTCAAGCGATCCGCCCGGGGGCACTGATCACAGATCGTTTGTTGCAGCAGGGATCCCGATATTGAGATTCAAGCCCGGTCATCGTGAAGAATATCATACGCCGGATGATGAAATCTCCGTAATAGACTGGGATATCATGGAAAAAATCATACGTATAAGCTTTGCCGATGTATGGCAGCTTGCAAACTCAGAATGGTAATCTTTTAAACCGACAAATATGAAATCTTTAATCATTTCCGTAACACTCCTATTTCTTGTATGGATGCCTTCTGTATCCGGTCAGAAAAAATTGAATATCATCGTTATCGGCGCTCATCCTGATGATCCCGATAAAGTAGCAGGAACTGCTTACAAATGGGCCCAGCTTGGTCATAACGTATTAATGGTGTCGCTCACAAACGGGGATGCCGGTCATCAGTCTATCCCACCGGAACAGCTTGCAAAAGTACGCCGTGAAGAAGCAAGAAGAGCCGGTGAAGTAATTGGTGTTAAATATATAACACTTGATAATCATGATGGGCAGCTTATGCCAACGTATGAAAACAGGCTGCAGGTAATAAGGCTTATAAGAGAACATAAAGCAGACATTGTAATATTCCCACGCCCTTATGATTATCACCCCGATCACAGATACACGGGAACCCTTGTTCTTGATGCGGCTTATATGGTCACAGTACCAAGAATTCTACCAGATGTACCGTTTCTTGAAAAGAATCCGGTGTTCCTGTATATGAGCGATGGTTTTATACATCCTGAGAAGTTTGTTCCGGATGTATGCGTTCCGATTGATGATGTCATCGAAAAAAAAATAGATATGTATCATCAGCATACCTCACAGATGTATGAATGGCTTCCTTTCAACAGAGGCGAGCTTGACCAGGTGCCAAAAACCGATTCCGAACGCAGAGCATGGCTTGGAAAAACAAGAATAGTTGGTTCGGGCGCAGAACCGTATCGCGATAAACTAATTGAAATGTACGGTAATGAAAAAGGATCAAAAATCAAATTCTGCGAGGCATTCCAGGATTCCGGCTACGGTACAAGGCTGACAAAAGAAAATATGTCTTACTATTTTCCCTTCTTAACAAAATAACTTCTTAAGCAAACAAAGGATCAGTCCGCTGGCATGAAATTTGATTTGCAATCATGAAATACATGACTGCAATGAAAAGAAATGTAATGCTTGGCGGACTGATTGCTTTATTAATGATATCATGTTCCTCTTCAAAAGAATATTTTTCCGGTACAGACGGTTTTGACAAACCTGATGAAAATACTCTTCGGACAGCGATTGAATCAAGAAGGTTTATAATAAAATTTGACCATCTCTATAACTACGGTTCAATTTTTAATCTTCGTCCAAGGTCAAATTATATTATTGTCGATGGAGATAAAGCCGTTATACGCGCAGCTTATGTCGGAAGACAATATGATGTGAGACCAATTTCAGGAATTAACATGCGGGGAATTACTTCAGACTATGAAGTGACTAACAAGCTTTCAAAAGGGTCTTACAACATAAAAATGAAGGTCCAAAACAGGGGTACTGTGTTCGATGTCTTTCTCTCTATCGGGAAAGATGGAAATGCAAATGCTTCAATAAACAGTATAAGAATTGAGAATATCAGGTACAAAGGATATATTATCCCTTTGGGAGTATCCAGGCAGGTACCACTCCAGGAAGAAAATGATGCTATCTGAACTAACCTTATTATCCATAAACGATTGAGATCCCCCCGCTTCGTGCTCCAGAAATAAAATACTGTTATTGATTTGCAATACATTAAATGAGCGTGTCCTGAAAATGCGCGGAAAACAAAACGTACAGAAATAGGCGTTTTTTATTGGTATTCAATATATTGGCTGTTCTGGCTTATTTCAAGGAAATCATCGCCGGCTTCACAATAACCATATTCGAAACAGTAGTGGAATCTTCCTCCCTTCGTTGTATCTATGATATGAGTAAAGAAGCTGAAGTTATATCCCAGGGCGAAAAGAGCATCCCTGTGAACTTTTGTTCTTCCCTCTGCATAAAGATCCGATAGAATCCTGCGGTTTTTCCTTAGAAGTCCGTGAACATTCCTGACGAAATTATTTGAATCGCGGTTTATTCGGTTATTGTAATTGTTCCTGCACTGATCGGAACAGAATTTCTTATCAGTTCTTCCGTGAAGAATATCGCCGCAATCGAGACATTTTCTTTCCACGACAGGGAAATTTTTATTAAAGATATGAAAATACATTTTCAATCAGAAGCCATTTTAGCAGTTATTTTATTGATTATGACCAAGAAAAACGTTTTCAAACGAATGCAAACGACAATAACCGACTCGTAAACGGATATAAGTAATTAACAACCGTGACGTTTTTACAGCCTTGCCTAAGTTTGATCAGAAATTTAATGAATGTCAAACTAAAACTTAAAGCTATGAACTCAATGAAAAACAGAGTAACACTCATCGGAAATCTTGGTCAGGATCCTGAAATCAAAACAACCGAATCAGGAAAGAAAGTTACGCATTTCACACTTGCAACAAGCGACGGTTTCAAGAATGCGGAAGGTCAGAAAGTAACTGAAACAACATGGCACAATTGTGTGGCATGGAATGGTCTTGCCGAGACAGTCACAAAATTCCTTAAAAAAGGACGTGAGGTGGCTGTTGAAGGTAGAATTGCATACCGTACATACGAGGATAAAAACGGTGTAACGAAGAATTCGACAGAGATCATACTGAATGATCTTGTTCTCCTGCGGTCGGGAAAAAAAGGCAACGCTGAACAGGAATAGTATAGTAAAAGCTGCAGTAACCCGTGCTTAAGAGGCTGTTCGTTTTGATCAGCCTCTTTTTAGTTATTGCAATATCACAATTTGTGCTCCTTGAACTTACATTTAAGAAATCTGCCTTTCTTGTTTTCTATCCGGGCTCTATTTTTAACTTTACGCCTTCATTTTCTGATATGCTTTATGAAGAAAACCGCTCTTGTCACAACTGTTGTTCTGATCTTATTATCATATAAGGCGAATTCCCAGGCTATCACAGAAGTATTTGCAGATTTTCATTATTATATTAACGACACTTTACATTCAGATAATAATGGCTTTGGGCTTACAAGAGCATATCTTGGCTATAACTATCACCCTGAGGGTGAATTTTCAGGAACTTTAATTTTAAATGTATGCAGTCCTTCAGATCTTGCTGAGGGATCAAAAGAAAGGAGATATGCATATTTCAGGGAAGCATCTGTTACATGGACAAAAGACGATTTATCGATGTCATTTGGAATGACTACAACTCGATCACTATCGTTCCAGCAAAAGTTTTATGGGAAAAGATATGTTGCAGATAACTTCGAAGCGATTAATGGTTACAGTACGGTAGCTGATCTCGGCTTCACAGCAGATTACGTCATAAACGATTTTTTAAAGGTTGATTTTACTTTCATGAATGGTGAAGGATATAATAATCTTCATATTGACAACAGTA
The DNA here is from genome assembly GCA_036261265.1 of Bacteroidales bacterium. GTDB lineage: Bacteria > Bacteroidota > Bacteroidia > Bacteroidales > VadinHA17 > LD21. The sequence continues at coordinate 115,899 of DATALC010000049.1, forward strand.
TTAAATCATCGTTTGGTGTCAACATCATTCCTTTTGAAAAGGGAATAATGAGATTATATGCTGACTTTGACAGACCCGGAGGCACATGGCAGCAACTATACATAGGATTTATCGGTTACAAAAGCGATTTAATTATGATTGGAGGCGAAGCAGCCTTTAAAACAAATATTGATGGAACAGATAGTCATGATTCCTGGGGGTTTTCATCCACAGGATCAATAAGGGTTGCTGATAAAACGGAGATTTTCGGAAGATATGATTACACAATTTCAAATGAAATTTCCGGAGAATCATTGCCATGGAATTATATGAAAGACAGACAATTCTTTATCGCCGGAGCTCAGTACACATTTAATGACAATTTCAAGTTAGCACTTGATTATCAGGGCAATTATCCCATAAGCGGAAGAGTGCCGCCAACAAGATCAGTTTTCCTGAATACGTTTTTCAAATTCTGAAAATCATGATTTATATCCTGAAATATCTCTGCCTGCCTCAAGCGCTTTAAGATTTATACTAACAATTTCTTCTCCTTTTTTTTCAAAGATCCGCATGACGGCATTTTTCAGGCTTTCGAAAGGCATATTAATGAAATGCGACGCAGCCCCAAGCATAACAATATTCCCGGCTCTGGCAGAGCCTGCTTCCTTTGCAACACTATCAGCATCAATAATAATGCTGTTTTTCATTTTTCGTATCTCACTCAGAATATCTTCCAACGGAGGGTAATCCGGAATGTTAATGAAAGGAATAGAATTCGTCACTATCCATCCTTTATCTGAAAGCCAGGGAAGATGCCGCAGTGCTTCCATAGGTTCCACAGACAGAATCAGTCCGGCTGATCCATGTGGAATAAGATCGGATGAGATTTCTTTATCAGATAATCTAAGATGAGATTGCACATCTCCTCCCCTCTGGCTCATTCCATGAACTTCAGCCTGCTTCAGAAAGAGATTGTTTTCAATTGCAGCAAGTCCGATAACAGCTGCAATTGAAAGTATACCCTGGCCTCCCACACCGGCGAGAACTATATCATTTTTCATTTATTTCTCTGATTTTTTCTTTCTTGTCGCTGTTTGTATGCATTCGCGTGATGCAATTACTACGGATACTCCCTTAAAATCAATCTCATCACGAATAATCCTTACATTTTCGTCATGATTTTTATGTAAAGGAGTGATTATCTTTATGTGATCACGTTCAACTCCGATACCTTCACAGATCCTCTCAATGCGGCCGGTTGCTTTTGATTTCTGACCCCCGGTCATTCCTGTTGTCGAGTTATCAGAAATTACAATTGTCACATTTGAATCTTTTGTAACCGCATCAAGTAAACCTGTTATTCCGGAGTGAGTAAATGTCGAATCACCAATAACTGCAACTGCAGGGAACAAACCTGCATCAGCAGCGCCGACAGCCATTGTAACTGAGGCTCCCATATCAACACATGAGTTTATCGCATTGTAGGGCGGCAAAGCACCAAGAGTATAGCAACCAATATCGGAGAATACTCTCCCCTGTTCATAAGGTCTGATCGCCTCCATCAGAGAATTGAACATATCAGCATGTCCGCAACCTTTACAGAATGAAGGCGGGCGCATTTTTACAACAACCGGCACCTGGAAACCTTTTTTTACAGGAAATCCGAGAGCTTTAGCGACAATAGATGGATTGAGTTCACCATCTCTTGGTATTGCGCCGTCAAGCCTGCCTGATATTTTCAGCTCCCGCTCCGGAAGCCCTCTGAGCAGTTCTTCTATCACAGGCGCGCCTTCTTCAAGGACAAGAATCTCCTCACAGCGTGAAGTAATATCAATTACAAGGTCTGCAGGAAACGGGTAAGTCGATATTTTAAGAACAGGAATATTACTGTTTTTACCAATATTTTCAATCAGGTAATTATAGGCGATTCCGCAGGCTATTACGCCAAGCTCTCTACGATTGCCATCCTTGAAACTGTTATATTTCGAAAGCTTGTGATCGTACCTTATAGTATCATAAACAGAAATAAGATTTTTGTATCTTTTTCTCGCTATTGCCGGAAGAAGTACAAACTGGACCGGATCTGAAGGCAAAGACATAATCTTTTCGGGCACCGGCTTTTTTACATTTACAATTGCGCGCGAATGTGCTAGCCTTGTTGTGATCCTGAACAAAACAGGAACCCGGAACTTTTCGGAGACTTCAAAAGCATCGAATATCATATCATAAGCCTCCTGCTGGTTCGACGGTTCAAAGCATGGCACCATGGCGAATTTACCATAGAATCTTGAGTCCTGCTCATTTTGCGAAGAATGCATTGAAGGGTCATCGGCCGAAACAACAACAAGACCGCCATTAACACCCGTTATTGCAGAGTTAATGAATCCGTCGGCTGCTACGTTCAGGCCAACATGTTTCATTGCGACAAGAGCCCGTTTGCCTGCAAACGACATGCCTAATGCAGATTCGATGGCTGTCTTTTCATTTGCCGACCATTCGCGCTGAACATTACGTTCGGCAGCATCTTCACTGGCCTGAATATATTCCATGATCTCAGTCGATGGAGTGCCCGGATAGGCATACATCCCGCTTATTCCCGCGTCAAGACCAGCTCTTGCAATTGCTTCATCTCCTAATAAAAGTAATTTCTTCATGGAAGCTAAAGATATGCTTACAAAATTAAAATATAAATGATTGAAATCAATTTCTCAATCTTGATTCCATGGAGTTAAAATATAGTTAAAGATTTCACCGTTATAGTCATTATTGCTTATTTTGCATTCGCATTATGCAACAATGAAATAAAATAACGTTGAACAGGTACATCTATATAATTCTCGTTTTTGGCGCATGCGCCCTGCCTCTGTCAGGACAGGAAGATGAAACAAGGAAGTATGTTCAGGTAAGCGGAATTATTACTGATGTATTATACCATCCTGTTCCCGGTGTATCTGTTATTTCGAGAAAACTCAGAAGAGCCACTGTAAGTGAGCCGACAGGAATTTATTCAATTACAAGCACGCCGGGCGACACAATATTTTTCAGAGCAGTGGGTTTTAAAAGATATCATACTATAATTCCCCTGGATTATTCAGAAAAAACAGCCGAAGCAGATATAGTACTTGAAACTGATACAATTGAAATTGAGGCTGTAACAATATTGCCCTGGAAAAATTATAGTGAGTTTCTGAGAGACATGACAAAAGAAAGACCTGCTGATCCGCTTATTGAAAATATGAATGATAATATTACATCGATTTATGTTGCCATCGCAAATGAGTCAGGTGTAAAAATATCACCCGATGCAGGTTTCAGATATGTTATGGATCAGAATTTCAATGCGATATCAAGAAAAAATCAAACTCCCTATAATAATCTCCTCAATCCATTTGCATGGTCTAAATTCTTTAGCGGCTTAAAAAATGGATTGTTGAAAAACGAAACCCCGGTTAAACAACCACGTCCCGCCAAGGTGAGAAAAAAGAAGAACTCCCGCTGACAAATGGTAATTCAATATTTAAAAGGCATAAAAAAGAACGATAGTAAACTGGCAGGATTATTAGGAACATTAATAATCCATCTTATTGCAGCCATAATCTTCATGACATTCAAAATACGAAACCTGCAGCAGGAGCCATCAGATATTTTTACAGTCCAGTTCGAGGAAGTTGAAACCGTACCCGAAGAGAATACTGAAAAAACAATACAGCTTCCAACTAAATCAGTCGAGAGAATCCTCCAGGGCGACAATGAGATGCTTAACATAGCCAAAAACCTGGCCAACAGGAGTGATCAGACAATAGACCGGGAAGATTATATCAACATGGTAAAAGAAGAGCTGATAAAGAATGGTCAGCTTGGTCCTGATAATTTCATTGATGAGCAAAAGAATCATCATGAAAATGACGAAGAGAAGCTTGCAATGGAAACCGAAAAACAAAAGACAGATAAGCCTGAAAAAGCAAGCGAATCACAGGAAATGGCTTCAAAATATAAAGGTCCGACACGTATATTTTATGATCTTGAAAATCGTAACCATATATATCTGCCCATACCAATATACATGTGCGAAGGTTCTGGAAAAGTCACACTCACAATATCTGTCAATCAGAACGGCATAGTAGAAGAAGCGAAGGTGCTGCCTGGTGAAAGCACTACTGCGGATCAATGCCTTATTGAGACAGCAATATCAACTGCATTAATGTCAAAGTTCAACCCTGATGTGAAATCTCCGAAAATACAGAAGGGCACCCTCACTTATCTTTTCGTCGCACAGTAAGAAACAAACGGAACTTCCCCGGATTAAAAAAGACTACCCTGTATATTATAATTGTAGGGTTTGATAACATCTGCAGTATTTTTATCTGCAACACGGCTGTTAACAAGAGGGCTGACAGTGTGAGCACCAAGAATATTTTCTCTTAATGGACCTAATAAGCTTCGTAGCTCTCTTTCATGAATGTCAGGATTAAGCCATATCTTTTCAAACTCAGTTTCAAGTATTGCAGGCATTCTCCTTGTAGAGTTATGAATTTCAGCCATCATCTTGTTGGCTTCAGTAGTTATAATAGAAAATGTATTGAAAACCTCTCCTGATTCACTAACTATCCATTGATCATATAAACCGGCAAGTGAGATAATCTGATTTTCTGAGTGATATATATACCAGGGAATTTTATCGGAACCTTTGTGCTGCCATTCGTAAAAACCTCTCACAGGTACAAGACAGCGCTTCGATTCGTAAGATAAAGCAAATGTTTTTCGGCTCTTCAGGCTTTCCGCGCGCGCATTGAAAGTTTTGGATCTTATCTCGTGCGCTTCGTCTGAATCCAGGGTGTGGGAAGGAATTAATCCCCATGTAAACAGCTTTATATGTTTCGGATCCTCCTGGCATATTACAGGCATTTCAGGGAATGCAAATGCGTGATAATAATAGCTGGGTCTGTACTTATCGGGATCGATCAGGGATGCGCCATACCTGTTCTCAAGTTCCTCCTTTACAAGATTTACATTAACAGAAAAACACATCGCTTTTAACCTGGATATCCTGCTAATGGTGCGGTCTTAAGAGGAACCGGCAGAGATAAACTAAAAAGATCATAATCGGGCCATGCAATTGGCTGATTGAAAATCTTCGTCATCATATTATTAATATATGAATAGATCTCAGGACCATTCCATGAGCTTGTATTACATAACACCACCCAGGAATAACCATCGGGTTGACGTTTCAGCATTGCAGTAGTTCCGGGGAAATAACCTGTCCGCCACCATGTTCCATTTTTTAGTATGCTTTTCCAGCCCAATGGAGCAGCGCCATTTTCATTGGTTGTCATTAACCCGATACTCTCAGGGTTGAGGATATCAGGCCTTGTGTTGAAACCATCCACGGCAAGAAGCAGTTTCATCAGATCAGGCGCTGTAGCTATCCAGCCGCCTGCACTTCCAAGTGTAGTTATATCATTACCGCCATAACATGCCAGACACATCTCATCATGATTGTAAATAGACGGCTTCATTCCTGCGTCCTTTGGTTCGTAATAGGTTACCTCAAAAGGAGCTCTGTCAGATTCAAGGTTTCCTCCTATTGCCATGTCGTAAATACCAAGAGGCTCAAAAATCGCTTTATGGCAATACTCTTCATAAGATACCCCTGATACTTTTTCTACAACAAGACCGAGAATACTATAACCCAGATTTGAATAGGAATGCCCCATACCAGGTGTATAATGAAGTCTTTTATCAAGAGCAAAACGGACAATTGTCTTTGTATCAACAGGTGTGGGAACACCCATTTTTTCAGCAATCACAATTGGCATAAACATCTGATCCCCGTATCTTTGTGTCCATCCCCCTTCATGACTAAGGAGATGTTCAACAGTAATACTGTAGACGCGTTTATCTTTGGGATTATCAAAATAGCTATCATTCAGTATACCATCAGGTCCGAAAACATGATCCTGAAGAGATAATTTCCCTTCTTCCCTGAGTTTCATTATTGCGACGGCCGTAACAAGTTTTGAAACGCTTGCAATACGAAATTTATTGAAAGGTTGAGTTTCAGTTTTAAGCGATGAATCAGCATAACCAAAACCTCTTGCAAATACGAGCTTACCATCCTTTGCAATAGCAACAGAAACGCCATTAATTGACCATTTATGCTGGAATGAGCCTATAGCTTTATCAATTGCTGAAAACTCACTACCCATGGAGGAACTGTTTATAAGCCTCACATTACCTGCAACGAATTTATTTGATACGACGCCATTATTCTCTTTTGCGCCGGGATTAATGCTGACCAGGAAACCAAGTAACAGAACCAGAAGTAATTTCTTATTGATCATCAGTATTGCATACGAAATTCTACACAAAAATAATAAAAACCTGCTGAAACATACGCATTGTTAAGCATCCAGCTTAATAACGAAGGTTGCAATTTAATATTATTATGAGAAAAATATTGTTTTTGATTAAAAAAAATCCGGCATATATTTTGTTTAACATATTGTTGATCATAATGTTCAATATTATAAACTTTATTACTGTATAAAAAGTTATTTCTTACATCATTGATTGAACAGAAATAATAAACTAAAAAAGTAATTTTGCATTTATGTTGAAAAACCGATGCATTTTTTTCCTTTTTGCACTCATTATATTTGCCGGAAGGTCTTTCGGTCAGGTTGTCGCTGTTGATACTTCTGAATACATACCTCTGTTCTATAGCTTTGCTCTTGATTATAACCTGATGGTTGCAGCCGGAAAAGGCTATTCAGGCGAAGTACAAAGACTGATCAATAAAGGCGCTGACATTAATTCAGAATCAAATCAGGGCGTTACTCCTCTGATTTTTGCAGTCGCAAATAATAAATCAGAAACTGTAAGTACGTTGCTCGCAAATGATCCTGATATTGACAAATATGACGACTTTCAGGAAAATGCTCTTCTTGTTGCTGTTAAGAATAATTTCCAGGAAATTGCTGAAAAACTTATAAGAGCAGGAGCTAATATAAATGCAGCCGACAGATATAATGCCACTCCATTGCACTATGCTTCCCTGTATGGCTATGCACAGATGGCGGATATGCTGTTATACTATGAAGCTGAAATAAATCCGAAAACGTATGACGGCTCAACTCCGCTAATGGCCGGAATATGGGCCGGAAATATCCTTATTGCGGAATTGCTTATAAATAACGGAGCAAGGATTGAAGAAAAAGATGATCAGGGGTTTACTCCTTTTCTCCTTTCGTCTTATTTTGGAGATACCCTGATGATGAAAATGCTTTATGATGCCGGCGCTGATATTCTGGCCGAAACAAATAAAGGCCAGAATGCTTTATCGCTTGCAATTATTTCAAAGAAGAATGAAGCCATTTCATTTTTGCTAAGTCTCGATAAGAACTGGGGGTCTTTCCGGAAGAGTATTAATGATCCATATTCTGTTGCTGTCAAGTATGACAACAAGGAAGCTGTTGAATTGCTCAGGAGCTTCAGTGTACCTGGCAGAGTGAAACACAGCATAGACCAGGTAAGATTCTCAGTTTCTTCAAAACTTTCATTAAAAGATTATTACACAGGTTTTATGTTGAATTTCACAGAGCCATTATCTAATATGGGAATTACAATGGGGCTTGATACAAAATTATGGTACACGAGAATATTGGCAAAGGGAAGTGAGAACGTGTTTTACCAGTATTACAACAAGGGTTCAATTGCATACACCGGGATCTCTAAGGATTTCTACATACATTATAGTCCCTCCAGGTTAAAAACAAGCCTTTCAGGATCTGTTCTGGCCGGCTATTCATTTGGAAATACACTCAAGGGTACAGAGATGAAGCCCGGGAATAAATTCAGACTTATCCCTGCAGTTTCTTTAAAATGGAGTTACATGAACCTTGCTGTTGATGCCGGACTGGAATATGTCAGGTCTGATTTTTTCAAGGCAGGTCCTGTCTGGCTCAGAATTGGAATTGGATACAATTACTATTTTGATAATATCAGAACTGAAATAAAATACCCGAAATGGTACTAAAATGAAATTTCTGCTTTCAATACTATTCATTGCAATTGTTGTATGCTTTTCGTGCGAAAATGAACCTGTTTTCATAAAATGTGATGATTGTGAATCTGCTGAGCCCAAAGAAGCAGAAATCACAATTAAGTTATACAACAACCCGGAGACATCAGACACTGAGGTCAGTATCTACGAAGGAAATCTTGAGGATAGCATTTTATTCAAATCTATTGATCATTCTGGCATTGAACTGAGAGTAAAAGTTCCTGTAAATAAAAGATATACTCTTACTGCAAACTATGTATTGAAGGGGAAAAGGTATATAGTTGTAGACAGTGTTTTTCCAAGGATCAGCTTTGTGAAGGATCAATGTGACGAACCATGCTACTATGTTTATGACAACAATGCTAATCTGAAGCTTAAATATCACTGAAGGGAGTTATAATCAATTCTGCTCACAAATTCAAAGAATCTGATTATATTGCGGCCTTTAACTCCCTGACTTCATTGAAACGATATACATATTCATTTGTTTGTATTTTCACTTTCCTGATTGCCTGTAACAGGTTTTCAGGTAAAGAACAGAATTCCGGCGAATTACCGGAGATTTTCCCTGATTATACAGAAATAACAATCCCCCCGAATATTGCACCTTTGAACTTCAGGATAAATGAAGAAGGAAAAAAATACCTTGTTATTATCGCTCCTGATAAAGGAGGCAGACAAATCGAGATAAATTCTGGTAACGGAATAATCAGATTCCCTCAAAAAACCTGGAAGAGATTACTTGGAGAAAATAAGGGCGCAGGATTTAATGTAATTGTTAAAGTTGAGAACCAGAATAAATCCGTTACAGTATTTAATCCATTTCATGTCAATATATCAACTGACTCAATTAATAAATACATTGCGTACAGGTTGATACCTCCGGGATATTACAGCTGGTCGCGAATAAGAATAATGCAAAGATGCCTTGAAAACTTCTCGGAGAATACTGTCGTTGATAATGCAATTCTTGACAAGAACTGTGTGAACTGCCATTCATTCGCAAAAAATAATCCTGACAGATTCATGGTACATGTGAGAGGTTCTCATGGAGGCACATATTTTATGAATAACGGTAAACTTGAAAGAACTGATCCGAAGACAGCCGGCATGCCAGGGAGCGCAACATATCCTTCCTGGCATCCCGGTGGAAGATACATAGCATATTCATCAAACCAGGTCAGGCAAAGCTTCTATGCTGAGTCTTCAAAGAGCATTGAGGTCTTCGACCTTTCCGCGTCAATTGTACTTTTTGATACAAAAGATAATAAGATCATTCCGGTTTCAGAAGAAGATACAACGAATTACCTGCGGACATTCCCGGGATGGTCGCCTGACGGTAAATACCTTTATTATTGCAGGGCAGTAAACAGTATTCCTCCAGACAATCCGGAGCTGGATAAAATAATGAGTATTCATCATGACCTTGTAAGAAAGTCTTTTGATGAGACGACTGAAACATTCGGAAAAACAGAGGTCATATATGAAGCATCAAAAATGGGAAAAAGCGTTTCCTTTCCCCGAATCTCACCCGATGGTAAATTCCTTGTTTTCACATTACATGATTTTGGAACCTTTCCAATATGGCACGCTGAAGCCGATCTTTATTCTCTTAATCTTATGAATGGAGAAGTAACAAAACTCGATCTTAACAGTAATGAGGCTGAAAGTTATCACTCATGGTCATCGGACGGACGGTGGATTGTTTTCAGCAGCAAACGTTCAGATGGACGGAGCACCAGACCGCATTTTTCTCATATAGACTCAGAAGGAAAAGCGACAAAGCCATTCATGCTTCCTCAGAAGGATCCTGATTTCTACGGGAACCTCATAGAATCATATAATATACCTGAATTCATTACTGGAAAGATAAGCGCCGGTCCACGTGATTTCCTTGAAGCAACTACACAGACAGCAGTGAAATCAAAAACAGGTAATGACCCAGACAACAACAGCAGAGTCGTGACCACCGGAAGTAAAACGAGCACATCAACATCAGCACATCAATGAGGCAAACACGGGCAAATAGAATCAAAAATATAAAAGCAAATCCGATGCTGACAGAGTCTGCTCAGCGCCGGGATTTTATTATTTACATCAGCATTTTCTTCATAATTACTTTCTTTTATTTTCTTCTCATAGGCGAGAGTGTTTTAAAATACCAGGAAGAACAGTTTCTTTTTCGGTTTTCAACAGAATACCTGAATGGTTTTTTAACAATGCCCGGAGGTCTCCTTGAGTATACCGGAAAGTTTCTTATGCAGTTTTACGCAGTGCCTCTGTACGGGGCCCTTCTTTTGGCAATAGCTGTTATAAGCCCGGGCATATTGATGAATAAATTCCTGAGAAATACAAATTCAAATCCCGGACTTTTACTTGTATTGCCAATTATTGTGACTTCCCTGCTTTTAATACTACAGAATCAGTACTCTCATGTGATGTACTATGATCTGGGAATAATATGTGTAATATCCTGGTTTCTTTTTACTCTTAAATTCAGTAGATATTACCTTCATATAATACTTTTCCCTGTTTTCTATTATTTCACGGGGGCATTCGCAATTCTCTTTGTCATTGCCTATCTGATTTATACACTTGCTTTCATAAAAGGCAGGCAAAAAATCTATAGTTCGGCGTTTATTATAATTGTAAGCTTACTAACATTTCTTGTTTTTAAGAGTGTTCTTTTTCTTGTATCATCAAAGACACTCCTTACATATCCCCTTCCGGCAATAACCCAATCGTTTCAGAAACTCTTTTTCATTATTCTGTCGGTATTTGTAGCTCTTTTCCCGGTACTTGGAATGTCTTCTGTTTTAAAAAAAACAAGGATTCTCTTTATCCGACTCATTGTAGTGTCATTTATTATTTTTTCTGCTTTGCTTCTTACAGGAACGTACAATCCTTCCCTGGCCTCAATTCTGAAAATTCAGGAGTGCGCATACAAGGATGACTGGAATAAAGTAATCGAATTAAGTGAGAAATCCCATCAGGAAAACCTTATTTCACAATACTTCTACAATACTGCCCTTGCTGAAAAAGGGTCATTATGTGAAAAATTATTTACCACAGGTCAAAGCTTTGGGACAAAGGCGCTCATACTTCCGTGGGGAGATCAGAATCTCGAAAGAGGCGCCTATTTTTTCTATGCAACAGGCCTTGTGAATGAAGCACACAGATGGGCTTACGAGGAAATGGTAGTTTATGGCTTAAGGCCGCATAACCTGATAATGCTTATAAAAACATCTCTCCTTAATTCAGATTACAGGATGGCTGAGAAGTATATCAACATTCTCAGGAAGACACTTTTTTACAGGAAAGATGCTATCAGATATGAAAATCTCCTGAATAATAAGGATTTGATATCTAAGGATAATGAACTTGGAAAGGTGGCACAGATTATCCCTCAAAAAGATTTTATAATATACATGGATTCACCGGAGGATAATCTGCCAATGCTTCTTGAATCAAATCCGGATAACAGGGTCGCATTTGAATACATGATTAGCTGGTTGCTTCTCGAAAAAGATGTTGAAACTGCATTAAGTAACCTTCATCTGATGAAAAGCATGGGATATACAAGTCTTCCCAGATCTGTTGAGGAAGCCGTTATGATTTATTACAATAGCCAGCATAAGTTACCAGACATGAATGGATACTCAGTCAGCTCTGAAACACAAAACCGGTTTAATCTGTATATCAACAAATATCTGCAGGCCCGGAATAATCCTTCTACATTCCAGTCTCAGATGAAGACTCAATTTGGTAATACATTCTGGTATTATTATCACTTTCATAAATAAGTAAAATCTTAAAGACCTAAGACTCTTAGAGTGACTAAAGTGACTAGAGTGACTAAAGTGACTAAAGTATGCTTATTTCACCACGGGGTTGCACGGAGTTTCATGGAGTTTCACGGCAGTTTTCTTTATGCTTATTTGTTACTCACAATGACGCAATGATGCTAAGGGTTTATCGTAAATTCTGATCGCAACTTGCACCACGCTTTTATCACCATGAAGCAACTCCAGGTCTTCATCAAACCGGAAACAAAAAAAAGGTTGCCCGTTTAGGAGCAACCTTTTAATATGTTATAGATAACTACTATTTGTAGTCAGGATCCTGTGTAATAACACCAGGCTGAAGGTCAAGAATACCCTGAGGTATTGGCCAGTATTCATCCTTGCCGGCTTCAAATGTTGCGCCCTGCATGAATGTTCTGAAAGTTACGTCCTGAGCAATATAAGCATTCAGAGTTTCACTAATAATTCCCCAGCGCCTCAGATCGAAGAAGCGGTGATTCTGCAATGCAAATTCGAGCCTTGTTTCTTCCTGGACAGCCTTGAGAGCGTTTGCCTGTGTATCGAATGGATAACCAGTAGCAGGATAAGGTTCAACTTTATAGTTAGCTGCCGGTTTTGTATAATCAACAACAGGATCTGTCAGCAGGTCAGCTGTACTTGTGCACAATCCCATAACACGCGGACTGTTCTTTGCACGGTTACGAACCTGGTTAACAAGATCGCGGGCTAATGCGAGGTCATTATCATTGATTGCACATTCAGCTCTCCAGAGAAGAATACTTGCATAACGCATCATCCTGTAGTTTTTACCATTATTGAAGCCTGATCCGTTGAGGTTCAGAGACTGTTCATCTTTCCTGTGCATGAAGATTTTTGTCATCATCGGACCACCATTATTCTGCTCACGGATCCAGTCATTTCCCGGGTGGATACCCCAACCGAGGAAATCAACGCCACGACGTGCAATAAGATAATCAACGCGAGGATCGAGAGGAGCAGTTGTAGGAGTGAAATTATCAGCGCTTCCTTTTCCCATATCTGTCGGAAGGTTAACCCTGTCTGCATGGTTGAGAACCGGTAATCCGTTTGCATCAACCTGGAATGCATTGAAAAGATCTGATGATGGCTGATAGAAACCCCATCCACCACAACTTGCAGTACCTTTCTGATGGAAATTGCAACCTGAGCCATTAACCGATGTAGTAGCATTAGCTGTTGTAGCACATTGCATTTCGAAGATTGACTCCTTATTGTTTTCATGAGTCATATCGAAGTTCCACATGTAATCAGCAACAAGTGAATATTTTCCACTTTCGATGATTGCCTGAAGAAGAGGTTTAGCAGCAGCATAGTCCTTCTGATACATGTGAGCCTGTGCCAAAAATGCCATAGCAGCATACTTTGTTGGACGACCAGGTTGGCTCATATACGGAGTTTCCGGAAGGTTTTCAATTGCATACTGAAAGTCTTCCTCAATTCCGGCCCATCCTGCATCTGAATTGGGAACTGCTTCAGGGGCTACTGTACCAAGTTCTTTTGTTGTCTTTACATAAGGGATCTTTTCGAAGATCTTATTTGCCTGAAAATGAAACCAGGCCCTCATGAATTTTGCTTCACCTTCAACCTGTTTGGCTCTTCCTTCAGCCATAGGTTTCTGACCATCCTGTACTTTCCAGAGGAAATCAAGAACAACATTCGTACGTGCTACACCATCATAGGCGTTGTTCCATCTGTCAGTCAGGTAAGGGTTAGTTGAAAGAGCATCATATCTTTCAAGAAGGTTAAAGTTACTCTGGTCACCTGATGATGTGCCTTTATAGGCATCATCAGAGCAACCTCCTGAATATGTCCAGTCGCTTACAAGTGCGCCGCCAAACATTGAGCCGCCCTGCATCCTTTCGTAAACGCCTATCAGAAGATTCTCAACGCCTTCCGGTGTTTCAACATTCGCTGCACTTGCCACGGCCGGCGGCTCCTTTGTAAGGAACTCTTCCGAGCAAGAATACATCATCAGAGAACCTGCCAGAACCGTAGATACTGATAATAATCTTAGTATTTTTTTCATATATCTTATCTTTTAAAAAGTTAAAACAACAGCGATTACAGCCCGAATGAAATTCCAAACATGAACTGTTTAGCTGTCGGCCATGCACCTGAATCAATACCCATGTTGATTGCAGAACTTGGTATTGCTATCTCAGGATCCAGACCAGGGTACTTGGTGATTGTAAACAAGTTGGAAGCCTGGAAATAAAGCTGAAGAGAGCTGAACCTGTTATTGAGCAGTTTGTTAAAGTCATAACCGATTCTGAGAGTTTTCATCCTCAGGAATGAACCATCTTCAATAAACGCTGTAGAAGGCTCTTGGTGCTGAGTGTCAGTAGCAAGGATCTTGGGCATTGTTGCATCAGCATTGTCTGCAAGGTATGGGCTTCCCCATGATTCATAAAGTCTTCTCTTGCTCTTTCCTGATTCAAACTGTGTAAAGTCAATAAACCTTGATACATAGTTTACAACATCATTACCAACAGATGTATATAATGTAGTTGATAAGCTGAAGTTCTTGTAACCAAGGTTCAGGCTCAAACCTGCTGTGAAATCAGGATGTGGTGAACCAATGTAAGTACGGTCAGCAGCATCTATATAACCATTTCCGTCGATGTCTTTGTATTTGTATGAACCGGGAGCATTGTATGTACCTGTGGAACCAAATGCTTTTGGCCATCCGTTTACTTCCTCATCACTTTGGAATATACCTTCAACTACATAACCATAGAATTCCGGGAAAGCATGTCCAGTCTGAGTTCTTGTGTAAATTTTCTCACGGTAACTTGAGCCCTGATAGAAGTCTGATGAAATATCAGTAAGCTTTGTCAGTTCATTTTTATAGTGTGAGAATACAAGATCAGCGCTATATGTGAAATCACCGTTCAGAGCTGTGTTGAAATAACCGATTGTAATATCAAAACCGGTATTTTTCATTTCGCCAATATTGATTGACGGCCTTGTAGCAGTTCCAAGTACAAGCGGCAACTGTTTCTGGTAAAGCATGTCCTTTGTTACCCTCTGCCACAGGTCGATTGAAACATTCAGGTTTTTAATTATTGTTGCATCGATACCGAAGTTTGTTGTATTGGTTGTTTCCCATTTAACATCAGCATTTCCGAATGTTGTCTGGCTGAAACCAGGGTTGAATGATGAGTTAGAACCTGTAAGAGGATAACTTGCATTACCTTCGCTATAAGCATATTGAGTGTAGCTGTTATAGTTACCCATCTGGTCGTTTCCGACTGAACCGTAACCAACACGTAATTTCAGTTCATTAAGCCAGCTCTTTGTTGAAGCCATGAAAGATTCTTCCGAGAGTCTCCATCCAAGTGAGAATGCAGGGAAAATACCATATTTTTCATTACCAAAACGTGATGAACCATCACGACGAAGTACTGCTTCAACCATGTATTTATCGGCAAATGTATAATTAGCACGTCCGAATATTGAGAACAGGCTGTATTTGCTGTATTCATCACTGTTGCTGATACCGCGAAGACCTGTGTTCAGAGAGATATAGTTAACATCTTTTAACTGAAACTCTGATCTTCCTGCGTTCATGCGCCAGTAATCATTATCATAAGCTTCTGTACCGGCAATTACCTTGAAATTATGCTGACCGGTTGTGAAACCATACTCTATTGTATTTGTCCATGTCCAGTTAAGACCGAACCTTGAGTTAATATTGTAGCTGTCATAAGTACCTCTTTCAGCATGAGCAACCTCAACAAATCCGAGATCCCTGTCTCTGCGGCCATACTGGTTAACCCCAATAAGAGATTTAACAGACAGACCCTTCAGAAGGTTGAGTTTCATATAAGCAGTACCGCTTACTGTCATCTGCCTTGTATAATCATACTGGTTTTTGTCGAGAAGGAACACTACATTCTGAGAGTTACCCATTGCTGTTGGCCTTGAACCTGCATAAGTTGTACCTGATGCGTCCCATACAGGAACAATCGGAGGCATTCTGTAAGCCCATGAAACCGGAGATGATTCACTGTTATCATTGGCCTGGAATCCATAATCATCGGTATACTGTAATGAAAGATTTGTTCCCAGATCAATCCATTTTGCAGGGCTTGAGTTAATATTTATCCTGCCACTGTACCTGTCAAAACCAGTCCATTTGAACACACCTTCATCGCTTGTGTAACCAAGAAGGAATGCGTAAGTTGTGTTTCCTGATCCACCTGCGGCATCAATTGTATATTCCTTGAATGCTCCGTTCTGTTCAGCTTCCTTTAACCAGTCTGTACCGGCGCTTGCTTCAGTAATAAGGTATGTATCGGTACCGTCTTCATTTGCCATCTTATTGTCATATTTTGACATATCGACTGTTGAAGCTGCTGTTGGGTATATATATTTAGGAATAACAGGCTGAGCGCCATTACCAAACTGCTGGTGAGAATAGCCAGCTACATTACCGTTCTTTGCCTGAAGCCAGTACATCTCTGCCCATTCCTGTGTATTCAGAAGATCATAGGATGTTGTATTCTTGGTGATACCCTGTCTTACATTAACATTCATTGAAATCTTCTGATTCTTCTTTCCTGCTTTTGTTGTTATAAGAACAACGCCGTTGGCAGCTCTTGCACCATAGATTGATTGTGCTGCAGCATCTTTAAGAATTGTAATTGTCTCGATATCATTTGGTGAATACGATCCACCTGGTACACCGTCAACAACATAAAGAGGATCTGAGTTGTTGATTGTTGTCATACCACGTACGCGGATTGATGATCCTTCACCAGGAGTGTGCTGGTTCATGATTGTAACACCGGCAACTTTCCCCTGAAGACGGGTAATCGGGTTTGTTGCAGCGCTTTCCTGAAGAGCGGCGGCATCAACCTGAGCTACTGAACCGGTGAGTGATTTCCTTGTCTGTGTGGAATATCCTACAACCACGATCTCATCGAGTGCGGAAATTGATTCAGCCAGTGTAACATCAATTGTATTCTGTGCACCAACTGTGATATCCTGTGTTATATATCCAATAAAGGAGAAAGAAAGTACAGGATTCGCACTTGTCGTATTGATTGTATAAGTACCGTTGGCTTCAGATATAGCCCCGTTGGTTGTACCTTTTTCAAGGATATTTACACCAATAAGACCTTCGCCATTGGAATCTACTATACGACCTGTAATTTTTCTTTGCTGTAAAGCATCGGGAGCGAAAGCGCTCGCTTCAAGCCCTGCCAACAGCAAAAGCATAGTCATTAATCTTACGGCTATTTTAAGCTTCCTTGTGATAGCCGGAAGAAAGAACATAGTTTTTTTTGTCATACTTTTTAGGTTAGAAGGTTAAAAACGTTTTTATAAACATGGATTCCGGAAAACTCCGGAAAATCTTTGAATGGAGTTAGGGCTCCATCAGGTTTCTCAGGTGGTGTTGTTCATAGGCACATTAGGTTAATTAAGGTTTAAAACTGATCAAACTTATATTAAATTTCTTTAAAAACAAATCTTAAATAATTTCTATGATCATAAATTTTCATGGATTATTCTAAAACCAAACCAGTGAAAAAGCATAACCATTTGATTCCAAGACTATTATATATTTATTCAGAATACTATCCCCTTTCAGGATACTCATTATTTCAGGTTATCAATGTTCCCAAAATTAAAAAAGGATTTTAAAAAAAAGTTAAATCATCAAAAAAATTTTTTTCCCGAAACTTATGATTTTATAACTGAAAGTTAATATATGTTAATACATGTTAATCAGGTTTTGTGATATCTTTATATTATTTAACACAAAATATGAGTATGTCAAGAATTGTGTATGTTTTACTTTCAGTTTTCTTCATTGGCTGCAGTAATATGACAGTTGAAAAAAAAAGAAAGCAGGTAATGAAAATTGCAGAAAAATATATTGAAGGTCAGATGAAGTCACCAAAGAAGACGATTTCGAAAGAAGGTTTAGTTCTACTTGAAGACTCAGTGAAAAGCTACATTATTGATCCTTCTGCTGTTTTTACAGGCAGGGTAAATGATGATAACCATGATGATGCAATCATTACAATTGTGTCTTATAAAAGCGGATATCTTGGACTTATAGAACATCTTGTTTTAATAAATACGAATGGACATCTTATAATGCAGTGTTCAGTTGAATCGGATATGAAGATACTCGGACTGGAGAATGGTCTCATCACTGCTGAGGTACCTGAATATTCAAGGAATTCGCCCCTTTTCAATTGCCCATCATGCAGGGAGGTCGTAAAGTTCAGGTTTGTTGACGGAAAGCTTATAAGGCAGGATTAGCAACTTTATCTATCCATTAAGCAGCGAACTGAAAATCCGCTTGACATGCCTTCATTGCCTTTATACATCCTGTTGGAGCTAAAAAAAAGACCGCGGTTCCATGCAAGCTTCAGTTTCGTATCACCATCTGAAGTCCACCATACACAATAAGAATTCGCAAATGTCGGGAAAGTACCCGAGCTGAGTCGCATGCCCCCCGGCAGAGCTGTAAATCCATATTGATTATAACATATTGTAAGAGAATTTTTCCAATGCTCGTCTCCCTCCTCTTTAAGAAGATTCCCGGCATTTTCCTCTCCTCCCAGAAAAGCTGCAAGCACATTCCATTCGGCATCGGATGGCACATGCCATCCTTTCGGGCAAAGCTTCTTCGTTTTAACCGCGTACCAGTTATAAAGACCGCCATAAACTTCCTTGTAGCTTCTGTCATTATTCAGCCAGCAATAGCCGGGTGATTTTAGCGCTTTCCACTCCTTGTCACCTGTAATAAATGGAATATCAGATCCATCGTTGAACTTTGTTGTCATAAGGTTTTCTCCCATCCAGACCTGTTTACCCATAGTGACTGTAGAGTATACATTTCCATCTGCATCCCTGACGGCCTGCGCATTAATAACGATAGTCACAAACAATATTAACAATATGAGTGCAGCTTTTTTATTTGCCATCCTTGATTACAATTTCATTTTATTTCTTTGATCTGATACACGCCTGCTCCTGCTCTGTTAAACCCTGCGACTATTACTGCAGGATCGCCTTTGAAATATAGCAATGATTCAAGCATTCCCTGAAGGAGGATCCCGCTCTCAGACGGAGGTAAAAACCTGAAGGCTGTTTTTCCTTTACAATTATTAATAAGCACAAATCCCTTGTTTGCATCATAATAACCCGTCGGAACATCATAAGAATAGTCATTGCCTCCAAGTATTACATCAGGGTATTCATCCCTGTTTATATCTTCAACTATCATTTTTGTTATTGGAGAAATCTGAAGTTCAGCAGGAAGCTTTTCCCATTTGAAGCTGCCATTCTCATTCCAGAGAATGTAACTTGCTAAAGTATTGGCCGATAACGAAAATTGAAGAGTTTTTTGAATGTTTTTATTAAGGCTGAACAGATCATCGACGGTCATGTGACTGAATGATGTATAATTTTTTATTCTGCTTTCAAAAAAAGGAGATTGTGACCAGAGTTCATCAAGGTAATTAACCGGGTACTCTTTCATTATTCCCTCGTCATCTACCCACCATGCTGTTATTAAAGGATCGATAACTCCATCCATTTCAAAATCATAAGCATAAAGATTCATTGGATTTTTTTCATTCACTGTAAAACGAGTGTTCTCACCAATATTTCCTGCAATAAAATCCAGATCACCATCCCTGTCAAAATCACCCGCTGCAACTGAATACCAGAAACCAGTGTGCTCTTCAATCCCGGGTATTATTTGCGGCACAAGCTTATCACCGTTAACGTTTTTCAGGAATGCAATCGAATTCCATTCCCTTGTAACAATAAGGTCCTCCCATCCATCACCATCAAAATCCTTCCATATTGCGTCGGTGACCATTCCAAGATCAAGCCTGGAGGTACTGTCAGCGATAAGCCTATCTTCATTACGGATCAACCATGAATAAGTCGAATAAGGGTACATGAAATTCTTCACCCTTGAACCAATGAAAAGATCAATCTTCCCATTATGATCAATGTCACATGGCCGTATGACTGATGCTGGAAAAGCGGGGACAGGTAAATCTTTTCTGATGAACTTACTTTCACGGTTCTCATAAATGTAGTGTTTATATACTTCCTGATCCTTATCATCGTAACCTCCAGCTACAGAAGCAACGTCATTATCACCATCATTATCGATGTCAATTATTGCGAGATCAGCTTCACTGAAGCTCTTCTGAGTTGAAAGTCCATCGAAATTTGTCTCAACGAATTTGTTATCCTTTCTTAAAAACACTTTTGTCGCAATAAGATTTGTTGAACCAACAATCAGATCCTCCGCTCCATCGTCATCAATATCACCCTTAGCCATCCGTGGCCCGATCTGTGAAAATTTATGTGGAATGATCTTTTGCGGAAGCGAATAATCAATGAAATCCTTTTGTTTATGAACATAATCAAGCATTGTTGTGTCTCTGGTGAAAAGCAGTTCAGACAAAACCTGATTACCAGTTTGATTTTCCGACTTTACTGAATTTTTCTCAGATAAAATTATAGTTTGATTTGGAGATACATTTGTAACAAATGTTACATTTCCGGAGCCTGGCCATATAACTTTCAGCGAATCAATCAATTTATTTTCTCCTATGCCAAAATGTACCACCGGATCAACAGAAGAAGCATATCCCCTTGTGAGAAAGTTCTCAGCATACTGAAGCCCTCCTTTGCACCATATCGCAACTTTTGCTCCTATTCCATTTATGTTCATTCCTGAACCCTCGAGTTTTATCCTTATGTAATTTGCTTTATCTCCTTCTCGCTCAACAGTATTGTTTCTCAGCACGAAAGCTTCATCATTTATATTGTTAACTACATAATCAAGATCGCCATCGTTATCAAGATCAACGAAAGCAGCACCATAAGAATAAGACGGAACCTCAGGCAACCAGTCGTGTTTCCTTATAAATTTCAATTCACCTGCATTTTCAAAAGCTATATTAGGGATCTTCACTGAAGGCGCCATTTCTATAAGTGTATTATCAGAAGCATAAAAGCCTGCCGATTTTACCTTGAGACGTGTCCAGTCTTTATCTGTCATATCTTTCGGGAAGCCATTGCTCACAATAAGATCCTTATCCCCGTCATTATCATAATCTGCAAACAGAGGTGACCAGCTCCAGTCTGTCTGGTATATGCCCATCATCTGACCAACTTCACTGAAAGGAAGCATTTTCCCGTTTATAAAACCATTATTGAGATGGAGCATGTTCCTCAGATACTGATGCTCATATCCGTAAGTTTCGTCATTCACGTAGAAGATGTAGCTGAAACCGTTGATCGTTTGTTTCTTCTTTGAATATTTCTCAGGCATCATATCAAGTGTCATAATATCCAGATTGCCGTCATTATTTACATCTGCCATATCGTTACCCATCGATGATTTTGACTGATATGATATGTAGGCGGCAATTTCGTTTTTGAATGTCCCGTTTCCCTGATTGATATAAAGCAGATCGTTCGACATAAAATCATTCGAAACATAAATATCCGGATACATGTCCTTGTTAACATCGCCTATTGCAAGACCCAACCCATATCCTTCATAAACTATTCCCGACTGAACAGTAACATCAGTGAATGTTCCATCACCATTGTTCCTGTACAGCCTGTCATTATTCGCGGCGCTGCCGTCAGTGATCTTGCCTTTATAATTTGTCATCATCCTTGTAGTCACAGTGTTTATAAGGATGTAGAGATCTAGATCACCGTCGAGGTCATAATCGAAGAACGCCGCATTTGTAGCAGGACCTTCATCGGCTATTCCGTATTCTTCAGCCATTTCAGTGAATTCCGGATATTTTCCTTCATCGGATCCATTATTTATCCATAGCCTGTCTTTGGATTTGATTGAGTCACCATCGGATGTCGAGGCCATGAAAATATCAAGCCGTCCGTCGCAGTTTACGTCAGCAAGAGAAACGGAGCTATACCATTGATCAGGAATAACTCCCAGATTTTTTGTAATGTCTTTGAATTTGAAATTGCCTTCATTTATATAGACTGCAGGTTTAACCTGGTTTCCTGCAAATACAATATCAGTAAGTCCGTCGTTATTTAAATCGCCTGCACCTGTTCCAGCCCCATTATAGATATATTCATACTGCATAACATTAAGACTATCGGTTTCAACGATATCATTTCTGAATTTGATACCCGTTGTCTGTGAATCAATAACAGTAAACCTCGTTGATTCAGAACAGGAAACGAGTAATGACAATGTCAGTATTGATAGTAATATTCTCATCTGAAAAGATTATTTCCGTACAAACAACTGTTGATTTATCAAGGCGCCCTAATATCTTAAGGGTAAATGTAATAAAAAGAGGATTATCAAAAGACAGATTCAGGAGCAGAATTTAATAAGACCTGATATGTTAATATATAAAAAGAGGCTGTCGTGAAATATCAGGCAGCCTCTTTTCTTATTAACCTAATTTTTAGTGGCCTTCGTTTTGTTTAATTCTGCCAACGCTCAGGTCAATCTGGCGAAGCGGAATAGGATATCTTATATCTTCAGTGCCTACAGTGGCAGCTCCGTAAAGCTTATTCCCCCATGGCATTGTTTTTTCATAAGTAAGCACCCTGTTCAATTCTGGAACTGTATTACCCCATCTGTTCAGATCAAAAAATCTGTGACCTTCCATACCGAGCTCGAGTTTTCTCTCCATTTGAAGGATCACCCTTGCATTCTCCTGTGTGCCAAGAGTTGGATATGTTGCTATAACATAATTAGCCGCATTTACATCTGTGGGTTTAAGATCAGCATCAATTTTCTTCACCCATCCGGCAGCATTTGCTGCTCTTGTTCTTACAGCGTTTATATTTGCGAGGGCAGCATCAAGCTGATTGTTTTCAATCTGGCATTCTGCAAGGAGAAGAAGAACATCAGCATACCTTATCATTCTGTACCCATTTGCTGTGTAACCTGACGTCCAGCTGCTTATATCTGTCAAAGCTTTTTCCTGTGATTTCTTATAGACAGCCTTTTTAGGATTGTATGGCCCTGAGTATGTCTGGTCGCGGATCCAGTCAGCTCCTGTGTGAAGTCCCCAGTCCCAGTATGGAATACCTCTTCTTCCGACTGACCAGTCGAGCCTTGGATCAAGTGGTCCGGCATCTGGTGTGAAATCAGGATCAGTGGCAGCAAGACCTGTATCCTCGTCGACATTAGAATTTTTAGCTAATCCGAAATCGTTTTTTACTGCATTAGCAAGGGTATTGTACGAACCATCGAGCAAAGGCAGACCTCCGGATGTTCTGAATGAATTAACAAATTCCTGTGTAGGGTTAAAGAAACCGCAGCATCCACCGGGTGAACCTCCCCCTTTATACGGGAAATTAAGAACATCACCGACACTTGAATTCCATGCGCCGGAACCATCGTTTACAGAGTATTGTACAGTATAAACGCTTTCAATTCCGTTACGGTTAGCAATATCGAAAATCTCACCATAAGTCGGAGCCAGTCCTATATCAGCACCATTAGGCTTTTTTCCTGAAGTAACAACTTCAGTCAGGAGAGCCTGAGCTGCAGTATAGTCGTGGTTCATCTGCATAAGAGCTTTTGCAAGAAAAACCTGAGATACTGTTTTATTGAACCTTCCGATAGCTCCCATATTGATATCAAGAGTAGTTCCCTCCTTAAGGTCATCTATGATCTTAGTTCTTGCATCCTCATCATTTGTTACGAGAGCAGGGTCCGTATTTTCATCCATGTAAGGAATTTTCTCCCACATCCTCCATGCTTCAAAATGATACCATCCGCGTAATGCACGTGCCTGTTTGATAAAACTGGTGGCTTCAGATTCGGTTATCTTACCTGCAGCAAGCGATTTGTTGGTAACAGTTATTACAGCGTTGCTTCTTGAGATGCCTTCATATAAAGATCTCCATTTCCAGTTCAGGTAAGGATTATTAGCATCTTCGGAGAAGGTCTGAATTGAATTAATATCTGGCTGGTCGCCTGCATCAGTTCCCTTATTTGCCTCCAAACCCCGTATGGATCCGAAGACCCAGTTTGTGGAAGTGGCTTCCCAGCCGCTTCCGAAGTCTTCGGCATAGCCGTCGATCATCGAGTATGCGCCGACAAGAAGTGCATCAACACCTTTAGCTGACAAAAGCAAAGACTGATCCAATGAACCTGCCGGAGCTACAGTCAGAAAATCCTGCTTGCACGAATTACCCCATAATCCGAACAGTGCAAGTACGATTAGTAAGGTTATATAACTTTTTTTCATATTCTGTAACTATTAAAAATTAAAAATTCAGGTTAATTCCGAAGAGGAAGTTCGGCACAACAGGATAGTTTCCAGTATCAGCGCCGAATGCACGGTCATCGCCTCCAAGCTCGGGATCAAGTCCTGAATACTTTGTGATTGTGAAAAGGTTTACAGCCTGTAAGTAGACTCTGAGAGACTGAACATTGATCTTGTTCATAAGAGCAGACGGAAGAGTGTATCCAAGTTCTAGTGTTCTCAACCTTGCAAAAGAGCCGCTCTCAAGATAATAGCTGCTAACCTGCGTATTCGTTGAGAAATTTGATTTGTTCGATGCTTTCGGAATACTTGTATTCGGTCTGTCGGGAGTCCAGCTGTTATACAGAAGATCCTTGCTTTTCTGTCCCTGGAACGAAGGCCAGAAATCAATCCACCATTTGTTCCAGTTGAAGATATCATTACCCTGCGAACCGCTAAGGAATGCTGACAGGTCAAAATTCTTGTAATTGACTGACAGGTTGAGTGAATAAATGAAATCAGGGTTCGGGTCCCCAAAGAAAACTCTGTCCTCTTCAGGTGTTATTTTACCATCTCCATTAACATCCCTGAATTTAAGGAATCCCGGTTCAGCGCCTGTCTGAGTCGGTAAACCCTCATTCAGGACAAGAGAAGTAACTCCATCAGTCGTAACCGAATGAAAGTCAGATTCCTGATAAAGAGACACAACCTCATAACCATAAAACGATGAAATAGGATGACCTACAGCATTTCTGTTAGCCGGTCCGATCCTTGTTGTACCTCCACCCTGATCAAAGAAAGTAACATCCTTTGTAAGCTGGTCAATATTGTTGTTGTAGGAGGAAACAATCCCTCTTACATTAAAACCAACCTCTCCGATTTTTTCAGTATATGACAATTCAAGATCGATACCTTTATTTGTCATCTGGGCTATATTAATATAAGGAGCATCAGCATTTCCTGCAGTTCCCGGTAATTCAGGACGATAGAGAAGATCTTTTGTCTTCTTGATATACCAGTCGAACTTCACTCCAAATTTTGTCAATAAAGTCATATCAAATCCAATATCGGTGGTTTCGTTTGTCTCCCATTTAGCATCAGGATTACCAATACGTGTCGGACGGAAACCCTGGGTTGATCCTGTGACCTGCCCTGCAATATCATAGAATGATCTTGAAGGATTGCCTCCGTAACCATAGAACTGGTTTACAGGAGAAACGGCGAGCTGGTTACCCAGCATACCCCAGGATCCCCTGATTTTCAGGTCATTGACAAATGTGACACCCTGAAAAAATGATTCCTGGCTAATTCTCCATCCAAGAGAAAATGAGGGGAACACACCATAACGATTTGTCTCGCCGAACCTTGACGAACCATCGCGTCGGACAGTTGCAGCGATAAGGTATTTGTCCATAAGCTGATAATCTACCCTCAGAAACTGTGAAAGAAGTGTAGTCGGGGTATACATGTCAGAATTTGCCGAATTTATTGTTGATCCGTTATTAAGTGTCCTGTAAAGAGGCACATCTGTAAAATAACCTCCCCTGCTTGCATCCATTTCACGGTGTATTCCATACTTGTTGGCCTCATACCCGGCTACAGCCAGTATTCTATGCTCACCGAATGTTTTGTCAAGAGTCAGTGTATTTGTTGATGTCCAGTCATTATCGTAATAATAATTCTCTCTCAGGCTGTTTGAATTCTGGTTCTCGGCATTTTCATAAGTTGCGAATGTATAAGCATGTCCGTAACCTGAGCCATAATTTCCCCCGAGGGTAGATCGGAATGTAAGGCCTGTGAGTATCTTTATGTCAACGAAAGCACTTCCGATAAGTCTTAAATCCCAGTAGTCATTATCTTTTGCCCTGTTCAGCACAGCAACCTGGTTTCCAGCCTGGCCAAGGCTTCCTGCAATCCCTGTTCCCCCATATTCACCCGGCTGGAACGTATGTGTCAGACCCACGAATGTAGGTTGTGTCCATATAACAGGTATTATGGGTTGTGATCTGTATGAAGCCTGCTGGATAGGGCTGCCTTCGCCGAGGTTTCCAACACCAAGATTAGTAACATAACTTGCTGTGAAGTTTTCGCCGAATTTAACCCTGCTGTTAAGAAAGCTGAATTCACTGTTAAAACGGCCCGTGTTCCTGTTCTGAAATGTTGTTATCACAATCCCCTGCTGACGCCTTAAGTCGAATCCTGCATAGAATTTGGCATTATCCGTACCACCGGAAAATGACAACTCGTGATTCTGACTCCAGGCAGTACGGGTTATCTCCTTATACCAGTCTGTATTAGCAGCCCAGGATGGAAGAGTCGGATTCGGATTCCCGATCCAGCCATATACAGGGTGAATTACCTGCTTCACCTCGCCTGTACTTTCATCGGTTGTCGTAACAGGGGTCTGGTCATTTTTATTGACAAGCCATTGAAGATCTGCATATTCCTGTGTATTCAACAGATTATCAGGACCACTCCCGGGGAGCATAACTCCTGCATAAGCGTTATAGGTTATTTTAACACCTTTCTGGCCACGTTTTGTAGTTACGATGATAACACCGTTTGATGCTCTTGAACCATAAATAGAAGCAGCCCCGGCATCTTTTAGCACTGACAATGATTCAATGTCACCCGGGTTAATGTGGCTTATGTTTTCTGTAGGAATTCCATCAACTATATATAAAGGATCATTTTCTTCGAAGGATGCGAACCCCCTGATCCTTACCTTTGCGTCAGAATTCGGTTGACCGTTACCGGTAACAACAACACCTGAGCTACGTCCCTGCAGTGCATTCTGCACATTACCGGTCGGTATTGATGTAAGTTCTGCAGGCTGAACAGTTGCAATGGAACCTGTGAGGTCCCTTCTTCTCTGCACTGTATATCCTGTTACAACAACTTCCTGCAGTGCCTGAACATCGGAAACAAGCACAACATTGATTGTCGTTTGTGACCCGACAGTTATGTTCTGAGTTTCATAACCGACAGATGAAAATACGAGAACAGCATTCGGACCGGGTACTTTCAGGTTGTAATTACCTTCAACATCGGTCATTACTCCTGTCGTAGTACCCTGAATTGTAACATTGACCCCGGGCAAAGGTCCCTCCTGATCGGCGGTTACCTTTCCCGAAATGGTTTTTTCCTGGGCTAAAACAACACCCACGGAAAACACCATGCTCAGAAATAACAGCGAAATGCGCCGTAAATTAGTAGAAATTTGCATAGTTAATTTTATTAAAGAAGTTAGTTAAGAGGTTTTCACTAATTCGATACCTAATATTTCAAAGATAATAAATAAAAATTAAACAATTAAAAAAATTTAAATCTTTTTTTAATCTTATTTTAAGATGTTTTTAATTTATAGATTTGTGAAATACCTGAAAACTATATCATTCTGTAAAATAATAAATTATGAAACCTATCGAATTCAGGTACTGGTTAAAACACTGACGATTTAAGATTTTTATAGTATTTTTATCGATAAATATTCTTCTGTTTCAAATTTGAAAGATGGTAAATATTCAACATCGGCTAAAAGAAAAGCATTTTCTGAATAATTTGTAGTTAATGAAAATACTTATTGTAGAAGATGAGCCTAAAGTGGCTTCCTTCATTAAGAAGGGGCTTGAAGAGAATCAATACGAGGCCGAGATTGTTTACGACGGGCTCTCCGCTGAACGTCTTGCATCGACGTATGAGTATGATCTTTTCATACTTGATATTATTATCCCCGGTATCAGTGGCCTCGATCTCTGCAGAAAGCTAAAAAAACAGTTTCCCGACAGACCTGTTCTTATGTTATCAGCCCTCGGTACAACAGATGACAAGATCATAGGATTCGACAGCGGAGCCAATGATTATCTTGTAAAACCTTTTGAATTCAGGGAACTGCTCGCAAGGGTTAAAGTTTTGCTGAAGACCTCAGGCAGGCAGACTACTTCAGATAATAAAATCTCGTCAGGGGAACTTGAACTCGATCTTGACAGAAAAATTGCAGTCAGGGAAGGAAAACAGATTGAACTGACTGCTAAAGAATTTTCTCTTCTTGAGTATTTTATGCGGAATAGCGGAAGGGTATTATCACGGAACGATATCGCTGAAAAAGTCTGGGATGCAAGCTTCGATTTCGGTACAAACGTGGTTGATGTCTATGTGAATTTTCTAAGGAAAAAAATAGATAAAGGATTTGACAAAAAGCTGATCCATACTAAAGTCGGCTTCGGTTATATTTTCGGTGAACAATAATTATGCAGATAAGAACAAGGTTGACGTTACAGTTTCTCCTGCTTGGCGGAATTATAATGCTTGTAGCTTCAATGTCAATCTATTTCAGTTCAGAACGATTAAGGAAAGATGATTTTTATAACCGTCTCAGAACAAAAGCAAGGATAACTGCAAGCGCTCTTCTTGATGCTGTTGAGCATAGCAAAAAAAACCGGGCCGTAGCTATCGACTGGAACTATCCAAAGGATCTTCATAATGAAAGAATAATTATTCTTGATTACCTTAATGATACTATATATACTACAGATAAATACGGGGATATAAAAATCACATTTGACGTTCTTGAAAAAGTACGCCTCCATCAGAAAGTAAGATACCGTGAAGGAGATTTCGAGATTCTCGGCACTCTTTATTCGACTCCGATGTTCAGGTATGTTGTAATTGCCGCTGCAACAGATATTGAAGGGTTTCTTCACCTTAAGAAACTAAGATTAATTCTTGTCATCGTTTGTGTAACAAGTCTTATCCTGTTCGCTATCGCAGGTTGGGTATTTTCCGGAAAGGCCTTAAAACCAATATCAGGCGTTCTTAAACGTGTTGAAGATATTTCAATCACAAGTATGCATCTGAGGGTTCCTGAAGGAAACGGAATTGATGAGATAGGGAGACTCGCAAGAACATTCAACAATATGCTTGAAAGGCTTGAAAAATCCTTTAAAACCCAGAAAGATTTCATTTCAAATGCATCACACGAGCTAAGGACACCACTTACATCAATTAATGGCCAGCTGGAAGTTTTACTGATGAAAGACAGATCCTCAGAAGAATACAGGAACGCACTTCAGTCTGTTCTCGATGATATTAAGTCTCTTATCGATCTTACTAATAAACTCCTTCTGATGGCAAGAACAGTCAACGATGCAACTAAAGGATATAGTGCAAAGATCAGGATCGATGAACTGTTATGGCAGATCAGGGAAGAAACATCGAGATTTAAACCTTATTACCATATTAATATATCTCTCGATGATTCCCTTACTGATGCCGAACAATTGTTAGTTAAAGGTGATGAATCTCTTCTAAAAACTGCATTTTCAAATATTATCGATAATGCATGCAAGTATTCTTCAGATCAAAAAGTTGATATTAATATTGGAAACACACCGGATTCAATTTTGATTACATTCAGGGATAACGGAATAGGAATATCCCCTGCAGAGATTTCAAAAGTATTTGAGCCATTTTACAGAGCTTCCAATTCAATTACTTATAAAGGCACCGGTGTAGGACTGACACTCGTAAACCAGATCATTACAAGCCATAATGGGGCAATCAATCTTATATCAGCCGAAAACAAGGGTACTATTGTATCAATCAAACTGCCCCTTTCAGAATCCTGATTTCTCTTTAATGATCTTTTAATCGTGTTTTAATTTGGGGTTAATCATATAGCATTATATTAACATAGATTTATTTAGCAGGATTTGGAATATAACTAACCCTAAACCCGATTTTATGAAAAAAGCCTGCAGTCGTCGTGAGATTCATATCTCCCTATTTCTCATTTCGATGATCTTAACTACCGGTTGTGGAAATAATAACAAGGAGAAAAAAGGATCTTCTCTCCCATCACCGGACACAGAATTCTTTCAGGACATCACATCAGATGCAGGTCTGAATTTTGTTCACACAATAGGTGATACAGAGCTCGACAATATAATTGAATCAGTTGGCGGGGGCTCTGCCTTGCTAGATTATGATAAGGATGGATTCCTCGATGTATTTTTCTGTAATGGCCGATGGATAGATGGATTCAGCAAAGGTGAAAAAACTAAAACAATCCAGGGAAACAGGTTGTACCGAAATAATCACGACGGCACATTCCAGGACGTTACTAAAAAAGCAGGAGTTGAAGGTGAGGGTTACGGTATGGGTGTGAGCATAGGCGATTATAATAATGACGGATATCCCGATATCTTTGTGAGTAACTATGGACCAAATGAACTGTTCCGGAATGACGGGAACGGAACCTTTACAAACATTACAAAGAAAGCCGGTGTATCAGGTGGTAATGAATGTACTGCCGGAGCTGCATGGTTCGACTATGATGGCGATAGCTTTCTCGATCTCTATGTAGGGAACTATCTGTACTACGATCCTGATTACAAGTACTTTTATGCACCTGACGGATTTCCCGGGCCAATGGCTTATGATGCACAGAAAGATATACTATATCATAATAACAGCGACGGCACTTTCAATGATGTCACTGAAAAGCTTGGCATTACAGATCTTGACGGGAGAGCAATGGGCGTCGGCGTCGCTGACATGGACGAGGATGGTTATGTAGACGTTTATGTTGCAAACGACCATACACTTAATTACCTGTGGCATAATGAAAAAGGGACCGGTTTCAATAACATTGGCATAATGTCCGGAACTGCATTCAGCCAGGGTGGAGAAGCCGCTGTCAGCATGTCAATAGATTTTGCAGACTACACCGGCGATGGCCTTCTTGATATGTTTGTTTCAGATGACACCTATTGTTCATTATACCAGAATCGTGGTAATGGTTTATACTCAGACGAAGGTATTAGTTCAGGCATATCAATGGCTGCCGCACAGTTTGTGGGCTGGTCATCTTCTTTCTTTGATTATGATAATGACGGGGATGCCGATATTACAAAGACAAACGGAGCACTTAAACATCTCTACGGACAGGAATCCCAGGTTTTTGAAAATGACGGCAGCGGTAAATTCACGGATGTCTCTCTCAAACTTGGTGACTATTTCAATAAGGAATACGTTGGACGCGGTTCCTGCATAGGAGATTATGATAATGACGGCGACCTTGATCTTTTCGTTACGAATCTAAATGACCGCTGCGTATTACTGAGAAATAATAAGGGAAATCAGAACAACTGGCTTTTGCTTGATCTTAAGGGAACAGTCAGCAATGCCGACGCTGTCGGAGCAAGAGTAAGACTGACATCAGGCGGGAAATTACAGATAAATCAGAAACGAAGTACTACAGGCTATCTTTCACAGGGAGATCACAGGTTGCACTTCGGCCTTGGGAAAAATGACATAATCGAAAAGATCGAGATTACCTGGCCATCAGGAAAGAACCAGGTACTTGAAAATGTAAAGGCCAACCAGATCCTTTCAGTAACTGAACCCAGGTAATTATATGAAGATGAAACTTCTGCGTATCAGCATATTCCTACTGCTGCCATTTGCAGCATTTTCTTGCCGGTTGGATTACTCAAACGATATCCTGATTGTAACAGGCAATGCTAAATCTTATGCATGCCCCGACTCACTTCTTTACGCCGGTGGCTTTAAAATAGGACTAATTAATCCTGAAAAACCTGATCAGGTTTTGAAACCTTTAACGTCGGATTTTTTCTCAGCATGTTCACCCGATCTGTCTTTCGATGGAAAATCAATAATCTTTTCGGGACGAAAGAATGAGAATGATCCATGGCAGATATGGGAGATGAATCCTGGAAATAATAAGTTTAAGCAGATAACCTCCGGATCGGAGAATTGCATGTTCCCTGTCTTTCTGCCTGGATCGCAAATAGTATTCAGTAAAGAACTTCGTGACGACAGCCTGAAATCCGGCTTTTCTCTTTTCAAATGCAACACAGACGGGAGCAATATCGAAAGAATCACTTTCAATCCTTCATCGTGGTATTCATCATCAATTCTTGCAGATGGACGAATTCTTACAAAATGTTCCGGCAATTATCCTGAAAAAGGATCTGCTGAATTCATAGTACTCCGACCTGACGGAACAAAAGCTGAATTGTTTTATAAAAATAAAGGAACGCTTACCGGCGGCAAACCTGTAGAAACAGATCAGGGCAAAATAATCTTTACAGAAAAAACCGATGGTTCAACGTCGAAAGTGAATTCAATAAGCTATAATAATCCTTTTAACAGTTTAAAATCCCTTTCAGGTGATCTTCCCGGAGACTTTCTGTCGGTCAGTTCCGGCTTCTCAGGTAAGTTAACAGCATGTTACCGTAGTTCACCGGAAGAAACTTACAGGCTTTTTGAATTTGATTATGAAAACGGTCTTGGAACCTTGTTGCATGAAAATAAAGATTATGATGTTATCGAAGCTCTTGTTTTAAAAGAAAGAGAGCGGCCGCGAAAACTGCCAAGCGAGGTTGACAATCTTGTAAAAACAGGGCTCCTTATGTGCCAGGATATTAATACTCCCTCATTACAAGGGAACAAGAGACCTTCGAAAATAGAGATACTCGGTCTGAACGCATCTTATGGAACGATTATTCCGGAGCAGGACGGTTCAGTTTATCTGAAAGTCCTGGCAGACAAACCATTCCGTCTTGTTACAATGGATGAGGAAGGCAGGGTAATAAGGATGTGCAACTGGATGTCCTTGCGTCCGAATGAGCGCAGAGGATGTACAGGCTGTCATGAGGATCCTGAGGTTGTACCTTTTAACAGGATCCCCTTAGCCATAAAAAAAGCTCCTGTAATATTACCCGTCCATATTGAAAAAATTCAGGAAAAAACAGTTGAACTGGAGTAAAATGAAAAAGTTGTCAAAAAAATATATCATATCAGGTGCAGTTATAGTCATATTGCTCGTTGCATCATTTCCGCTTCATAAATTGTCGAGAGAACATGTTAATTATTATACTGCAGCAACTGATCATCCGCTAAATTGCATATCGTGCCATTTATATTTAAAAAGGAATTCATTCTCCACCTTTCTTGAAGCCGACTATTACTCGCCAATTAACGTCGCAGTCTCACATAAATCAGGGAGCGTCTATGTTGTGGCACAGGATCGCTGCATGCTTCTCGAGACTGATCCGGAAAAAGGAAAAACAACAAGAAAAGTGAAGGTTGGAAACCATCCGCACAGTGCCGTTTTAAGTAACGACGGACGGTATTGCTATGTCAGTAACCAGTGGTCGGATAACATCAGTGTTGTGGATCTTTCATCAATGGAGGTGATTGATACGCTTGCCACTGGTAACGGGCCTGCCGGGCTGGTAATCGATAAAGATGGAAGATATATATATGCAGTGAATTCATTCGGAGGTGATATCTCCGTCATCGATCTTCAGAAGGGAACAGAGATAAAAAGACTTCCTGCCGGTAATAATCCGACCGGGATATCATTATCCCCTGATGGAGGCACTGCTTACGTATCAAGCAGGAGAGCGCTTCCAGCCGCTTACGGTTCGCCACTTGAATCTGAAATCACAGTTCTCGACATTGCCAGCGGATATGTTTCAAGACACATGAACATACAATCGGCATACATGATGGAGAACATTACATTTACTCCTTCAGGAGACCTTGCATTATTCACACTGATCAGGCCTAAAAATCTTGTGCCGTCAATCCAGGTCGAGAGAGGATTCATGATGACGCATGGAATCGGGATCATCGACCGTAAAAACAACGACAGAGTAATTCAGCTTCTCCTTGATGAACCAAATTCATTTTATGCAGATCCTTTTGATATTGTTGTAACACCCGACGGGAAAAAGGCATTTGTTTCAAGCTCGGGTGTTGACTGTATATCCGTGCTAAGCATTGATTCATTAAGAAATATTATAAATATACCGGATGATTCATTGCTGATGTCCTATGCAAATAATCTTGGAATAAGCGACCATTTCGTTATCAGGAGAATATATACGGGCGCGAACCCTAAAGGTCTCGATCTTTCTTCTGACGGTAAATACCTGTATGTTGCAGAAATGCTTGAAGACAGGATAGGCATTGTGAATACCGAAACACTTGAACCAGACAGACAAATTGACATCGATGGTCCGCGAATGATAACTATGACCAGGAAAGGAAGGAGGCTACTGAATAACGCAGGCCATACATTTCAGAACCAGTATTCATGCTATACATGCCATCCTGATGCACATGAAGACGGGCTTGTTTATAACATGGCAAGCAAGGATATGGGAAGGAATGTAACAAATACACAGTCGCTCAGGAATATAAGTCACACAAGTCCCTACAAATGGAACGGAAAAAACCAGTCGGTATACAAACAGGACGGAATGAGATTTTCAACTGTACTTACACGTACTGAACCCTTTGACTATAAGGAGCTTGATGCAATAAGCGCATACATTCAGACAGGTATTCCCAACCCCCCGGATCTTCTGTTCAATCCGGATGGCGAACTTACTTCTGCACAGGAAAGAGGTAAGAAGATCTTTGAACGGACACAGGATTTTAAAGGGAATGAAATACCTGTCACAAACAGGTGTGTTACATGCCACCCGGCTCCATATTACACAAACAGGCAAATGCTTGATGTCGGTACGCTTTCAGCTACAGATGATTCTATATTGTTTGACGTTCCTCATCTCAACAATATATTCGCATCGGCGCCATATCTTCATGATGGAAGAGCAGGTACACTCGAAGAAATATGGACAGTCTTCGGAAAGACAGAACAGCATGGCGCTGTAAACGATCTTACAAAAACACAGTTGAACGATCTTATAGAATACCTCAGATCCCTGAGGGATCCTGAATATGAAAACAAAAAGGGAACAACCACAGAGGCATCATTCATACACCACTAAAATCATGAACATGGAAAAGAACACAAAAAAAAGATCCTTTAATGTTTTGATTTATGTTTTTGTTTCGGTACTGATCATTTGTGCACTTGTATTCCTTCCCGGAATGACAGTGAAGAAAACCGGGAAAAATACAACTAAGACTGCTTATAATACCGGGAAAGCAATTCCTGGTAACTTTGAGATCGCGGCAACCAGATCAATCAAAGAAGCCAACGGGATGCCTGTTTACGGCAACTGGAAAACGTTCACAACTAAAGACGGGCTGCCCTCCGATAAGGCATATACAGTTAAGATCAACGGCAACAGGGTTTTTGCCGGCACTCACGACGGTCTTGCAGTATATGAAAATGGCAAGTGGAGAACATATACAACTGCCGATGGGCTCAGTCATAATGGCGTTGTATCAGTTGATGTAAGTGATCTTACAGGAGATGTATGGGTTGGAACCCTCGGGGGATTAACAAGATTGTCAGGCGGTAAATTTGAAATCTTCAACCAGTTCAACAGCGGGATGCCGAATGACCTTGTCTATAATGTCACATGCGATGGGAAAGATGTATGGGTTGCTACAGCAGGTGGAGCTGGTCATTATGATACTTTTAAAAAAGAATGGGAAATTTTCACCGAACAGAACGCCCCGATGCATGAACCATGGACATACGCTCTTTCAGCAGGCGATGGAAAAATATTCATCGCAGCCTGGGGAGGAGGGGTAATTGAATATAATAAAGCCACAAAGCAATTCAGGGATTACACAGATCCGGATGGATTTATGGAAATTGATCTTCAGGCCGATGACGGCCTTGTACATGACATTACGACAGCCACATCCTGGGCAAATGGAATCCTCTGGGTCTCAACATATTTTGGCATGAGCAGCTATGACGGAAAGAACTGGAAGGGATACTTTGATCATGACAGCGGCCTTGCAAGCAATTTCATAAATTTTCTTCGCGCGAAAGGAAGGGTTGCTTTTGTCTGCAGCGATAAAGGGCTGAGCACAACAGACGGTACAACATGGGTGACATATAAAAAGAATGACGGGGACATACATGGGAAGGCAATAATTACTTCCGGTACGGAAAAGAAAGAAATCACACTTTCACCATCAATATCGCATAATTTCATTATTGGCGTTGATGCCGATGAGGATGAGGTATGGGTTGCCACATCAAGCGGAGTTTGCCGTGGTGAACTGATGAAATAACAAAGGATTTAACTTAACATAACGAAATGAATAAGACACAAGTTCTGATTGATCTTTCGAAACTAACGGAAGGTGAACGTTTTGAGATGCAGAAGCTCGGCATTCTGGCGGGAAATGAAATTGCAGGATATGAATATCCCGAAATACTAAAGAAAAGACCTCCTGTTGAGAAAACTGCTATCCATGCCCCACAGATAATAAATGAAGCATACGATTATCAAAAGCCATCTTCTTTCTCAAGAGGATTGAAACTGGAGTTTGGGGGTTACAAAATTCTCCTTATATCTGGCACAGCCAGCGTAAACGAAGAAGGTAAAGCTGAGCATCTGGGAGATTTCGGGGCTCAACTGTGGAGGACTTACCGGAATATCACCAACCTGCTTGCAGCAGAAAATATGACTTGGCACGATGTTGTACGTACAACGAATTATCTCAGGGATATTGAAAGAGATTATACAGAATTCAACAAAATAAGAACTACATTCTTCAGCTGGCTCAACCTCGATCCCCTTCCTGCAAGCACAGGGATCCAGGCCAGGCTTTGCTGGGAATCGCTCCTTGTAGAGATTGAAGCTTATGCAATTTGTAAACTAAATTAAAGCGTATGAAAACAAGCTATGGGTCATTTTTACCAATAGTGCTTCTTTGCGTATTAACATTCACACCTGTCAATGCCCAGGACAAAAAGTCAAATTACGGGAATATCCCCGATGAACTTGTGGCATACGACAAATACCAGAAAGCGTACAAGTATCATTTTCTTGAACCAATAAATTTTTATGGTGCAGGACGTGAAAAACCTGAACCTGCCGGTTTAAAGGAAGTGAGGATAGGTTTTCTCGGCCCAATGGAAGGAAGCATACTTGTGAATCTTGGAAAACAGATGCTCCAGGGCGCTCAGCTTGCAATAGATGAAGCCAATGCAAAGGGAGGATATAAAGGTTTGCCTTTCAGGCTAATGATTCATAATGATGTCGGCTTGTGGGGCGCTGCAGCAAACGAGGTTGTCAGAATGGATGATGAAAAAGTGTGGGCATGGGTCGGTTCGATAGACGATAATGTTTCGCATATTGCAATCCGCGCAACACTTAAGCTTGAAATACCGAATGTTAACACAGGAAATCCTGATCCTACTTTCACTGAGACAAACATACCCTGGGTCATAAGGGTTATTCCTGATGACAGGCAAAGCTGCTATGCACTTATAGATCAGATATTTAACAAAGACAAACACTCAAGAGTTGCAGTTATAAGAGCAAATAACAGATATGGACGGGCCGGCACGCTTCATTTTACAAGATCTGCAACCAGGGTCGGTTTCCCCGTCATAATTGAAGAAAGATTCTCAGACGGAGAGACTGATTTCAAAACACAGCTTGAGAGGATAAAAAAGACGAATGCTGATGCAATTCTGATCTGGGGCAATGCAAAGGAATCTGCTCTCATTCTCACTCAGCTCAGAAACCTGGATATGAATCAGCCGGTATATACATCAGACAGGGTAGTAAGCGACGATTTCATTTCATTGGCAGGCAAGCTTGCTGATGGTATTGTTACCACATGCCAGTATAATCCTGATAATGACAATCCCGGACTGAAAAAATTCCAGGCAAACTACCGCAGGAAATATGGTATGGAACCTGATGTAATTGCGGCACATACGTATGATGGCATGAATATTCTTATTGATGCAATAAGAAAGGTAGGACTGAACAGGGTTCTGATACGTGATGTCCTGACCGACCTTAAGACATTCCAGAATTTTAATGGGGTAACGGGCCCGATTATTTTTGATAAAACATGGAATAATATCAGGCCCATTTACATGGCCAGAATAACGAACGGGAAGTTCTCATTCTCTCCTGCCCCGCTTTTCAGCAAGGATGATAAAATATACAAGAAACCAAAGTCCGAATACTAAAAACCTATATCATGGAAACAATTCCATGCGAAAAGAAAACAAATGTGAAAATATCCTTGCCCTCAAAAGTAAGCCGTACAGATAAACCCGATTCTGTAGTTAAAGTCGGGAATGTGAGTTTTGGCGGTGAGGAGGTTGTCATTATTGCCGGCCCATGTGCAGTTGAAAACAGGGAGCAGCTTATGACAACCGCTGAAAAAGTAAGTGAATATGGCGCTAATGTCCTCAGGGGAGGAGCTTTCAAGCCAAGAACTTCGCCATATAGCTTCCAGGGACTTGGCGAAGAGGGACTGGATCTGCTTAAGGAAGCAAAAGAGCAGACAGGTCTGCCTTTTGTTACTGAAGTGATGGATACACGGCAGGTTGAAGTTGTCTGCCGGTATGCCGACATGCTGCAGATAGGTTCAAGGAATATGCAGAACTATCCCCTGCTTAAAGAAGCTGGATTATCAGGGAAACCTGTACTCTTGAAAAGGGGAATGATGGCTACAATTGAGGAATTCCTCCTGGCTGCCGAATACATTCTTAACCAGGGGAATGATAAGGTTGTGCTCTGTGAAAGAGGCATACGGACATTCGAACCATCTACAAGGAACACACTCGATCTTAGCGCTGTGCCGATGCTTAAGTATCTTACCCACCTGCCTGTAATTGTAGATCCGAGTCATGGAACCGGCCTGAACTGGATGGTTCCGCCGATGGCAAAAGCCGCTGTGGCAGCCGGCGCTGACGGACTCATCATGGAGGTGCATTACAATCCTGAAATTGCTCTGTGCGACGGACAACAATCTCTTGATCCTGACATGTTCAGAACACTCATATCCGACCTCAGGAAGCTGGCAGTTGCAATCGGAAGAAAAATTATCTGATCTTGAACTGCATAAGAAGGAAAACGTTAAAGTGCAGATATCAAAGTGCATTGATACAATCTGCAATCCCATATTTCCGGTTCATTTTAATTTTATGTCTCCTTATATCCATTTCTCGTCTATGTGCCTTTTGTAATCCAGATACAATCAGAATCGGTGTGCTTGTACAGGATAAAAATTCAAATGCAGCCAGGATTGGAGCCGGGATTGCAATAAAAAAAGCAAATGCAGCCGGAAATGGTAAGGTAGTCTACAAGATTGAGGTTCGTGATATGGAAGGACCCTGGGGAACAGGGGCCAAGGAATCAGTAAATCTTGTATTTGAGAAAGATGTGTGTGCTGTCATTGGTGCAATTGACGGCCGTAACTCGCACCTTGCCGAACAGGTCTCAGCCAAGAC
This sequence comes from Bacteroidales bacterium, assembly GCA_036261265.1. GTDB lineage: Bacteria > Bacteroidota > Bacteroidia > Bacteroidales > VadinHA17 > LD21. The sequence continues at coordinate 155,253 of DATALC010000049.1, forward strand.
AAGGGTACCGTTCATATCTGCATGCTCAGGGGATCCGACTCTCGGGCAGGCTTTTATTCCATGGTTTTTCAGTTGCGTTCCTAATGATCTTCAGACTGCTGAGATACTGCTGACTGAAATTGATAAAAGAGGACTTAGAAAAATCATTTTATTGCATGATAATAGCTATGATGCCGGAATGGCGGCTTCTTCATTTATGAGAAAATACCAGGATCATAAAGGTATTTCAATAGAAAATATTGCATTTAACAGTCAGAAGGATACAACAGTTTTCATGAAAAAGGCTCATGACACAGATTGCGTTATATTCTTTGGAGGATCATCAGCTCTTGCTCCTTTCCTGAAACAGGCGAGGCAGATAAATCCTTCCGTGACATTTTTCGCACCTTACATTCTGATGGAAGAAAAAATATCTTCGCAACTGAAGCACTTTGATAATGTTGAAACTTTAAATCCCGGTAATTTTACAACGAGTCCGGATAACTGGTTCACTGTCGATTATTACAGGATAACAAATTCATTTCCATCAGGACCCGCAGGTTATGCGTGTGATGCTGTGAATATAATTATTGATGCACTGAAAAAAGCAGGGGATGACAGGACTGTACTGTTCAGGCGAATTGCTGAAAGCAACCAAAGTGGATTAACAGGGAAGATAAGCTTTGATCCTTCAGGGAACAGGAAAGAATTCAACGGATTCCTGAAGATTAAAAATGGAGGCTTTGAGAAAGAGGATTAGAATGTATTTGTTTAAATTTGATTCATATAACATTTATCAGGCCCATCAGACAAACTATGATCCGGCAATTGTTAACTAATTTTGTTAACCACGGGAAACAGTATTGTTTTTTGAAAGGCATTGAATAACCCCAAAGCAATCTACTATGAGAAAAATAATTCTTCTTACAGCAATTTTATTAATACCACTCAGCTGGGGTTGCAGGAATGGTAAAAAGAGTGAGAATGTTGAGGAACTTATGACTCATAGAACCCTCGGGCTGGCGTATCTGGAGGAATTCAAGCTTGATGAAGCTGAGAAGGAATTTCTTGAATTTATCGATCTCGCTCCCGATGATAAATTCGGATATGCTAACCTCGGGTTGACTTATCTCAGGATGGGGAAATATCCTGAAGCCGAAAAGAAGCTTAAGACTGCAATAAAAATAGATTCGCTCGATGCAGATGTAAGACTCATTCTTTCGACGGTTTACAGAATGAATGATGAACAGGATAAATCTGTATCGGAGCTTAAAAAAGCCCTTTCTTTTTCTCCGGGGCATGTAAAGATATTATATGAGATATCGGAGCTCTATTCACAAAAAGATGATCCTGAATCAACTTCAGAAAGAAAAAAATACCTCGAAGAGCTTATAACGAATGCACCAGGGAACCTTGTCCCGAAATTGAACCTGACTGAGATCCTAATAAAAGAGGGTGATTCTGATAAAGCTCTTGAACAACTCGAAATTATAAGGAAACAATTCCCCGAATTTCCGAAGGAAGCCGTACCATATTATGATAAAGCTGTTGCAAACTTCAGGAAGAAAGATATGAATGAAGCCAGGATGAACTTCACAATTTTCCATAATTACATGAAAGTCAGTCCTCCATACCAGGAAGGAATGAAAGATCTCAAAGGGCCCGGAGGATCGCTCATCGGATTTCCTGTAATAACATTTGACAGGCAGAGTCCTGCAGCGGCCGGTTCAGAAAATGAATCAATACTCGATCTCATAAAGTATAATCCTGTTCCGGATGCAGCGGGTCTTAATATTATAAAGGCGGCAGGTTCAACCGAATTCGGTGAGTATTCGCATACAGAAGCTGCCGACTATGATTCAGACGGCGACACAGATATTTACCTGAGTTGTTATGATTCTGAATCACAGACTTTCAGGCATTTGCTATTCAATAATAATTCAGGAGTATTTACAGACGTTGCTGCGGAAGCCGGACTTTCACATTCAGGCAGGGAAACATCTGCAATTTTCGGTGATTACGATAATGATGGATTTCAGGATCTGTTTGTTTTAAGGGAGGAAGGAGATATTCTTTACAGGAATACGGGAAACGGTAAATTTGAAGATGTAACAGGCAAATCATTGACCGCAAGTACAACAGGAGGTAACATGGCGTTATTCTTTGATGCGGATCATGACGGGGATCTCGATCTTTTCGAGGCGAGGCAGAATGTGAATCTGCTTTTCCGTAATAATGGCGACGGTACATTCACAGAACAGGCTGAGAAGATGAATCTTGCCGGTGTTGGAGCAGTAAGCACTGATGCGGCCTTCGGTGATTTTGATGAGGATGGGGATATTGATCTCATTGTAATCAATGAAAACGGAAGCAATGCATTTTATTCCAATCAGAGGCAGGGAGTATTTAGTGATTACACAGTTGAAGGAGGACTTGAAAGCCAGGGAGGATCAGGTAAGATATGTGTGAGCGATTATAACAATGATGGCTTTCTTGATCTTTTCATAACATCGCTGAACGGAGAAAATCAATTATACAGCAACCCTGGAAATGGTAAATTCATTAAAGATAAAAACTCAGACGCGATAAATCGCACTGTCAGGCACGTAATGATCCACGATGCCTGTTTCCTTGATTTTGATAATGATGGGTATTCTGATCTCTTCATTGCAGGTGAGAGCAAAAGCAATCCTGGCAAAAATCTGTTCCTTTTTCATAACGATGGAAAAGGTAAATTTGATGATGTCTCTGACCTTTTGCCAGACGAAATAAAATCAGGAAGAGTAATTGCATTGTTTGACTATAATGATGATGGCGATACAGATATAGCGCTGTCACAATCTGAAGGAGGAATAATACTTCTTCGTAACGATGGAGGTAATAATAATCATTTTGTGAAGATCAAACTTGTTGGCCTCAGAGCGGGAAGTGCAAAGAACAATTATTTCGGCATCGGGGCAAAAGTTGAGGTAAGGGCAGGGGATCTTTACCAGACTGCAGTTGTAACAGATCCTGATGTCAGATTTGGTATCGGGAAAAAAGCAATGGCCGATATAATAAGAATTACCTGGACGAATGGCGTTCCGCAGAATATTTTCTATCCGGCGGCAGACCAGGCGCTCATTGAGGCCCAGACACTCAAGGGATCATGCCCTTTCCTGTATGCATGGAATGGTGAGAAGTTCAGCTTTGTAAAAGATATAATGTGGCGAAGCGGCCTTGGAATGCCCCTTGGCATAATGGGTGGAAACACGGCTTATGCTTTCGCCGATGCATCTGATGATTACATCAAAATACCCGGTGAATGCCTTAAAGAGGAAAATGGCATATATTCACTTCAGGTAACGTCGGAGCTCTGGGAAACGATCTATACTGACAGGATCAGACTGGTTGCAGTTGATCATTCTGACACAACAGACATCTATGTTGAAGAACAGTTCACTCCTCCCCCATTTCCCGGGATGAAAATATTCAATACAGGTAAAAAAATATTGCCTGTTTCAGCGGTTGATTCCCATGGAAACAACTTATTGACATTTATCAACAAGAAAGATGATATTTATCACTCAGATTTCTCGTCTGATAAATACCAGGGCATAACAGAATTGCATGATATTATTCTTGACCCCGGGAAGACAAGAGTCGATAAGCTTTTCATGTTCATGAATGGCTGGATCTTTCCTACAGATGCAAGCATCAATGTTGCGTTGTCTCAGTCAGACAGTCTGAAAGCTCTTCCTCCACAGATCCAGGTTATAAATGAGAAAGGGCAATGGGAAACGATTACTGGCAGTATTGGTTTTCCAATGGGAAAAGACAAGACTGTCATTGCTGATCTTTCGGGAAGATTCAAGACAAAAGACCACCGTATCAGGATCAGAACAAACATGGAGATTTACTGGGATTATATCTTTTTTGCAGATAATCTTCTTGAAAAACCTGCAGGAATAACAGAAATGCAGCCGGTTTCAGCCGATCTTCATTATCGCGGTTTTTCGGCACAATACAGGAAAGGAAGCCGTTATGGCCCTCACTGGTTTGACTACTCAGAAGTTTCAAAGGAACCGAAATGGAGAGATCTGAAAGGGTATTATACGAGATACGGTGATGTGCTTCCGTTGCTGACAGAATCGGACAATAAGTATATCATCTCTAATGCTGGTGATGAAATTTCAATAAAGTTCGATGCAAAGGGATTGCCTGCCCTGAAGAAGGGATTTAAAAGAGATTTCCTTATTAACAGCGTCGGCTGGGTAAAGGATGGTGATATTAATACTGCCTTCGGAAATTCAGTTCTCCCCTTGCCCTTCCACGGAATGAAAAGCTATCCCCCTTCACCTGATGATGTCTATCCATCTGACCCGGAATTAAAAAGGTACAATGATGAATACAATACACGTTTTGTATCCGGTGAAGCATACATAAATGCAGTTAAAAACAAGTAAAATGAATATGGCCCCCGGTTTTTTTTCGGTATTGTTTTTCTACGTAAGTATCTCACTCTTTTCACAGAATCCCGGAGTAACCTTCACCGACATTGCATCAAAGGCCGGTATCGATTTCAGATATACAATCGGAGATAACTCATACATCAATATTCTTGAAAGCAGCGGATCCGGGATAACAATCTTTGATTATAACAATGACGGGTTCATGGATCAGTATCTTATGAACGGCACATGGCTCGAAGGCATCTCCGACGATGACGGCAAAGTATTTAAGGACACTCCCGACAGGCTTTACAAAAATAACGGGAACGGAACATTCACCGAAGTTTCTGTAAAGGCAGGTATTGCAGATACGCACTGGAGCATGGCGGCAGGCGCAATTGACTATGATAAGGATGGCGACCAGGATCTTTATCTTCTCAATTACGGTCCAAATGTATTTTACAGGAATAACGGAAACGGAACCTTTACAGATATCACATCGAAGCTCGGACTGCAGGGCCCTGAAAAACTGAACGGTTTTCCGAAATGGAGCATCGGTGTTGCATACATCGATTTTAACCGCGATAACCTGCTCGACATGATGGTAGGTAATTTCCTCGCCTTCGATCCCAGGTACGATTCACCGGTTACGCCGGGAAAGATGCCGCATCCATCTGAATACAAGGGTCAGGCCTCGATGATGTATCAGCAAACGTCCGATGGTAAATTTATTGATGTCACACAGAAGCTCGGTCTTTTTTATCCTGATTCAAAATGCATGGGACTGACTGTCTTCGATTACGATGATGATGGCGATAATGATATTTTCCAGGCGAATGATCACCAGCTCAATTTCATGTTCAGGAATGATGGTGGCAAATTCACAGAAGTCGGCAAACAATCAGGTGTTGCAGCCAACAGCAACGGCATTGGCTCCGGATCAATGCACGGGGCGATCGGCGACATCGATGGCGATGGTCTCATCGATATTCTCGTTACAGATCTTGAACACGCGGCTCTTTATAAAAACATCGGCAATGGGTTATTCACAGATGTAACCGAAGCAAGCGGTGTTGCAGGATCAATAATAGGAAAAGGAGGATGGGGCGCCGCACTGTTCGATTACGACAACGACGGAGATCCTGATATTGTATCAGCAAACGGAACTGCAGAAGAGCTGATACTTCAATATCCTGTCCTTCTTGAAAATGATGGAAAAGGAAAATTCAGGAATGCCGGCAGGGAAAGCGGTGCATATTTTAATACAAAGCGCTCTGGAAGAGGGCTTGTCGTATGGGATTTCGATAACGATGGGGATCTTGATATTTCTGTCTCACACGTTGACAAGGAAGCAACTTCAGTGTTGCTCAGAAATGATGGGGGCAATTCAAATCACTGGCTCGGAATAACGCTGCTGGGGAAAAACGGGCAGGGCGCTGCAATCGGGGCAACAGTCACAGTAAACACAGGAGGGAAAAAATCAGTATATGTGAATCAATGGGCAACTTCTTACCTGTCAAATAATGATCCAAGGCTGCATATCGGGCTTGGATCCAATAAAACAATAGATGAGCTCGAAATAAGCTGGATAGGAGGAAAGACAGAGGTAATTAAAAATATTGAAGCGGACAGGTACATCACAATTTCTGAAGGAAAAGGCATGGTGAAGTGATATTTCACAATCTGGCATTGACAATCATTTATAAAACAAAAAACATCTAAATAATATATGAATATGAACAGTCAATACATAAGCAGAGTCATAAACCTCACTCATCCTGAGAAAAATGTCATTTACAATATGACAAATGAAGAAGCAAATGAGATTCTCAGGTCGGGTAATGCGGAAGAAGTCAGGAAAATTGACGGCCAGTTTGCACTTGTTTCGGTTGAAGGAAAGACGATCAGGATGGCAAGATCAATCGGCAGGCCGATGCGTTATTTTATTGCTAAACGTGCAGCAGGCCCAAACCTCGTGATTGCAGAAAGAATAGACGTTATTTTCGATTACCTTAAAAGTGAGGGTCTTGATGATCAGTTTCATCCTTCATACACAAGAATGGTTCCTGCACATTACATAACAAGGATAGACCTGCTGGGCTGTCCTGATCCCAATCCTGTGTATGACAGGTTCTTCACACCACAACGAAACAAATTAGATTCATCTGATCCTGAATCTATCGGGTCATTATACATCGGATCCCTGTATAACGAAATAAAAAAATGGCTCAGGTTCAAAGCCACAAACGGACCTGTAGGTGTGACTTTTTCAGCCGGAATTGACAGTGGTTCTGTATTCCTTCTCACATATCATGCCTTAAAAGAGCTTGGAGAAAGCCCTTCAAGATTGAAAGCATTCACACTTTCAATCGACGGGGCCGGAGAAGATCTTGCACAGGCACGAAGATTTCTTTCATCTGTCGGACTTGAGTTGTTCCTTGAGCCTGTTGAAGCCGGTTATAATTCTCTTGACTGGAGAGAAGCTGTAAGAATGGTTGAAGACTACAAACCTCTCGATATTCAGTCTGCAACAATGAATATTGCTCTTCTCAAAGGAATTCGATCACGCTATCCCGATTGGAAATTTCTTCTCGACGGAGAAGGTGGAGATGAGAACCTCAAGGATTACCCGATCGAGGAAAATCCTGAGCTCACAATAAGGAGCGTGCTTAATAACCTTATGCTTTACCACGAAGGATGGGGTGTAAATTCAATTAAGCATTCGCTCACCTACTCGGGAGGGCTCAGCCGCGGTTATATGAGAACATACAGCTCCTCAGACCTGATGGACTTTTATGTTTTCAGTCCTTATACACTTCCAAATGTTATTGAAATTTCAGAAGGAATTCCTTTCATTGATATGACTGGATGGGATCATGAAAAGCTTTACGATCTGAAAGGGAGAATAGTTAAGAGCGGTGTGAAAGCAGTGACTGGAATCGATATGCCCGTATTTCCAAAGAGAAGATTTCAGCATGGAGCTGTTTCGAAAGATACTTTTATGAAACATTTCCCATCAAAAGAGAGTGATTACAGGAAAGAATTCCTGTCAAAATATGAATAGAAAATCACAATATGGGGATTATCCGGGGCATTACAATTGACGACAGGTGGATCGACGACAGGTGGATCAGGGAAAAACGCGGCAGGAAGAATGCTGTGACTCCTGCAAAACCTTATTCTTTTATTGTTGAAAAAGAGCTCATGCAGTCAGGAAAGGTGGAAGATGTGGCAATAATATTTCTCACAAATTCGGAATGCCCATTCAACTGTCTGATGTGTGATCTCTGGAAAAACACGACCGATACACCTGTTCAGCCGGGAGAAATCCCTGCTCAGATCTTGCATGCTCTTGAAAGTCTCCCGGCTGTGAAGCATATTAAGCTTTATAACAGCGGAAGCTTTTTCGACAAAAGAGCAATACCTGCCATGGATCATGAGAAGATAGCTTCAATCCTGAAGGATTTCGAAACTGTTATTCTCGAAAGTCATCCATTGTTCATAAACCAGGGCTGTATCGATTTCAGCAAAATGATTAGAGGGAAGCTTGAGATTGCTATCGGCCTTGAAACAATTAATCCTGAAGTGACCGGCATACTGAACAAAAGAATGACTTTATCACTTTTCAGGAACACGGTTACATTCCTGAGTGAAAACAATATTTCATCAAGAGCTTTTATCCTTGTAAGACCACCATTCATGACCGAGGATGAAGGATTGTACTGGGCAAAAAAATCAATCGATTTCGCATTCGACAGTGGTGTGGAATGTTGTTCACTGATACCTGTAAGACCGGGAAACGGCGCTATTGATGAGCTTATGAGATCAGGTCACTTCAATATGCCATCAATAATATCTCTTGAAAAAGCTCTTGAATACGGGATATCGCTTAAACGAGGCAGGGTATTCGCCGATACATGGGATCTGAAGATCTTTTCAACATGTGATAATTGCCTTAATAGCAGGATCGAAAGGATCACTGAAATGAATCTCACACAGGAGGTAATTCCTGAAGTAATATGCGGATGCGGTAGCTGACTCAGAAATTAATAACAGGAAGGGCGTTGTAATCAATAACGTCCTTCTTGTAATATACTTTGTCAAGGAATAATCCTGACGGCGGTGCTGTAAGCTTCGCAGGAATGTCTGTTTTTTCCCTGAAAAACGATGATATCTCCGAAGGTTTAAGCTTTCCCCTTCCAGTCTCAACAAGCACACCTGTCATCCTTCTGACCTGTTTCCAGAGGAAGTGAGATCCGACGACATGAAAAAGCAACATATCGCCAAGATCATTGACTTTTGCATGCATTATCTCAGTTTTTGTTGAAGCCTGCTCCTGGTCGGGATCTGTAAAGTACCTGTAGTCTTTAAGTCCACGGAACAGTTCAGCCGCCTCATTCATCAATTTAACATCGAGGTCGTCTTTGATCCACCACACAAATTTCTTTCCGAATGCTGTTCTTCTTCTGCTGATCTGGTAGATATAACTCCTTGCAACGGCATCATGCCTTGCATGAAACTTCGGATGAGCTTCTTCAACGTTAAGAATACAGATATCGGGAGGAAGCCTGTCGTTGATCCCGTATTTAATTCTTAAAATGGGCAAAGTCGTTTCAACATCCAGATGAGCTACCTGTCCCCGGGCATGTACTCCGCTATCGGTTCTGCCGGCTCCGAAAAAATCAAATTCTTCAGTACCAAAGAGATCCCTGCATGCATCCATTATTTCGCCCTGCACAGTTTTTCCGCCTTTCTGAAGCTGCCAGCCGGAATACCTTGTGCCTTCGTACTCTATTAAAAGCTTATATTTTGCCATTGTCTCATCAATAAAATAAAAAGAGCAGCAAAGTTATAAATCAAAAGACGCAAAGATAGATTTTAATGAACTTTGCGTCTTTTCACAATTTCCTGTTCAAACTAATGAAATGATCAGGCCACAACATTACCGGATGCAGCTTCTCTCCCATCCGCATCAATTATCTTCACAATATAGCTGTGTGTTTTTTTATCTGTAGCTACTGTCAATTTAAAAGGTTCAGTTGTAAGCTGGGGACTGAAAGGAATTGAGGTTATTCTGTTTCCGTCACGCCAGATCTCGTATGCCTTAAGCGCTGCTGAACCTGCAAGTGCAGTGTGCCATTCCAGAACAACTTTGTTTGCATTTAATTTAGACACATTCACTTTTTGTGGCGGAACAAGCGCGACAGCCTGTTTCTGGAAATAGTTTGTTTTTCCTCCCTTCACTTTGGCTGCCATCTGCTCTATTTCTGTTCTTTGGTCTTCTGTGAGCCCATCAGGCATTATCTGCGCTGCCTGGAAATTATTACACAACTGGCAATCCTCAAATTTATCACTTATCTGCCCGATGCCTATAATGACTAAATCCACTCCCGGTGTTGTCAGAGCATATTGTATGAGCATTTTGCTTGGAAGATTTTTATCGCCGATTGTGCGCACGACATGCCCGACGCTGTTTGACCATTCAGCAGGCTTAGTATACATTGCGCCATCTGCAAAGACCTTCATGCCTATAACTCCCATGTTTTTGGCTTTTGCAAGAGGAATTACATTATTCTGCATATTGAACATCAGCTTGTCGTTAGCATTGATAGCAACGAGCATTGCATCGAGAAGGTTTGTTGTATCGCGCTGTATCATATACATGTTGACGGCGGCATCATAATGACCTGAAAATCCTATATGTCTTATGAGCTTTTCATTTTTAGAGTTAAGGCCTGTCAGGTTTGTGCCATCGCGGTAATCACGTAAAGCAGCAAGAGCTCCGATCCTTTCCATAGATGGATTTGTTCCTTCAATGCCTTCGTATATCGCATCAACTTCTTCTTTTGTGTTCAGGTTATGAAAAAGCATCATGTCAAGATATGCGCCATCAGGATAATTGCCTTTGCCGTCACCGAACATCTGTGATAGTGAACGGTGGATATCATCTACTGTATGTGAACCTGAAGCGCCTTCTGTCCAGTTTGTTACTCCCTGAATATTACTGTCGCCTTTTGCTGTTCTCAGATGTGTTTTTGTAGTCAGGAAAATTGACTTTCTCAATGTCTCATTATACCCGGGATCTCCCGGTATAAGCTTAAGCTCCCTGAAAGCCTTGCCATAGTTTGCCTGGCTTGGGCCGTAAAGGTTGGAAGTATCATAATAATTTACCCCCCTGTCAAATGCCATGAGAATTATCTTAACAGGATCCACATCAGCCGGTGTCCATTGCAGCGAAGCCTGCCCACCGAGTCCGAATGTGGTGACCTGAAAACCTGTTTTGCCAAGTACGCGCTTCATTGGCGCCTGCTGCCAGGAAAATGCAGGCAGTGATGGAACGATAGCCGTTGCTGCTGCTGCCACCATTGTTGTTTTAACAAACTTTCTGCGATTCATTTTGTTCCGGGTTGCCATTGTTGTAGGTTTTATGTTGGTTGGAGAAATGAATTAGAACAAAGATACTAAAAATGAGGGAGTTGTTAAATAATTAACAGTAAAAATGTAAGGGATCTTTCACTAATATATTAAAATCGATTCTTCATTTCTATCCAAAAAATCAAGCCTCTCCCACTCAGGGGAGAGGTTGGAGAGAGGCCGTTATTCGATTGGGCCTCACCCCATGAAATCCCCCGTATAGTCGACCTCACCCCTTGAATTCCTCTCTCCCATGGGGCGATGGGAACAATATCGGATAAAAGAAACTTGTGACGAATCTTCCAGGTATTATTACCTAAAATACCATGTAAATAAATTGATTTTCGAGCGGGTCGTTCATAACGCCATGAAGCAAAAAAATTGAATAATGTCTCAGAAGAACGATCAATAGAAGTCAAAATCCATGTAACTCCGTGTAACTCCGTGCAACTCCGTGGTGATGCTCACATGGTTTTTAATATCTTTGCTATCACCAATCATTGAAAGTTATGAAGAAAAAATATATGAATCCCTATATGGCGGGTACATTGCTGGGACTGGTTCTCCTGTCCGCAATGGTCCTTGCAGGAAGAGGTCTTGGTGCAAGCGGCGGGATTAAGTACTGCATGGTATCCGCAGTTGGTGCGGTAGACAGGACACATGCCGAGAAATCAATTTACTACAGCAAGTATTTTGAAAACGGTCAGAAACCGTTAAAAAACTGGCTTGCATTTGAAATTTTCGGTGTAATTGCAGGCGGTTTCATTTCGGGTGCAATTTCGCGCAGACTTGGATTCAGGATTGAAAAGTCGCCTAAGATTTCCAATACAAGAAGACTTGTCTTTGCTTTCCTTGGTGGCGCCTTTTTTGTCTACGGAGCCCAGCTCGCAAGAGGCTGTACAAGCGGTGCGGCTCTCTCAGGTATGGCTGTTTTGTCGCTAGGAGGATTCGTCACTATGGCTGTGATCTTCGGATCAGCTTACTTCTTTGCATATTTCTTTCGTAAAAACTGGATATAAAAACTTAATATGGCGCCAGTATCATCATTAATTGTATTCCCGGAGTGGCTCGACCTGCTGATTGCTTTTCTCATCGGAACAGGGTTCGGGTTTGCGCTCGAGCAGGCAGGCTTTTCATCGAGCAGGAAACTTGCAGGAATGTTTTTCGGCTACGACACAACTGTATTAAAAGTATTCTTCACTGCGGCTATAGTTGCCCTCGCAGGATCCCAGTTCCTGAACTGGTTCGGTATCCTCGACCTTAATCTTGTCTTCGTAAATGAGTATTACGTTGCAGCAGCGATCATCGGCGGAGTAATAATGGGAGCCGGTTTTATAATGGGTGGTTTTTGCCCCGGCACAGGACTGAGCGCCCTATCGATCGGGAAGATCGATGCAATGGTTTACATTGCAGGCGGACTGACAGGAGCTTTCCTTTTCGGTGAAACTTACCCGTTAATCCAGGATATTGCAAACGGATATTACAAGGGACCTGTAAAAATAAATGAGGTGATCGGATTGTCCCCGGGGTTATTCACATTTCTCCTCATAATTGCCGCTGTTATCCTGTTCTGGTTAGCTGAAGGCGCCGAGAAAAGATTTGCAAGACCCGATATAACTGATAAAATCTGAATTGCAATGAATACAAGAATGAAATATTCGATCTGTCTGCTTGGCCTTGGTTTCATCCTTGCAGCATTACCTTACACAGGACACAGATATTTAAGGGGAAACCCATCTGATTTTGCATCATTATTTTCTGATGAAAAAACATATTTTACAGCCGACCAGGTTGCAAGATTCATTGTCTCTGAAGACAGCACTGCAAGGCTGATAGATCTCAGGACGCCGGATGATTTTAAGAAGTTTACATTGCCCGGTGCGATAAACGTTCCTTATACGGAATTCCTTCACAGGGATCCGGCAACATTCCTTGGGAAAGGCGATGTGAAAAATATTTTTTTCTCAAACGGCGATACGGATGCTGCTTATGCAATTGTCCTGGCTCAGGGTCTGAATTACTCTAATGTCTTTTTAATGAAAGGGGGAATGAACGAGTGGTTTAATTCAGTCATGAACAGCGTCTTCACAGGCGAGAAGATCACTGCAAGGGAGAATGCCCTCTTTGAGACAAGAACGAGAGCAAAACGGCTCTTTACAGAAATTAACAGCCTTCCCGACAGCCTTAAAGCCGGTTTGCTTGCATCAAAGCAGCTTGCCACTAAAAAGCTTGACGGGGGATGTGAATAATATCGCTCAATTTCCGCGTAGCGTGGCAAACAAAATATTCAATTTCCGCGTAGCGGATCAAGCATTGTAGAATCATAAAACATAAAATTCAATTTCCGCGTAGCGGATTAAGCATTGTAGAATCATAAAACAAAATATTCAATTTCCGCGTAGCGGATCAAGCATTGTAGAATCATAAAACAAATTATTCAATTTCCGCGTAGCGGATCAAGCATTGTAGAATCATAAAACAAAATATTCAATTTCCGCGTAGCGGATCAAGCATTGTAGAATCATAAAACAAATTATTCAATTTCCCCGTAGGGGATCAAGCATTGTAGACAATTCGTCAAATGAAAATAATAGGCAAATTCAAAGAGGTCATCGGGATAATAGTAATAATCCTCATTCTCGTTGTTGTGAGATTATCGGGCAAAGGCTTTATGCCCGATGCTGAGAAATGGGCATTACCTTCTTTAAACAGGTCCAATATTGTGAATATTGAAGAAGCAGAAGCTCTTAAAGGTGAGAAGTTTGTTATTTATCTTGATGATGAAGGCACAAAGTTCCCTCCCTTTCAGTCATCAGTGAACATTAAACCCTCTTCAATTACAGATAAAGGCAATATCAGGATGATCAGGAAGAATAATGGCCCTGTTCTCCTGTATTCAGCTGATCCTTCAGTTTCTGCAGGCGTATGGATGGTATTGAGCCAGATGGGAATTAAAAACCTCTACATTCTTTCTGACAGTAAAGATGATGAGGTTATAAAAAATGAATTCCGGCCTGATTCAACGATCCGGCCGGAATCACAATCTATTATGAATTAATTATTTCACCACTTCGAAATCGTTAACTTCAGCAGAAGTAAAAGGCAGCCAGGAAAGCCTGACCTTATCAGTTATCATCTTGTCGTGCATAAAGCTGTTATTGCCGTATTTTAGAGTCCTTGCATCGTATCCGAGCAAACGCAGGTATGCAGTTGCGAAACCTGAATTATGTCCTGTAGTACAATAGACGACTACAGGTTTATTGGATGGAATAGATGCCATTTCATCCGGATAACCAAGTGTGCCATCGGGTTTATAGCGGAAAGCTCCCGGTATATGACCATCCTCATATTTATCCTTTCGCTCGTAATTGATTACATAATACTTTGAAGGATCTGAAAAGACTTCATCAGCTGTTATTACAACATTATCCGTACCTTCTGCGAAAAGCTTTTTAAATCTTGCAGCGGCTATTTCGGGACCGGCTGAAAAGCCTGTTACAAGCTCAGGCATTGAAGTACCAGGTGTTTTTTCATTAACTGTCTTTTCAAGCTTTGTTTCATATTTTCCTGATACACCGGCCAGCCAGCCTTCTTTTGCATAATCATTGTTCCATGCGCTCATTCCCCAGCGCATTGCATATACATTACCATATCCCATCAGCCTCAGCAGAGACGTTGTATAGCTTGAGACAGACCCGTCGTTACAAACCATTATTATTTTGTCATATTCAAATGGTTTTATCCCCGATTCAAAATATGCAGGAATTTCACCAAAGCTCTTATTAACTGCTCCTTTTATATGCCCCTTTCTGAACTTGTCAGCAGGTCTGAGATCAATGATAAGAATATTGCTTCCAAGGCTTTCATGAACTATGGATGCCTTTATAAGCGAAGGAAAATTCTGGCTGTTTACATAATCTCCATTCTCAGTAAGATCTTTCATCAGGAGGGCTGATTCATTTCCGACTGTTACCGGCGTTTTCACAGCAGTCGTCGTTGCTGATTGAGCCATAGTTGAATTATCAGCAACCGGCTCAGGATTATTCGGTTTCTTTCCCGAGCATGAGGAAATAACGGAAATGACAAATAAAAATATTAAGTATCTGTATTTTTTCATCTTCAGTTAGTGCTTGTATTAACTGCAACGTTGTTTATATCGAATGTCAGAGTCTCAACGCGTCTTCCGTCATTGTCATATTTATACTGTGTCACTGCAATTCCGTTTGATGGATTATTTATAGGATTACCGTTGCTGTCGAAGCACCTGACTTCAGTAACTGCACCATGATCATCGTACGTGTATTTTGTTACTGGAACCTGCTTACCGCTTACAGGCTCATTATCCTGGTCAAAATATGATGTTTCAACGGTATAACCATTTGCATCAAACTTCTGTAACCTCTTCGACCATCCCCAGTAAAGGTTCGACATCTGTCCTGTTGCATTGAACACTTCGAATCTTTCGACATCTCCATATTGATTGGGAGTAAACTGAAAGTAAGAAACACCAATATCGCCACAGTTTTCGGCAGTGCAATTATAAAGCGTATCGGCCATATAATTCGCCATTCTTGTAGTAAAACCCTTGTCATCATAAGTAAACCGGAGCTCATAGAACGGGCAGAAAGGATTCATTACAACCTCTTCACCTTTGAGATTATAACGGTTCTCCTTCACCATGCCATCGGGAAGTTTGCTCCATGTCCAGCTATGAATACCGTTCCTGTTATCAATCATTGTGCCCGTTGAATCATAGTACATCATGCTTACCCTCATTCCGTCATTGTTCATTGCATATTCGGCTGCCCAGACTCCACCATTTGGAATTGACTTCCCATTGCTGTCAAACCATTGCTTCGTCTGCATATTCCCGTTGTATGTGTAAGTGACTTTAGCGGCTCCCATTGAAGAATAATCAAGCAGAACATTATTCCTCTGGTATTCAATTGAAACCAGCTTACCTTCATCATATCTGAACTTGTAACTGTTTACATCTTTTGCTTCAGCTTCAGTAATGGGGTGTGTTCCCTTCTCAATATCATAGGGAGTTTCACTGAACTGGAGCTGCCTGTAGTATTCAATACCCGAACGTTTATCATTGTTTTTTGTATTTCCGGTGCATGAACTTATTACAATCCCGATCGTCAGAGAAAGGATTGCCGGAAGGATCAGTTTTCTCATTTTCATTTCAATAAGTTTTGATTTAGTCAGATACAAATTTACGATTTGCTATTATTCCACAAGTGAATAATGATGTTTATAATTAAAACAACGTTTCTAAAGAAATTGTTTAACAATCGTCAAAACCCATATAACAAACCATCTTGAAGCCTTGTTTCATTATGCTTATCTTTGCAAATCAAATTATTCAGGCCATGTCTACATTCTTTGATTCAGATTTTTTCAGCTATGCTCTTATGCCGGTTCTTATCTTTCTTGCAAGGATCTGTGATGTTTCAATTGGCACAATGAGAATTATTTTCGTCTCAAAGGGCAAGAAGAATATCGCACCCATACTTGGTTTTTTCGAGGTTCTCATCTGGATAACTGCAATAAGCAAGATCATGCAGAATCTTGATAATTACATAAACTATATTGCCTACGCAGGGGGCTTTGCAACAGGCAATCTTATAGGAATGTTAATTGAAGAAAGGCTTGCGATGGGCATTCTCATGATAAGGGTCTTCGCCCATGAAAGAGGGGTTGAACTTGTTTCAACTCTTAATGGAAACGGATACGGCGCTACAGTGGTTGAAGCCCATGGAGCAAGAGAAAAAGTTCATCTTATCTATACAATAGTACACAGGAATGAGCTTGACAAGGTAATCGGGGTAATAAATGCTTTCAATCCTAAAGCTTTTTATACAATCGAGGATGTAAGATCAGTCAATGAAGGCATCTTCATGCCAAGGAGATCAAACTCAGTTTTCCAGTTCACAAATGTCCTCAGAGAATGGAGAAAGGGAAAATGAACATATTTGTGCTTCTTCTTCAGGGAAAGAGTAAAACCTTGTTAACTTTGCCTGAAATAATTCATCTTCATGGATCAGATTAAAAACCATCCGTTATACAGGAAACACGATCTCGACTCGGTAATGAGCTCAATGTGGGATTTTTACAAGAAAAATTTCATATCACTTTTTATAATATCCATTGTAATCTCATTAATTACCCAGTTCGCTTCAACATTTATAGATATAAAGGAATTACAATCGATTACCGATCCTATTCTGATGATTGAGAAGATGAAGGAATTTATGGTTCCTGCAATTATTACTGTTCTCATAAGCCTTTTCCTCAATACTGTTCTGCAGCATTATATTATATTCCACCCTGTGGGAGAGTCCGGTATACTGAATTCTCTTGTTGCGGCTTTAAGGTATTATCTTCCTTTTCTTGTAATAATGATACTGTTTGCTTTTGTCGGAGCAATAGGACTCGTTCTTGGAGTTTTAGCGCTTATAATAGGAGCATTTTTTGTTGTGCTGTATCTCATCATGCTTTATCTCTTTATATTACCAATCCTCATGATTGAAGGACCTGATATAGGGAGAACAATCAGCAGGACATTTACACTGGCTCACAGGAATTTCTGGGCTAACATGGGATGGGTTGCGATATTCCTTATAATTATGATAGTTATATCCGTGGTACTCTCTTCAATCATTATGATCCCGTTTGCAGGAAATTTTCTGAAAACAATATTCTCACCTGGTTCAGTTGAAGCTATTGATGTTACAAAGAATCCCGTTTTTATAATTCTTGCGTCTCTGTCGGGTGCAATTACACTTCCGCTGATGCCGATCCTGTCGTGCATCATGTATTTCAATGCAAAAGCAGGTGAAGATGAATTTTCTGATCAGAAGCCGGTAGAATACAGGCCTACGATAGAAGATCTGTATTCGAAACCGTAAGAAAACAGACAAAAGAAGATTTACGGATAAAGGAGAAGATCGTTCACTGCGCTTCGCTTCGTTACTAATGTTTTTTTACTTCTATCCAGAAAATCAAGCCTCTCCCACTTCAGGGGAGAGGTTGGAGAGAGGCTGTTAATCGATTGAGCCTCTCCCCTTGAATTCCCCTCTCCCATGGGCGAGGGGAACAATATCGGATAAAGGAAACTTATGACGAATCTTCCAGGTATTATTACCTAAATTAGCACATTTAAGATCAACCTGTTATTCAACGGCATTTTCACCTTTCACATAACCGAAATTGGCCAGGATACCTCCATCAACAAACAGTATATGACCGTTGACAAAATCACTTGCTTTTGAGGCAAGGAAAAGCGCAGCATTTGCAACATCTTCGGGTTCACCCCAGCGGCCTGCAGGAGTCCTCGTCATAACCAGATCGTTGAACGGATGATTGCCTTCCCGTATCGGAGCTGTCTGGGCAGTTGCTATATAACCCGGACCAATGCCATTGATCTGGATGTTATATTTAGCCCACTCACATGTCATATTTCTTGTAAGGAGCATCAGCCCCCCTTTTGCAGAAGCATAGGCTGAAACAGTATTCCGCCCGTAAACGCTCATCATTGAGCACATATTTATGATCTTTCCAGCTTTTTTCTTTATCATCCCTGGCACAACCCGTTTTGAAACAATCAGCGGCGCAACGAGATCAACATCAATGACCTGCCTGAACTCCTCAACAGGCATATCAAGTATTTGAATTCTTTTAATTATGCCGGCATTATTGACAAGTATATCAACAGTACCTGCTGATTTTTCAATTTCCGAAATACCCCTGTCAACATCCGCTTCATCTGTGACGTCAAAAGTAAGTGTCATTACATCCAGCCCGTCTGCTAAAAAACTTTCACGGCAGCTTTTAAGCTTGTCGCCCGAAAGATCGTTTACGCATACTTTTGCACCTGCTTTTGCAAGGAGCTTGCCAATTGCGAGACCGATACCATGAGTTCCGCCCGTAACAAGCGCTACTTTTCCTGTCAGATCGAATAGTTCTTTCATGCTGATCGTTTTTTTAGGTTAGATTCAGTTGTTACTTCAATGTATCCGGATATCTTATATCCTGATCTCCATAATCAAGATTTTCTCCCGCCATTCCCCAGATAAATGTATAATTTGATGTTCCTGCAGCGCTGTGAATGCTCCACGATGGAGACAGTACGGCCTGTTCATTTTTCATCCAGATATGCCTTGTTTCATCAGGATCACCCATAAAGTGGCATATTGCCTGGTTTTCAGGAACTTCAAAATAAAAGTATGCCTCCATCCTGCGGTTATGTGTATGAACAGGCATTGTATTCCATACGCTTCCTGTTTTCAGTTCAGTCATTCCCATCTGCAACTGGCAGGTTTCGACAATTCCGTTTACAATAAGCTTATTGAGGACCCTGTGATTTGATGATTCCGGATCACCAAGGATTTTAACTTCCGCCTCAGCCTTTGTAACTTTCTTCGAAGGAAATGCATGGTGCGCCGGAGCCGAGTTTAGATATAGCCTGGCCGGCTTGCCCGGATCTGCAGACCTGAATACAACATCAGCAGTACCCTGACCGAGATACAGGGCTTCCTTGAAAGATAATGAATAGTTCTTTCCTCCCGCTTCAACGATAGCCTCTCCTCCGATATTGATTATTCCCATCTCCCTCCTTTCAAGAAACTGAGCGGCTTTAAGTTCATCCACAGGCTCAAGAGTAAGTGGCCTGTTCACAGGCATGGCTCCTCCGACAATGTATCTGTCGTATAATGAATATACTAAAGATATTTCATCCTTAACAAAGATATTCTCAATAAGGAACTCTTTCCTTAGCCTTCCGGTGTCATAATTCTTAGCGTCGCCCGGATGAGAGGCATAACGTAATTCTTTTATCATTTTATGTTAGTTTGTAAAGTTTATAAAGTTTGTAAAGTTTGTAAAGTTTGTAAAGTCGGGTTTGATAATTAATTCATAAGAATGAAACAAAATATTTGATCATTCGGAATTGAATTCATATTTTCGTGTTCGTTAACGGAACAAATTTTAATAAAAAAAATCAATAATCCAATTTCATTATAATGAAACCGTTCATCAATGATAATTTTCTTTTGAACAACCGGACTTCTGAAAGATTATACCATGATTATGCAGAGAAGCTCCCGATAATTGATTTCCATTGTCATCTGTCGCCATCTATGATTGCAGATAACAGGAATTTTGAAAATCTCTCACGTGCATGGCTTGAAGGAGATCACTATAAATGGCGTGCAATGAGAACCAATGGGATCAATGAGAAATACTGCACAGGAGATGCAAGTGATGAACAGAAATTTCAGAAATGGGCTGAAACAGTACCTTACACTCTGGGCAATCCCATTTATCACTGGACACACCTTGAACTATCGAGATATTTCGGGATAGCCGACCTTCTTTCTCCGGAGACAGCGGGTAACATTTATAAAAAAGCTTCAGCGATGCTGCAGACAGAAGAGTTCAGCATAAAGTCACTGCTGAAGAAGATGCATGTCGAGGTCGTTTGCACAACTGACGATCCGGCCGACTCGCTTGAGCATCATACAAAGCTGAAGAGTTTTGAAATAAGGATACTGCCGGCGTTTCGTCCCGACAACGTTATCAAAACAGACAATCCCGGTATTTTCAAAGATTATATAAAGAAGCTTGAGACAGCCTGCACATTTGAAATCAGAAGCTTTGAAGCACTTATATCAGCTCTCGATGACAGACATAAGTTCTTTCATGATATGGGTGGAAGGCTATCGGACCATGGAATGGACCGTTTCTATTTCAGTGATTTCACTGCGCAGGAGACAGACAAAATATTTAGTAAGCTGATAAGCGGCGAGATGATTTCACCTGAAGAAGCTGAGAAATACCGTACTGCTGTGATGCTTGAGATATGCAGGATGAATCACAAACGCGGATGGACTCAGCAGTTCCATGTCGGCGCTTTGAGAAATAACAACAGCAGAATGTTCCGCCGGATGGGGCCCGATACAGGATGGGACTCAATAGGTGTTTCACAGGATGCTTTTAAAATGTCAAAGTTCCTGAGCGCCCTCGATAATACGGATCAGCTTGGCAGGACAATTCTATACAACCTGAATCCTGCCGATAATGAAATGATGCTGACAATGGCCGGCAACTTCAACGACGGATCTTACCCGGCCAAAGTGCAATATGGAGCCGCATGGTGGTTTCTTGATCAGAAGACGGGAATGGAAAAACATCTCAGGGATCTTTCCGCTCTAGCGCTTCTTCCAAGGTTTGTAGGTATGGTCACTGATTCAAGAAGCTTCCTCTCCTACCCCCGTCATGAGTATTTCAGGAGGATTGTGTGCAACTTCATCGGCGAAGAAGTTGAAAAAGGCCTTATCCCTGATGATGATTCTCTCCTTAAACCTGTAATTGAGGGTGTTTCATACAGGAATGCAAAAGAATATTTCGGATTCTGAAATTTTGAACTATTTAGATATGAATGAGCTTAATCTCAAAGACAAAGTAGCTGTTATAACAGGTGGCGCAGGGATCATTTGTTCAACGATGGCAAAATCACTTGCATTGCATGGTGTAAAGACTGTGATTCTCGATCGCAACCAGGAGCCGGCAATAAAAACTGCAAATGAAATAACTGATGAAACGGGCGTTGCTTCGATTGGAATCGTTGCTAATGTTCTCGACAAAGAATCTCTTGAAAGAGCAAAGAAAGAAATAAATGAGAAATTCGGACTTATTGATATTCTTATCAACGGAGCCGGTGGCAACTCACCTGCTGCCACTACTAAAGCCGAAAGAATGGAAGGTACTGAAAGCGAGAACCCTGAGGATACTTTCTTCGGACTAAAGACCGAAGGATTTGATAAGGTTTTCGATCTTAATTTTAAGGGAACCCTCCTGCCTTCAATTGTATTCGCTTCCGATATGGTTAAAAAGAAATCAGGAGTGATAGTAAACATATCATCGATGAATTCTTACAGGCCATTAACAAAGATACCCGCCTATTCTGCTGCAAAAGCTGCTGTTAATAATTTCACACAATGGCTGGCAGTTCATATGGCAAGAACAGGGGTAAGAGTGAACGCGATTGCTCCGGGATTTCTGCTTACAAACCAGAACAGGTTTCTTCTCACCGATGAAAAAACTGGTGAGATGACACCAAGAGGTAAGAAAATTATTGACGGTACCCCTATGGCGCGATACTGCGTTCCCGAAGAGCTCACTGGTACAGTGATTTATCTTGCATCGGATCTTTCCCGTTTTGTTACTGGAATTGTTATACCTGTCGACGGAGGATTCAGTGCTTACTCGGGAGTGTAGGTAGAGTGAGTGAATGAATGAATGAATGAATGAATGAATGAGTGAATGAATGAATGAGTGAATGAGTATTTCATTATTTCATTATTTCATTATTTCATTATTTCATTATTTCATTATTTCATTATTTCATTATTTCATTATTTCATTATTTCATAATTTTCAAATTTTCAAAAGAAGAACATTCTACAAATGATTTATTACAGTTCCGGATCGGAGAACACTGTTATTGGGCCTGCAGAGCTTGAAGCAGGTTTATTCACAGCTTTGGAAAAGCTTGAAAAGAAATACAAGGTGCTTGTTGTTCCTCCTGATTTTACAAGGTTTCATTCAAGAGCAGGCGATATAACAACTCTGCTCTATAAATATTACAGGCAGAATATAACAGACATCCTGCCGGCGCTCGGAACTCACGCACCGATGTCCGATCAGCAGATCAGCACAATGTTCCCCGGCGTGCCTAAAGATCTTTTTCGTGTACACGACTGGAGAAATGACGTCGTTACTGCAGGAGTAGTTCCGGGAGATTTTGTCTCAAATATTACTGGCGGGCTGCTCGATTATTCATGGCCGGCACAGCTTAACAATCTTGTATTGAATGGAGATCATGACCTTATTCTTTCGGTTGGCCAGGTCGTTCCTCATGAGGTAATCGGGATGGCAAACTATAACAAAAACCTCTTTGTCGGCACCGGTGGTCCTGAAGGGATTAACAAAAGCCATTTCCTCGGAGCAGTTTACGGCATGGAAAACATAATGGGAAAGGCAGATAACCCTGTAAGAAGGCTGCTTAATTATGCTTCCCGTATGTTTATTCCTCATCTGCCAGTTGTTTATATACATACAGTGATCGGACGCGAAATGAATGGCAACCTGGTGATACGAGGTCTGTATATAGGCGACGATGAGGATGTTTTCACAAAGGCAGCCGAATTGTCTGTCAGGGTTAACTTTAATCTTCTCACCAGTCCACTCAAAAAAGTTGTTGTCTATCTTGATCCCTCTGAATTTAAAAGCACCTGGCTCGGCAATAAGAGCATTTATCGTACAAGGATGGCTATGGCTGATGACGGCGAGCTAATTGTCCAGGCGCCTGGCTTAAAAGAATTTGGAGAAGACAAGCTTATCGACAGTCTTATCAGAAAATATGGTTACAAAGGTACTCCTGCCACACTTCAATCATTGAAAGAAAATACTGATCTGCAGAATAACCTGAGCGCAGCGGCTCATCTTATTCATGGCAGCTCCGAAGGAAGGTTTTCTATCAGATACTGCCCCGGCTCACTCACGCGCGAAGAAATTGAATCAGTTAACTTTAAATATAACGACCTTAAGCAGGTGATGAAATTGTATGATCCGTCTAAACTATCAGATGGAATCAACATTATGCCGGGTGGCGAAGAGATATTCTATATTTCAAATCCGGCTCTCGGATTATGGGCTTCTGAAGAACGACTTACAAAATAACATCATGGTAAACTGGGGAATAATCGGTTGTGGAAATGTGACGGAGGTTAAAAGCGGACCGGCTTTTAACAAGGCCGGTGATTCAAAGCTTGTGGCAGTGATGCGACGCAATGCAGCTCTTGCCGGGGATTACGCCCGCAGGCATAATGTTCAAAAGTTTTATACAAACGCATCAGAGCTTATAAATGATAAAGAGGTTACAGCGGTTTATGTTGCAACCCCTCCCGGAAGTCATAAAGAGTATGCAATTCAGGCAATCAGGGCCGGCAAACCCGTATATATTGAAAAGCCAATGGCCCTGAATTTCAAAGAATGCAACGAGATCAATAACGAAGCTGAAAAACACAATGTTCCTGTTTTCGTTGCATATTACAGAAGAGCGCTCCCTGGTTTTGTCCTTGTAAAAGAAATGATAGAACAACATCAGATCGGGAAGGTGCGTTTTGTACAACTGCAACTTTTTAAAAATGCAACACCCGATGAAATAGCCGGAAATCTCCCATGGAGAGTTGATCCTGCCTTATCCGGTGGCGGGCATTTCTTTGATCTTGCATGTCATCAGCTCGACTGGCTGGATTTTGTGTTCGGCCCTGTGAAAGAGGTAAGATCGGTCGTAAAGAACCATTCAGGACTTTACAAAGCTGAAGATTTTGTTTCGGCAGAATTTGTATTCGGTGAAGATATAATAGCAACAGGCACCTGGAGCTTTTCAGTGTCGCCCGAATGCGGCAGGGATACAATTGAAATATTCGGCAGCTCAGGATCAATAAAGTTTTCAACTTTCAGCTTTGATCCGATAATTCTTACAAATGCTTCAGGAATTAAAGTATTTGATAATGAACGTCCCGGGAATGTCCAGATATACCTTATCGAAAAGATCGTTAAGGCTCTTCACGGGAAAGGGGAATCACCCAGCACGGGAACATCAGCTGCACGGACAAACAGGGTAATGGACGAAGTAGTGAAAGAGTATTATGGCAGGTAAAATAAATGGAATCATCACTTTTTAAGACAGATTATAAGAGTAACAATACAAAACTTAATATCAGAAAAAATGAATAAGCTTTCAGACATCGGTTTAATCGGACTGGCAGTAATGGGTGAAAACCTTGTCCTCAATATGGAGAGCAAAGGTTTCCAGGTAAGTGTCTTTAACAGGACAACAAAGAAAGTTGACGACTTTCTTGCCGGAAGAGCAAAAGGGAAAAAGATAACCGGGACGCACTCGCTTGAGGAATTTGTAAGCACTCTCGCCACGCCGAGGAAAGTAATGATAATGGTAAAAGCCGGCCAGGCTGTCGATGAAATGATCGAGGCTCTGATCCCACTCCTTGACAAGGGTGACATAATAATAGATGGCGGCAACACTCATTTCCCTGACACGAACCGCAGGACCGCCTATGTTGAAAGTAAAGGGCTCCTGTATATAGGAACCGGCGTTTCCGGTGGTGAAGAAGGCGCTCTCCTCGGACCGTCAATAATGCCCGGTGGCTCAAAGGATGCATGGCCGCATGTAAAACCGGTACTCCAGGCAATTGCAGCAAAAGTATCAGATGGCACACCATGCTGCGACTGGGTTGGGGAAAATGGAGCGGGTCATTTTGTAAAAATGGTTCACAATGGTATCGAATATGGTGACATGCAGCTTATCTGCGAAGCATACCAGATAATGAGGGATCTGCTTCACATGACTGCAGATGAGATGCACGAGGTGTTCAAAGAATGGAATAAAGGAGATCTCGACAGCTATCTTATTGAGATTACGCGTGATATTCTGGCATATAAAGATCAGGATGGTGCTCCGCTTGTAGACAGGATCCTTGATACTGCCGGCCAGAAAGGTACAGGTAAATGGACTGTAGTATCAGCACTGGACCTCGGAACTCCGCTTACACTAATAGGCGAAGCAGTTTTTGCGAGGACATTGTCATCACTAAAAAATGAAAGGGTTGCTGCTTCAAAAGTACTTAAAGGTCCTAAAGCAGAATTTAAAGGTGACAGGAAGAGCATTATAAATGACCTTAAGGATGCACTGTTTGCTTCAAAGATTGTTTCGTATGCACAGGGATATTCGCTTATGAGAGGCGCGGCACAGGAATATAAATGGAAGCTGAATTATGGAGGTATAGCGCTCATGTGGAGAGGCGGTTGCATTATCAGGTCGGCTTTTCTTGGTAAAATCAAGGAAGCTTTCGATAATAACGGCTCAATAACAAACCTTCTTCTCGATCCATACTTCAACGACAAAGTTGAGAAGGCTCAGAAAGGATGGAGAAACATTGTAGCAACTGCTGTTTCAAACGGTATACCAGTTCCGTCAATTTCCGCCGCCCTGGGATACTTCGACGGATACAGGTCTGAAAAGCTTCCTGCTAACCTTCTCCAGGCACAACGGGATTATTTTGGCGCACATACTTACGAGAGAACCGACAAGCCAAGAGGCGAATTCTTCCATACAAACTGGACAGGAAGAGGAGGCACTACAGCATCTTCGACATACAACGTATAAAAACCCTTTCTAACCCAATCTATGATCTCTGAAATAAACAAGAAAATCGGAAAATACAGGTGGACTATATGCTCACTTGTATTCTTTGCAACTACTGTCAACTACCTTGACAGGCAGGTGCTCAGCCTTCTGAAGGACACCCTCGAAGTGCAGTTTAACTGGAGCGACACTGATTACGCAAATATAATTTCAGTGTTTCAGTTCGTCTATGCAATTTCAATGCTCTTCGCCGGCAGGCTTATCGACTGGCTTGGAACAAAGCTTGGGTACGCATGGTCGCTTATAATATGGTCTCTGGCTGCAATGTCACATGCGCTCGCAAGAAGCACGGGAGGTTTTATGATCTCAAGAGGTCTTCTCGGGTTTGGTGAATCGGGTAACTTCCCTGCAGCGATAAAAGCAACTGCAGAATGGTTCCCTAAGAAAGAAAGAGCTCTTGCGACAGGGATATTCAATTCCGGTACTAACGTCGGAGCTATCCTTGCTCCTGTTGTTGTTCCCTGGATAGTAAAAAACTGGGGGTGGGAGTCTGCCTTTATAATAATAGGAGCATTCGGTTTTCTCTGGCTTATTTTCTGGTTCTGGTTATATGAGGTCCCCTCAAAAAGCAGAAGGGTTGAAAAACCTGAATTCGATTATATACATTCTGATAACCTTGAAGAAGCTCAGCCTGAAGTAAGCAAATCACATGAAAATGTATCATGGTTTAAGCTTCTTAAGTTTAAACAGACATGGGCATTCAGCTTTGGCAAGTTCATGACAGATGGCGTATGGTGGTTTTATCTGTTCTGGCTGCCTGCATTCCTCAAAGCGCAGTATGGCATGACTGGCATGGAAGTGGCATTTCCACTTGCCGTCCTTTATACAATGTCGACTGCAGGAAGCATCACCGGAGGATGGTTTCCAATGTATTTCATTAATAAGGGATATGATCCTTATGCCGGTCGCATGAAAGCAATGCTGCTGATTGCACTGTTCCCCCTGATTGTCCTTCTTGCGCAACCACTTGGTTACATAAGCTATTGGGTACCGGTACTGCTTATAGGTGTTGGTACTGCCGCACACCAGGCATGGTCAGCGAATATCTTTACTACAGTGTCAGACATGTTCCCGAAGAAAGCTATAGGCAGCGTGACAGGTATCGGAGGCATGGCCGGGGGTATCGGAGGTATCGTGATAAATAAATCATCAGGCTGGATATTTGACGGTTTCCGCAGCGCGGGAATTGCAAAGTCGTGGGTTGAAGCTCAGGCACATAATCTCGGAGATTTCGTTGAGAAGATCCGGTCTCTGAATCTTGTAAACAGGTATAACGATGTAATAAATCTTGATAAGATAGCTCTCAGCAATCTTCCTGCAGAAGCGATTGACAAAATTCAGGCAGTTGATCCTGTTTTGTTTGATCAGTTAAAGCAAATACAGACTCCGATAGTACAGGGAAGCATGACAACAGGTTATACTATCGTTTTTGTATTCTGTGCAGTTGCATACCTGCTTGCCTGGATTGTAATGCACTTCCTTGTACCCAAAATGAAGAAGATCGAGATCTGAAAAAAGTAACCGTCGGCAGGATAGGAAACATGAATCCGGGTAAAGCAAGGATAAAAGATATTGCCCGTCTGGCGGGCGTTTCTATCGGTACAATCGACAGAGTTCTGCATAACCGCGGGGAAGTGTCTGAAAAGACAAAGGAAAAAGTTCAGAAGATCCTCAGGGATACGAATTATTCACCCAATGTGATGGCACGCGCCCTCAAGTCACGAAAGAGCTATCACATTGTTTCTCTTCTTCCGGAAGCAACAGAAATAAATTCTTACTGGATAAAACATCCTGCAGGCATGGACAGGGCTGTTGCAGAGCTTGAACCTTTTCCTGTTGAACTGACAAAGATGAATTTCGATATGCAGAGCGAAGCTGACTTCCAGCGCAAATCAGATGAAGTGCTTGAGCTCCACCCTGACGGGATACTGCTTGCACCAATCTTCAAATCTGAATCCGTTGGCTTCTGCAGGACCCTGACAGAAAGGAAGATCCCATTTGTTTTCATCGACAGTTTTATCCGGGACACAGGATTCCTGTCATATATCGGAGAGGACGTATACTTAAGCGGAAGAGTTGCAGGTGAGCTTACTGATCTCGTAACAGAACCCGGTAAAAACATTCTCATTGTAAACATAGCCAGGAACCTGACGAACGTTCATCACCTTAAAAACAGAACAAAAGGATTTCTCGGCTATCTTGACGATTCAGGCATTAAATCGGCAGGCACACTTAGCATAAGTATAAAGGAACCTACTGAAAAGGAGGTCAGCTCCGATATGGAGAGTGTTCTAAGCAGGCATCCTGAGACAGGCTCTGTCTTCATCACCGGATCAAAATCATATCTTATTGCAAACTATCTGAAAAGATGCGGGAGGAAAGACATTAATATTATCGGGTATGATCTCCTTGACGAAAATGTAAGCCTGCTGAAAGAAGGAATTATAAAGTTTCTTATTGGCCAGCGCCCGGAAGAACAGGCATACCTTGGAATTAAAAAATTAATGGATTATCTTTCAATGAATAAGATCCCTGAGAAATATCAATATCTACCCGTAGACATAATTTCTTCACAGAATGTAGATTTCTTCATTTAATGATTATGAAAAAATTAGGAAAATACTCGATGGGACTTGGCGACAGGTTCGGTCACCAGGGCGGCGCTCAGCTTAAAGCTATTATTAAAGCAGGTGAAAAGGGAGTTGACATTACCCCTGTATGGAACAAATCAAACAGGGAACACATCACAATCGGAACTCAGCCTGCCGACGTGAGGCACGAGGCCGATGCTGTAACGCGGAAAGCAGGTTTCAGTAAACAGTATTTCGTCGATGCCGATCACATAAACATTGATACTGCAGAGAGATTCATCGAACATTCCGATTTCTTCACTATTGATGTTGCATCGTACATTGGAAAGAAAGCAGGAAGGGAAGAGATAGATGAATTCATTAAGAGCGTTTCAGGTTATTCAGGAAAATTAGAAATACCCGGAATTGAAAAAACATTCTCAATAAGCACAACCCAGCTTGAAGGAATAGCTGAAAAATATCTCTTTGCTGCAATTAAAGCCTATGACATCTACAGGAAAATAGAAAAATCAAAAGGTACAGGAAATTTTGTTACAGAGGTTTCAATGGATGAAGTTCCTGCACCGCAAACTCCTGTTGAGCTTTTCTTTATTCTGAAAATGCTGGCGTCTGAAAACATTCCACTTCAGACAATTGCGCCAAAATTCACTGGACGGTTCAATAAAGGAGTGGATTATGCCGGCGATCCTGAGAAATTCGCTGAAGAATTTGAGGCCGATCTTATGGTGATCGATCATGCAATAAATGAGTTTGGCCTTCCTGAAAACCTGAAGATGAGCATACACTCAGGATCAGACAAATTCGCGATTTATCCGCATATAGGTTCATTAATACGTAAAAATGACAAAGGCATACATCTGAAAACCGCAGGAACAACATGGCTTGAGGAAATCATCGGTCTTGCCGAAGCAGGTGGTGAAGGACTTGGTTTTGTAAAGGAAATATATTCAGAATCATTGAAGCATATAGAGGAATTATGCGCCCCTTATGCCGATGTAATAGATATCAGGATCTCATCGCTGCCTGCTGTTGCAGATATCAGTGGATGGGATAGCAAAAGATTTGCCTCCGCAATCAGGCATGACAGGAAAAACAGGTTCTTCAACCCCGATATGAGGCAGCTTCTGCATGTTGCATATAAGCTTGCAGCCAGTCGAATGGAAGAGTTTTACAGGCTGCTTGAATCTAACGAAGAAGTTATAACTGAATGTGTTTTTGAAAATCTTTACGAAAGACATATCCGCAGGCTATTCGACATCTGATAAAAAATGAGACGGATCATCATCCGTCTCACAAACGTCCTTCAAATATTTTGTAACAAATGTTACAATTTTCTACAGGTCAGGCTCAAGGATTGCAGGAATAAAAGGTGCAACGCCTTTTGTATCATTATCTTTTTCGCTTATATAATCTGCCGAGTCAGCATAAGGCCGAAGCATGATCCGGTCTCGTAGATCACTCCATTGTTTTCCAGCCGCTTATGAATTTCACTGACGTTTCATGCAGGTCAAATATCATTACTTCGTTAAGTCCTTCACGCAACCATGTTGCCGGACAGTATAACCTCTTTTGCGGACCAATATTCCAGTACCTGCCCAGGTTATGTCCATTCACCCATACAATGCCTTTTGTAAAGTTGGAAAGATCAATGAAAGTATCGCCTTTCGAAACACCTGCGGCGCTGTTTATCATAAAATTACCCCTGAAGAAAATGCCAGGTTTGTCTATGCTTTTACCTGATGATCTCAGGTTGTAGATGAATTTCTCATCCATCGGAAGATTATACACCTTCCAGTTCAGAAGTGTTTCACCGTTCAGAGTAACACTGTCAGTAATACCTTTACGGTCGATGATATTTTTTCCATAGTTTATTCTTCCCATTCCTTCAACAAATATCTCAAGAACAGGTTTCACTGCATTACTTTCAGGTATATCAATTGTATTTATTCCTTCTCTCCTGTCAAGCTTTCCGATATATTTCCCATTAAGAAAAACAGTGGCATAATCGTGAATTTCAGAGATAACAAGTTTTCCGCTCTTATTACCTGTGAGCTCAGTTTTATATAGAATGAAACCATAATCCTGATTATAGCTTTCAAATGGCTGAGGTTTTACAGAATTGACAGATTCCGGAAGATTGTCCCAAATACTTGAGAACGGCTGAAGTCCGAAAGCGGTCACTTCAATTGCCCGCATAGGATCCGGAACATCAGGTAATGATTGTTTTTTGGGAAGATATGTCTGGAGCAGGCTCCTTATCGCAAAGTATTTTGGAGTCGGCTGGCCCTGTTCATTAACCGGGGCATCATAGTCATAACTCGTTACGTCAGGTTCATATCCCTTGCCACCTGAATTGGCTCCTGCCATATATCCGAAGTTTGTTCCTCCGTGAAGCACATACAGGTTAAATGATTTCCTGTTATTCATGAGGAATTTGATTTCATTCAAAAGCGCTGCAGTATCCGGACGGGCCCAGCTTTCTCCCCAATGAGTCAGCCAGCCCGGGTAAGTCTCGCTGCTGAAAACCGGTACTCCCGGGTTCATCTTTGCTGCCAGTGTAAAGTCTTCCTCCTTGCTTCCTGAATCAAGACCAACAGCGCTACCGGGCAGTGTACCTGCCTGTAGCATTTTTACCGTCGGGCCATCACCCGTAAAAGTCGGAACTTCAATCCCCTGCTCTTTCCATATTTCACGCAGCTTCAGCAAATAGTTTTTATCATTGCCATAGCTGCCATACTCATTCTCAACCTGTATCATAAGCAATGGCCCGCCATTAGTAACCTGGAACGGCTTAAGCACTTCAGCAAGCTTTGACATATATTTCTCTGCAGCTGCCATATATCTTGGATCGAGGCAACGGAGCTGTATATCCGGAATTCTCAGAAGATATGGAGGAATTCCTCCAAGATCCCATTCTGCACATACGTAAGGCCCGGGTCTGACAATAAGCCACATTCCTTCTTCCTGAACAAGCCTGAAGAATTCGCTTATATTGCGGTTTCCTGTTGAGAAATCATATTCACCTTCTTTCTGCTCATGGTAATTCCAGAAAAGATAAACCGAGATAGTATTGCAGCCCATCGCCTTTGCCATCTGTATCCTGTGCTTCCAGTATTCAGCAGGAATTCTTGAAGGATGCATTTCACCACTGATAATCTGGAATGGTTTGCCATCAAGCAGGAACTCAGTCTCTCCAAGTGCAAATTTATGCCTGCCTTTTTGTGACTCGGCAGGAACTGCTAACAGTAAAAGAGATGTTAATATTAAAAGGTTAATTCTGAAGGTCATATTTCTGTTAATAATTTAACAATACATCTATCTAAATATAAAGTAACGAACATCATATAGCCTGGAAGCTGTGAAGCTTCTGGTACACGCCGTCCTTCTTAGCAATAAGCTCAGCATGAGTTCCGGTTTCAACAATTCTGCCCTCATCGAGCACGATTATGATATCGGCATGCTGAATTGTAGATAACCTGTGGGCAATAACAAGAGACGTTCTGTTCTTCATGAGTTTAAGAATTGCATCCTGAACAAGCCGCTCTGATTCCGTATCGAGGGCTGAAGTTGCTTCATCGAGAATAAGTATAGGAGGATTTGCCATTATAGCTCTTGCAATACTTACCCGCTGCCGCTGACCGCCGCTAAGCTTGTTACCCCCCTCGCCCACCATATTGTCATACCCTTTTTCTGTTTCGAGTATGAAATCATGAGCATTCGCAATCTTTGCAGCGGATTCAACGCTTTTAGCATCATGTGAATCCACACCAAAAGCGATATTCTCCGTAAATGTCGTATTGAATAAAATCGGGTGCTGGCTCACAATGCCAAGTAAATTCCTAAGATCGCGTATCCGCAGATCACGGATGTCAATGCCATCTATCAGTATCCTGCCTTTATCAACATCAATAAATCTCGGAAGCAGATCAGCCAGAGTAGACTTTCCTGCACCTGATTTCCCGACAATTGCAACAGTCTGACCTTTCTTTATCTTCAGATTAATGTCTCTGAGGACAGGTTCATTATTATATGCATACCAAACACCCTGGAACTCAATTTCACCTGAAAATTCTTTAATTGAAACAGCATCCTCTTTCTGTGTAATCGTCTCTTCAGCTTCAAGCACCTGGTCTATCCTGTCAACGGAAGCCATGCCCTTCTGAATTGCGAACCATGCAGTTGAGATATTCTTAGCAGGTTGAAGAATCTGTGAGAATACAAGAATAAAAACTATAAGATCTTCGGATTTGAGTCCTGCCTGTCCTTTCAGCGCCAGCATTCCGCCGGCATACACAAGTATCATAACAACAATTGTACCCATGAATTCACTTAAAGGAGATGCCAGGTAAGCTTTCCTTGTAACACGTTTGAATATCTTAGAGTATTCCTCGTTGTTCCTTGCAAACTGGTCTTTCATTTTATCCTGGGCATTAAAACCCTTTATAATCCGCAGACCTGATAAAGTCTCATCAACAACTGAGAGAAGCTTTCCGAGGTGCTGCTGACCTGCAAATGAGGAGGATCTCAGGGTTTTACTTATTTTGCCGATAAGCAAGCCTCCAACAGGCAGAAGAAGAAGAGCAAGAAGACTTAGCATAGGACTCTTCATGAACAAATAGACTACGAAGATCAGTATTGTAACCGGGTCCCGGAAGATCATTGTGAGAGACGCTATCACAGAGACTTCTATCTCCTGTACATCATTCGATACACGGGTCATTATATCGCCTTTCCTTGAATCAGTGAAGTATGAGAGCGGGAGCCGGAGGATCTTATGATATAACATCCTTCTCAGGTCGCGGACAGTGCTTGCCCGGATATAGGCCGTACTGTTGTTCGCCATGAAAATGAAACCATTTTTGAGGAAACTTGCGAAAAGAAACATAAGGCTGACGAGCAGTAATGCCTTCTCTTTTCCATTCTGTTCGATAAAACTAGTTATAAAGTAACTGAAATATTCATTCAGATAACCAATTGTAAACCTGAACTCACCGGGGACAGGAAGAGTCTGCCCCGGATCAGCAAAAAGTATTTTTAAGAACGGAGCAAGAAGTGTAAGTGAAAATAGCGCAAAAAATGCCCCGAGAATGTTATAGACTATATTTTTAATTGCCGACCACTTGTATGGCAATAAATATTTAAACAGAAGCCGTACTTTATCCATTATTCAGAAAAAATGTTAATAACCTGTGTAATTAAAAGGATTTATCGATTTAAGTTCGGCTTTTACGTCAGATCTTATCTCGAGACTTTCGATAAAGGCATTTATTGCTTCCTGTGTAATCTTCTGATTTGTACGGGTCAGCTCAAGGAGTGTTTCATAAGGATTTGGATAACCCTCGCGTCTCAGGATTGTTTGTATGCCTTCGGCTATCACAGCCCAGTTTGAATCGAGATCTGATCGCATCTTCTCAGAATTGATAATGAGCTTGTTTAGTCCTTTGAGAAGAGAATTGAATGCCAGAATAGAATGTCCGATCGGGATACCGACATTTCTGAGTACTGTAGAATCGGTCAGGTCGCGTTGCAGCCTTGAGACAGGCAGCTTCATTGAAAGATGTTCAAATACAGCATTTGCATATCCGAGATTACCCTCGGCATTTTCAAAATCGATCGGGTTTACTTTATGAGGCATTGCAGAAGACCCGATCTCGCCTTTTTTAATTTTCTGGCTGAAATATTCGAGTGAGATGTATGTCCATATATCACGTGCAAGATCGATAAGAATAACATTGATGCGGCGCATATTATCGAAAAGGGCTGCCAGGTTATCATAGTGCTCGATCTGAGTTGTAGGATGTGATCTCACAAGGCCAAGCTCTTCATTTACGAAGTTATTTGCAAAACCTGGCCAGTCAATATCGGGATATGCAACCTTATGTGCATTGAAGTTTCCTGTCGCACCACCGAACTTTGCAGAATAAGGAATCTGACCGAAATACTTCATCTGGCCGTCTATCCTTGAGACAAACACTTCAATCTCCTTTCCCATCCTTGTCGGAGAAGCAGGTTGACCGTGTGTACGTGCAAGCAATGGTATTTCCTTCCATTCCTCGGCAAAATTTGCAAGTGTTTCCCTGAGTTCATAAAGAATGGGGAAATACACATCTATCATCGCGTCCTTAAGGGAGAGAGGTATTGCCGTATTATTAATATCCTGTGACGTTAACCCGAAGTGTATGAATTCACGCCATTTTCCCCAGCCGAACTGAAAGAAT
Organism: Bacteroidales bacterium; assembly: GCA_036261265.1. Lineage (GTDB taxonomy): Bacteria > Bacteroidota > Bacteroidia > Bacteroidales > VadinHA17 > LD21. Next base: position 190,180 of record DATALC010000049.1, read on the forward strand.
TTTTCCTTGAGGAAATACTCAACGGCCTTTACGTCATGATTTGTTATTTTCTCCTTTTCCTTGATTTTCCCTGCAGATTCAACATCAAAATCCTCATAGATTGACCGAAGGGTTTTATAATTATCCTTCCTGAAATCAGCAAGCTGAGGAAGAGGAATTTCGCAAAGAGCAATAAAATATTCCACTTCCACCATCAGCCTGTACTTTATCAATCCGAACTCGGAAAAATACAGATCGAGTTCATCGACTTTCTGCCGGTATCTTCCATCAAGGGGAGATATAGCTGTCAGAAAATTTAATTCCATTAGTCTAAATCAGATTGAACGGTTAGTTGTTATAACTATACGCACAAATGTAGTATTTTAGCTGTTCAAAAAAAAACATGGATAAAATCAGGATCTCTGCCGTAAAATACGCAAATACATACCCTTTTATATACGGTTTAAATGTAAGCGGATTTGGTGAAAAAGCAATAATAGAAACAGATCATCCTTCAGGCTGCGCTGAAAAACTGATAACTGGCAGAACCGATCTCGGACTCATGCCTGCGGGAGCTCTTCCTCTTCTGAATGAATATCACATTGTAGGCGATTATTGTATTGGCGCAAACGGAGATGTTCGTACAGTGATGCTTTTAAGCAATTCTGAATTTGAAGATACCAGGACAATATATCTCGATTACAGATCGCGCTCTTCTGTGAAGCTCATAAAAGTGCTTGCAGCTAACTGGTGGAAAAAAGAATATGAATGGAAAGATACTTCAAGAGGTTTTGATTTTACAGGGATAAAACCAGGAGAAGCTGTTGTGCTCATCGGTGATCAGTGTTTTGAGTTAGAGAAAAGCTTCTCCCATAATGTGGATCTTGCCGGAGCCTGGAAAAAATATACAGGATTGCCTTTTGTATTTGCCTGCTGGATTGCCAATAAGGAACTGGAAAGAGATTTTATCGATGACTTTAATAATGCGCTTGCCTCAGGAGTCAGAAATATCGATGCTGTTGTACAAAAATTCGGTAAAACGGGTAAGATAAGAGATGCTGAGCTAAAAAAATATCTGTCCGAAAACATAGACTACAAGCTTGATAATGAAAAGAAAAAAGGGTTGAGTTTATTCCTTGAACTAATCGGTAAATTATGATACCCGGTACTGTGTTGAATATATCGGACCCGATTCCGGGAAATGAAAAAATGAATGAGAATTTCATTGTAAGGGATTATGTGAACGGCGATTTCACCGAGATTTTAGCATTGTGGCAAAGTCTGGGGCTTGGAAATGCCTGTCGCGGCGATAATGAAGATGTTATCGAAGACAGCATAAGGATAGGCGGTAAAATGCTTGTACTTGAAGATAAACTCAGAGGAATTATATGCGGCACCTCATGGATGACATTCGATAGAAGAAGAATACATCTTCATCATTTCGGGATTCGCTCTGACTACCAGGGAAAAGGTCTTGCCAGGCTGCTCCTTAAGCATTCCCTTGTCTTTGTAAAGGAAAAAGGATTCCAGGTGAAACTTGAGGTTCACAGGACAAATTTCAGGGGAATCAACCTGTATAAAAGCGTCGGATTCGAATATCTGGGGGATTATGATGTATATATTATAAGGGACATCAGCGTTATTTAGATAAATACAGATAGCTGAATGAGATCCTTCACTTCGATTCGCTACGATACTATGGCTGTCACATTTATATCACTCTCAAATTGATTTTCTTCTTTTACCCCGACCCCGGGGAGCGAAGAAAATCAATTTATTTACCCCAGCCCCAAGGATGTGCTATTCCCGATAATAATACAAGGGAGAACAAGTTTCCTTTATCCGAAATTGTTCCCCTCGCCCCCCGGGAGAGGGGAATTCAAGGGGTGAGGCCTAATCGATTAACCTGCCTCTCTCCAACCTCTCCCCTGAAGTGGGAGAGGCTGATTCTCTGGATAGAAGTGAGAAAACGATTTTAATATATTGGTTCTCTGTAAGTAAAATCCATAAATCCTAAGGGGAGTAAATGAACCATTCCGCAGCTTTGCGGAGGAATGGCGAATGAAGGATCCCATTGATCATGCAGGATCTTTCTCAGAAAATTTACCTCTATTTTCCACCCTTTCATCAATTTCCTGCTTCATTTAAAGAAATTTAACAAATATTCTTTCCTGACAGACGTTTTACAAGTAAGACAGGCATTTTTTAGTTAAAGAAATAGTCTTAACTTTACGGAAATGCCCGATTTTTTTATAAGGATTTAAAAAATTAAAAGCCATGACAAAAACAATCACTTTCAACGAGCTCCGGAAAATAAAAGACGCGTTGCCCTCCGGTAGTATAAGGAAAATTGCAGATAAGCTGGAATTAAATGAAGAAACAGTGAGAAACTACTTCGGAGGGAAAAATTTTGACAGAGGCCAGAGCGTTGGAATCCATTATGAACAGGGTCCTGATGGGGGAATTGTTACTATCGACGATACAACAATTCTCGACATGGCAAGGAATATGATAAGTAAATAGTAGAATTTACCGGGCCTGTTCATAAGCAAAAGGCTCGTACTTTTGCTTTTTTTTTGAAAATATGGATCTGAACGGAACAATAGAATCTGCAGAAAAAAAGTTTATACAGATCCTTGAAGGATTTTTTATTTCTGTCTATCCAGAAAAAGAGCTGCCTTCTCATGATCTCAGTCATCACAGGAGAGTCTGGAATACAGCAAAGGAACTGATCCTGATTGCCGCTGAAGATAACCGGTTTACTGATCCTCGTCTCATTCAAAGTCTTTTAATCGCATCGTTCCTTCACGATATCGGGATGGCGACCGATCGTAGTCCATCCCATGGAATGAAGAGTATGGAGCTTTGCAAGCTCTTTCTCGCAAAAAATAATCTTAACGAAAGTGATTTCCCCGGTTTACTGAAAGCTGTCCTTGAACATGATAATAAGGACTATTCCGAATCTTCTGAAATAACAGTCCATTCTTTATTATCCGTGGCCGATGACCTCGATGCATTTGGTTTCACAGGAATTTACAGGTATATTGAAATTTATTCAATCAGGGGCATAGAGGAAGCTGAAATGGCTGCTAAGATCAGGGAAAACTCAGAAAAAAGATACAGGCATTTCGAACACCTCTTCTTTTCACATAAAGAGCTTGTACAAAAACACAGGAAAAGATATGAAATTCTTGATTCATTCTTCACTGCGTACAATATGCAGTTAAGAAAGGGGGAAGACACAGGGTGCATAAGAGTTGTAAGGCTCCTTCTACAGATTGTACAAAACAGTGAAAATCTTAATAATCTCATTCAGAGATATCAAAATGATGAAGATCAGATAGTCAGGAGTTTTTTTGCAGGGATCAGTTCTGAAATGTGCTCCCGGAAGGAAGATCTTTAAAAATAGCAGTTAATGCCAGCTAATTGTTAACATAATAACAATAAAATAGTCTTTTGGCTTTAAATATTCGACAAAATACCGCTAAATAATTGCAATTTGTTAATGCGAGTTGTACTTTTGGTTCATTGAACAAAGGAATGAATTGAATGTTAATAAATAAACTTTAAGAAACTCACGTGAGCATACCCGACCTTAGAGCCATCGAAAGACTTATTGGCAATATTTTCGATTTTATGTTTCCGGTTGGTGACGATCTGAAAACAGACGAAACATTAATTCCCGATGAATCACTTCGCTTTCAACTCGAAAGCATTCTTGAAGGATCGATTTCTGAAAAAAAAGATGTAATTGCAGATAATTTCCTTGGTAAACTTCCTTCTATAAAGAAGAAGCTTATTAAAGATGCAGAATTCATCCTTGATTCCGATCCTGCTGCAACAGGACTGATTGAAGTAGTTTCAATTTACCCCGGATTCTACGCCATTTTCTGTTACAGGATAGCTAATTGTCTCATTAAAATGCAGGTACCTTTGATTCCAAGGATCATAACTGAACATGCACACAGCCGAACCGGGATAGACATTCATCCTGGTGCATCGATTGGTTGCCCCTTCTCGATTGACCATGGTACCGGAATTGTTATAGGTGAAACAACTAAGATCGGACATAAGGTCAAATTATACCAGGGAGTCACACTTGGAGCTTTAAGCGTTGCTAAAAACAAAGCATCAAAAAAGAGACATCCGACAATTGAGGACAATGTTATTATTTATGCCGGCAGTACAATTCTCGGAGGCGAAACTGTCGTTGGAAGAAACACTGTTATCGGTGGTAATGTCTGGCTAACAGAAAGTGTTGCTCCATTCTCAATTGTTTATCACAAGAGCGAGATAGTTGTAAGGGATCACAGCCACTATAATGAACCTGTCAACTTCATTATTTAAAAACATCCATGTATGAAAGTCAATTCAATTCTCGAAACAATAGGAAATACTCCTCATGTAAAGATCAATAAACTTTTTCGTAAAGATGTATCGGTTTGGATAAAGCTCGAAAAAGCTAATCCAGGGGCAAGCATTAAAGACAGGATTGCTCTTTCGATGATCGAGGATGCAGAAAGAAAGGGAATCCTCAAGCCCGGTGGTGTAATAATTGAACCAACGTCAGGAAATACAGGGATAGGCCTTGCAATGGTGGCTGCAGTTAAGGGATACAAGCTCATTGTCGTTATGCCAGAGTCCATGTCGCTCGAGAGAAGAAAGATAATGACAGCCTTTGGCGCTGAGCTCAACCTCACTCCAAGAGAGCTCGGAATGAAAGGAGCAATACAGAAAGCCCGTGATCTGCTGATCGATATCCCCGGCTCATGGATGCCGATGCAATTCGATAATCCCGCAAATACGGAGATACATCGGAACACAACAGCAGCCGAAATACTCAGAGATTTCCCCGAAGGGCTTGATTTTATAATATCAGGTGTTGGTACCGGCGGTCATATCACTGCATGCGCTGAAGTAATAAAGAAAGAATTTCCGGGATTAAGAATCTTTGCCGTGGAACCGGTTCTCTCACCTGTAATAAGCGGAGGAACTCCCGGACCTCATCCTCTTCAGGGACTTGGAGCAGGATTCATACCCTCCATACTGAGAAAGGATCTCATCGATGGTGTAATAACTGTAAACAAGGATGAAGCCTATGATTTTGCAAAAAGAGCGGCAAGGGAAGAAGGAATTTTTGCCGGCATTTCAACAGGAGCAGTACTGGCAGCAGTAAACCAGAAAATGGGGGAATTTCAACCGGGAGCACGTGTACTGACTTTCAATTATGATACTGGAGAGAGGTATCTGACTGTAGAGGGATTGTTTTAAGTCAAACCTGCTGATGCAAATTATTATCCTTGGGACTTTATTCAATTTTTTGCACTTCCTGCGTTATGACAAGACCCGCTCGAAAATCAATTTATTTACCCAGGGAGAGTAAATTGATTTTTACTGCGTCGAGCTCACTGAAGCACATCCCCTAATAACACCAATCCTCAAACAGAAACAACTGCCTGTCGGCATTATCCTCCGTTTCAAGATTCGATATCGATACTCCAAGAAGTCGGATGGGTTTATTATTAAAATCAATTGATTTTCTTATCTCAGTCACTTCCTTATGGAGCGAGGCAAAATCCCTTATAAAATGCTGAGCCGTCCTGCTCCTTGTTATCTGACGGAAATCTGAAAATTTGATCTTTAACGTTATTGTTCGACCTGTTGTGCCTGAATGCCCTATTCTTTCCATTAGCTCTTTTTCGAGCTTATAAAGTTCTGCTATGATCTCGAAGCTTGTAGTCAGATCCTTGTCATACGTCAGTTCAGTTCCAATTGATTTTCGCTCTGAATCAGGTTCTACCGGACGATCGTCCTTTCCTCTCACGATGTCATAAAAAAATGCCCCTGATTTTCCAAAATTTCTTACAAGCGAAACAAGATCCCATCTTTTAAGGTCGGCGCCGTTATGAATTCCGAGCTTATGCATCTTCTCAGCCGTGACTTTGCCGATACCATAGAATTTTTCAATGTTGAGATTTTCGATAAACTTGTCTGAATCTTCAGGTTCAATAACAAAAAGACCATCGGGCTTTTTTATGTCGGATGCAATTTTCGCAAGGAACTTATTGAATGAGACGCCTGCCGATGCTGTAAGCTGTGTCTCCTGCTTAATCTCACAGCGGATTTTCCTTGCAATAAGTGTTGCCGATCCTATCCCCTGTTTATCGCAGGTTACGTCAAGAAACGCTTCATCAATTGAAAGCGGTTCGATAAGATCAGTATATCGTCTGAAAATACCGTGTACCTGACCTGATATCTCAGAATAGCGGTCAAAATGATGGTTCACAAATATCAATGATGGGCACAGCTTTTTTGCAGTAACGGAAGGCATTGCCGAATGGACGCCGAATTTTCGGGCTTCATAGCTTGCCGCAGCAACAACGCTTCTTGGTCCGCTCCCTCCTACTGCAACAGGTTTCCCTCTCAGTTCAGGATTATCGAGCTGCTCGACAGATGCAAAAAAAGCATCCATATCAATATGTATGATCTTTCTCAATCAGCCATGAAATCTACATCAATAGAAAGAACAAATCTATGAAGAAAATACTTTGATATTTGATTAACATTAACCAACATTGCAGGATTATTAACTCTGAAGATTTTGGAACCGGGATCAGAAAAAAAAAAGAAGCTCTTTGCAATCGTACTTACTCAGCACAGAATCTGGGGCTATATTCTCTTACCATATATAATCAGGAACGATAACGGGTTTTATGCACTGTCAGAATGCCTCTCCCCATTTCCCAGCCTGGATACATTAAGCACTCTGAATGATGATGAGAGGGAAGTTGTAAAGATACTAAATGAATATACTGACAGGGATCTGTTCAAGCTTTTCTCAAGAGATAAGAACGTTAAGGAATTCACAGAGAAAGTTACTCCCGATAAAATTGAAAAATTTATCCGGCCGTATATTGAAAGAAGAGTATTCAAATGCCTTACAATTGCAATTAACGAAGATATTCCTGTCTATTTCAGGAGAATAAAAACTGCAACTCTTCATTCCGATGACAGGCTGATTCTTGCATCTGAACATGCTTTCCCCGTATTTAATTTTGAAAGAACACCGGAACAGACAATTTACAGGTTGAGCCTTGAATCAGCAGGCAAACAGATTAATCTGAAGGATTCGGATTCGGAGATCCTTACAATGTCACCATGTGTCATTTTCCACGATCATACTATATACTTCGTTGCAGATATTGACGGATCAAAGATCAAACCTTTTCTGACGAAGGAAAGTATTGTCATCCCGAAGAAAAATGAATTGCAGTATTTCAGGACATTCGTTTTGAACGCTGTTAATAATTTCAAGGTTGAAGGATCGGGGTTCACTATTACATTTTTTGAGCCGGAAAAGAAAGCTGTTGTTCAGCTTGAGAATGGAATAAAAGGATATGTGCTCCTGCTTAATTACGATTATGCAGGCAACAGGATATTCGCCAGTGAACCTTCAGTTTTCTTCACAATCTTTGAAAAAACAGGGCCGGATTTTATTTTCAAAAAATACAAACGCGATTTTGATTGGGAAAAAACGCAGCGCGACATACTTGGTGAACTGGGGTTCTTTTCCGAAGACGATATACATTTCTCTCCTGTTCAGGAAGAAAACAGGAAAAGAGATGAGCTTTACTCACTCATTGAGAGCGTGAACAGGAGCTTCAGGGATCTTGAGGAGGCAGGATTTATTGTCATTTCAAAATTTGACATCAATTACAACCTGCAACCTGTAAACATTGAGATCAGCAGTGAACTTGTGAACGACTGGTTCGATCTCAGAGCCACAGTAAAAATAGGAGAATGGACTATCCCGTTCATCAGATTCAGGAAGAATATTCTCGAAAACATCCGGGAGTTTGTTCTTCCCGATGGATCTGTTGCAATTCTTCCTGAAACATGGTTCACTAAATACAGGAATATTTTTGAGCTTGGTAAAACAGAAAAGGATAATCTCAGAATCCACAAACAGCATTTTTCATTGCTCGGTGACGTTACGAAAGAGCCACAGGGCTTTAAAAAGCTACAGAAGCTTCTTGTGCCTGAAGAGATTCCTCAGATACCAATACCTTCGGGATTGAAATGCAACCTGAGACAATATCAGTATGAAGGGCTCAACTGGCTCACATTCCTTCAGAATGCGAGGCTGGGAGGCTGTCTTGCAGATGATATGGGACTTGGAAAAACAATACAAACACTTGCACTGCTTCAGCATAATAAGGAAACTTCATCAGATGTGGTGAACACTCCCCTTTCAGGTGAAACGGATCTGTTCAGCCAGGTAGAAACCGTTCAAAAAAGGCTTACATCACTGCTTATAGTTCCTTCGTCACTTGTATATAACTGGGAAAATGAGATAAGAAGGTTTACCCCGGATTTGAGGGTTTGCAGCTATAAGGGTGTTCAGAGGAAGAAGACAAATTCATATTTTGGTGAATTCGACATAATAATCTCAAGCTATCATACTGTCAGGCAGGATATCGAGATTATGAGCGCTTTCAACTTCCATTATATAATTCTCGATGAGAGTCAGCTTATCAAAAACCCGGGTTCAATGCTTTACAAGACTTTCGTCAGGCTGAAATCGGAATATAAGCTTGTACTCACGGGAACTCCTGTCGAGAATTCGCTCACAGACCTGTGGACCCAGCTTAACTTTGTGAATCCCGGCCTCCTTGGCGACCTTTCATTTTTCAGAAGGGAGTTTTCGAGACCAATTGAACTGCAGGGTGATGATGAGAAAGAAAAAAGGCTCAGGAAGATAATTCAACCCTTCATCCTTCGGCGGACGAAGGAAATGGTAGCAGCCGATCTTCCGCCTGTTACTGATCAGACAGTTTATTGTGAAATGACTGATGAACAGGCAAAGATCTATGATGAGGAGAAATCGGCTGTAAGGAACAGCATACTCAACAATGTAGCTTCCCAGGGCCTTGAGAAATCTGCAATAATGGTGCTTCAGGGATTGATGCGTCTCAGGCAGATCTCAAATCATCCTTCAATGGCGCTCGATGATTATGAGTTCGGTTCGGGCAAGTTCGATACAGTTATGCAGGATATAGAAAGTGTAATATCTGAAAATCATAAAATTCTTATTTTCTCATCTTTTGTGAGGCATCTTGATCTTTTTGCGCTTGAGCTCACGAAAAGGAGAATAGGCTATTCAATGCTAACAGGATCGAGCACAAACAGGGAGAAGATAGTATCGGGGTTCCAGGATGATCCCGAAAGAAGGATATTCCTGATCTCGCTAAAAGCCGGAGGAGTCGGACTGAATCTGACGGCTGCCGATTATGTTTTCATTCTCGATCCCTGGTGGAATCCGGCCTCTGAAATGCAGGCCCTTAGCAGGGCGCACAGGATCGGCCAGGATAAAAATGTTTTTGTTTACAGGTATATCACAAGCAATAGCATTGAAGAGAAAATAAGCAGGCTCCAGGAGAAAAAATCAAAGCTTGCTGAAACATTTATCGCAAGCAATAATCCGCTGAAGGACATAAATGTCGAGGAGATACTGAGTCTGATTGAGTGAAAGCTCACTTCGGCTCTGACGCTGCTCGTTTCGACTCCGCTCAACGAGCGGCCACCGCACTCACTGATCGAATATCCGCTCACTGAGCGTAGCCGAAGTTGCTCACTGAGCGTAGTCGAAGTGAGCGTCTCTGAGCAATATCCGCTCACTGAGCGTAGTCGAAGTTGCTCACTGAGCGTAGCCGAAGTGGGCAGTAAACAAAGAAAAGCCGGCTCTTGGCCGGCTTTTCCTTGTTTGTTTGATCAGTAACTATCCCTTTCCACGTAATGTGTATGTAACAGCTCATGTGATTTATGGCTGTTGGGTTTATCGAGGAACTCCTTGTAGATTGCAATCACCTCCGGGTTATCATGTGATTTCCGGAGAGTCATATGCTCATCTTCAGAGTAGATAGCCGCCATACGTCTTTTCCTGATCTCTATATTGGTTGGTATCGGCTGACCTCCGCCGCCGATACAGCCACCTGGGCAACCCATAATTTCAACGAAATGATATGCTGCTTTGCCGTTTCTTGTCATCTTCATAATCTTGTCGGCATTTGCAAGACCGTGACCGATAGCAACTTTGAGCTCAACGCCCTCAAGGAACTTCCAGTCATCGAGACATCCTTCAATCTTAACCGAAGCTTCCTTAACGCCATCCATACCTCTTACAGGAGTGATATTAAGGTTCTTAAACGGGACTTCTCTTCCTGTAACAATCTCATACGCTGTACGGAGTGCAGCCTCCATCACGCCACCGGTTGTTCCGAATATCACAGCAGCCCCGGTAGAATCACCCATTACAGAGTCGTACTTTGCTTCTTCAAGATTTCTGAAATCAAGTCCTGCCTGTTTTATCATAACAGCAAGTTCTCGGGTTGTTAGAACATAATCTACATCCTTATAGCCGCTTGCACGCATCTCGGGTCTGTCTGCCTCGAATTTCTTTGCAACGCATGGCATTATTGAGACAGATACTACTTTTGAAGGATCGATATTTCTCTTCTTTGCATAGAATGTCTTTGCAAGAGCCCCAAACATCTGCTGAGGTGACTTACATGTAGACAAATTTGGCAGGAATTCAGGATATTTATGTTCAATGAACTTTATCCATCCTGGGGAGCAGGAAGTGAACATAGGGAGTGCGATTTTATTATCCCCTTCAACAAGAGCTTTTTTCAGTCTTACAAGTAGCTCAGTTCCTTCTTCCATTATTGTAAGGTCGGCAGTGAAATCGGTATCGAGCACAGAATCAAATCCAAGTTGCTTAAGAGCGCTTACCATCTTCCCTGTGACCCTTTCACCCGGATCATATCCCAGGTCCTCGCCAAGCGCCACCCTTACTGCAGGAGCTGTCTGTACTACAACATGCTTGTCAGGATCATAAATAGCATCCCATACATGATCGATATATGTCTTCTCGACAAGCGCTCCTGTGGGGCAGCGGTTTACACACTGGCCGCAGTTTGTGCAGACAACATGGCTCATCGGCATGTCGTGGAATGATGAAATCTTCTGATGAGCGCCCTTATTTGCAACAGCAATAGCAGAAACGTGTTGAAGTTCAGCGCATGTTCTTACGCAACGCTGGCAACGGATGCATTTGCTGTCGTCCTTAATAAATGAGGGTGAAGACCTGTCAATCGAATACTTCTTGTCTTCAACAAGGTCAAGGAGAATATGATCACCAAAAGCATACTCATTTGCAAGTGACTGTAGCTCGCAGTTCTGGTTTTTGTAACATTTGGTACAATCGGATCTGTGCTCCGACAAAAGGAGCTCGACAATATGCTTCCTTGCATTTCTTACCTTGAGGGTATTTGTATTGATTTCCATTCCCTCAGATACCGGTGTTGCACACGATGCAATCAATGTTCTTGCTCCTTTCTGCTCAACAACACAGACACGGCAGTTACCGGCGACACACAGGTCATCATGATTACACAATGTCGGTATATTGATGTTCATTGCCTTAGCGGCAGCAAGAACTGTGGTTCCTTCTTTTACTGAAACCTTTTTATTATTTATAGTTAGATTTACCATATCGCTTTGAAGAATTATAGTTAATAGATGATCTCTTCCCTGAAGTTTCCAACTATAGATTTAAATGCATTCCCGACTGATTGTCCGAGCCCGCATTTAGCAGAAATCTTCATGGTATCGGCAAGCTTCAGAAGCTCATTGAGATACAATGACTGAACTTCACCTTTCTTTACTTTTTCAATGCCTTTAAGCAGTTGCTGGCATCCCACCCTGCAGGGTGTGCACTGACCGCATGATTCTTCGGTAAAGAAATCAAGGTAATTATGAAGGACGTTGTACATAGACCTTGAGCTGTTGAAGAGCTTCATCGAACCGCCTGTGGGCACTCCTTCAAAGCCGATTATTGTCTCGGCAAATTTCTTCCTCGGAACACAGAAACCCGATGCGCCACCAACCTGGACGGCTTTTGTATCACCATCTCCGAATTCATCGACGAAATGCTGAACTGACATGCCAAGCTCGAGTTCAAATATCCCGGGAGTTGGTGTATCGCCTGAAACTGAGAACACTTTGGATCCCCTTGAATCTTTTGTACCGAGCTGAACGAACTTCTCAGGGCCATGAACCATTATCATCATCGCAGTAACGAGCGTTTCAACGTTATTTATAGATGTGGGTTTACTGAAAACACCTGAGACTGTCGGATAGGGCGGTTTATTCCTTGGCTCACCGCGTTTTCCTTCAATCGATTCGAACAATGCGCTTTCCTCTCCGCAGATGTAAGCGCCGCTTCCCATCCTGTATTCTATCGAGAAATCCAGTCCGATTTCCTTTATCATCTTGTGGAAGGAATCGAGTTCAATGAGAAGCTTCGGAAGAAGGTACCTGTACTCGCCGCGAAGGTAGACTATACCCTGCTTTGCTCCTATTGCTTTTCCTGCAATGACCATCCCGCCATATACTTTATATGATACCCTGTCGAGTATCTCACGATCCTTGAATGTACCGGGCTCGCCTTCATCAGCATTGCACACTACATATTTTACCGGCTCTTTTTCAGCCGCAGTGAACTTCCATTTCATCCCGGTAGGGAAACCTGCGCCACCACGTCCTTTCAGACCTGAATCCAGTACACTCTGGATTATCGCGGCAGGTGTCATTTTATTAACTTTTGACATAACCTCTTTTGCTTCGACTTTTTCGAATATGAGGTCAACTTTATTCAGTCCTTTGTTTTCCATAGTCGTGCCGGATTATTATTTGCGCATGTAACCTTTAATTATTTCTGTCACTTTCTCGGGAGTAAGCTCCGTATATGGCATGTCATTGATAAGTATTGCGGGAGCTTTGTGACACCATCCTATGCAATTAGTCTCAACAAGACTGAATTGCCTGTCGGGTGTTGTTTCACCGACTTTGATTTTCAGAATATCTTCCAGTGTATGGATGATATCTGTCTTCCCTTTCATGGAGCATGTAATTGTTTTACATACCCTTATCACATACTTTCCTTTCACCTGCGTATCGAGAAAAGTATAAAACGATGCTGTCCCGTAAACTTCAGCAGCCGAGATGTCGAGTTCCCTTGCCACTTCAACCATTGCTTCCTCAGTCAGGTAATTGTGCTTTTGTACAATCTCCTGAAGGATAGGCATAAGGCTCTTTCTCTCACGACCATGCTTGTCGGACAGTTCCTTGACTAGAGTTCCTACTTGATACATTTTTGTTTGGTTTTTAGGTAATTTTTTTAATTAATTGTTTTTGAGTTTTGGTGCTGTTAATTTAATAACAATACTTTTTCAAAAACGTGGTAAAATGTCATTGTTTATAATTTAGAATGAGAATAAAGAAAGGATTCTTCAATGATCATCCTGACAGCTAATACCTTTTGTATCTCAAAGAGATTTAACGGCCTCATTCATTAATACAGCAGATTTAAAAACCCGAAATCCAAAGTTATTGTTTAATATATATTAAACCTGCCAGAAACAAATTCTAATATCAAAGAGTTCTTATCCTTATTATCTTCACAAAAATTTTTATGATCCGTTTATGGACTTACAAAAAGAACTGATTGAATTTCATCCATGCCATGATTATTATGTGGGCATCGATTCAGATGGTTGTGTATTTGATTCGATGGAAGTGAAGCAAAAAGAGTTTTTCATCCCTCTTGCCCTTAAGTATTTTAACCTCTTCCCCATTGCGGGGATACTAAGAAGAACATGGGAGTTCATTAATCTATATTCAATCAACCGTGGGGGTAACAGGTTCATATCCCTTGTGAAAGTATTTGACTTGCTTGAGAAGGATGAGAGTATTAGACAGTCAGCAGTACAGCTTCCTGATCTCAGGAGTCTCAGGATATGGATTGATTCAGAGAACAAGCTTGGAAATGAAAGCCTGAGAAATTATTATGAATCGAATCCTGATAATGGCATAGAAAAAGTCCTGCTCTGGTCAGAAGCAGTAAATAATGAAATAAGAACCTGGCTTAAGAACATTCCTCCATTTCCTGCCGTGAAAGGCGCTCTTGAATTGATTTCAGGGAAGGCAGATATAGCAGTAATATCACAGACCCCTCTTGAAGCAGTCAAAAGGGAATGGGAGGAAAATGATCTGAGCAAGTTGACAAAACTCATAGCCGGCCAGGAGCATGGGACAAAAGCAGAACATCTCTCGTTATCTGCAGCCGGAAAATATTCAAATGACAAAATCCTGATGATAGGAGATGCTAAAGGTGATCTTGATGCAGCTCATAAAAACGGGGTGCTCTTCTACCCTGTCGTTCCCGGTTATGAAAATGATTCATGGGAGAGATTCATGAGGTCAGGTTTCAGCAGATTCATTGACGGATCCTTCAGGGGAGAATATGAAAATTCACTTATAAATGAATTTCTAAAGCATCTGCCCGAAAAGCCTGATAATACACTTAAGAAACATACTCTCCTGTAACATTTTCAGACGGCAATCATTTCAGACTGAAGAGGTACATGTACAATCACACGCGTTCCGGCCGGATCATTAGTGTCAGTATACAGATCTTCAAACTTATATGAAAAATTACGATTGTTCATCCGGCTGAGAATATCATAAAACTCGCTCGTGAGCTTCAATCCTTTAGTATCATGACCGGCAAGATCATCAGGTCTGATCAGTCGCCCAATACCATTATCTTCAACAATAATATTCAGGTATTCACCGTCATTCTGTATCTTGATAAGAACAGTGCCCCCATCTTTCTTTTGATCCAGTCCATGATTAATTGCATTTTCTGTAAAAGTGTGAAGAACATGCTTGGGCACAAGTTCCTTTCTGGTTATTCCTTCGCCGATTTCAATCCTGAAATCAAAGCTGTCGCCAAATCTCAGTTTTTCAAGTTCAAGATATGTAGTTACAAACCTGATTTCTTCATCGAGATACCGGAATACCTTTTCAGCATCATTCAGCATTTGTCTGAGGAGTATTGTAAATTTATTCATGTAATCATAAGCATTCCTGTTATCTTTCAGATATATAAACGACGCAACAGAATTCAGTGTATTGAAAGTGAAATGAGGGTCGAGCTGCGCTTTTATGCTCTGCAGCTGAAGCGCAAGTAACCGTTTCTTCAGATCTTCTTTCTGTACTATCTGAATAGTGTTTATCCTGCGGACAAGGATAATAAAAATGAAAAAAAGGAAATATATGCACGGGTGCACAAGATATCCCGGGAAATAGTAACTGTCAGTTATCGCATGCATGTGCCCGGATGGCTTCACAAGAAGCATTACGGCAAATGATGGAACCAGGGCCAGGAACCAGGAAGAAAAAATGATTTTTTTATGCCAGCGGCTAAATTTCACTTTGTTAGATGATATCAAGGTCTTTCAGGTTTTCCCTCGGAATTTTCACACTTACTGATTCACCGTCACGCGCCAGGACAACAACGCTCTCCTTACGATCTAAAAGTGTTACATATTCACCATTAATTATATAAGATCGTCCTACTCTCAGGAAAGTCTCCTTACGCAGGAGCTCATTTACCTTGCTTATCTGCATCGAGCACAAGTGCTCTTTCTTACCGGTACAGATAACAGTGTAATTGCGGTCAGCCCTGCAATACAGGATATTGTCGGGATTTACAAACACTGTTCCAGTTCGTGTATTAATACGTATTCTTGATATTTTGCCTGAAGATTCTTGTGATTTCCGTTCGCGTTTTTCAAGAAATTTCTCAACACAAAGTCTAAGCTCTTTTCTGTCGACAGGCTTAAGCAAATAATCAAATGCCTGGCTCTTAATGGCTTTCAGGGCGAACTGATCATAAGCTGTAACAAAAACTATTTCGGGCTTCTTTGATTTTATCGGGAGATCACTTATAAATGAAAATCCATCTTTCCCGGGCATTTTAATATCTACAAAGATGAGATCGGGATCATATAATGCCAGCCCGGCATGTGCAGAAGGAGCTGAATCTGCCATCCTGATATCGCTAAAACATTGAAGATCTTCAAGCAGGTTGAAAAGCAGTTTTCTTGCATTTTCCTCATCATCAACTATCAGGGCGCTTAATTTATTTACCATTTCAGGTTCGGTTAGTTGTGAAATCAGATAAAGATAAAAAAATAATATTTCAGAATTATTCACTCAATCTCATTTTGAATTGATTACTGAATGACTTCAATTTTTTTCTGTCGCTTAATAATCTTAATTTTGTGCCTCAAAACAAAAAACCTCAAAGATGAATAAAGATGTGAACCAGAGAGCAGCTGATAATATCAGGATATTGTCAATGGCAATGGTAGAAAAGGCAAAATCGGGTCATCCCGGCGGAGCAATGGGTGGCGCTGATTTCATTCATGTTCTCTTCTCAGAATTCCTGAATTTTGATCCTGATGATCCTGCCTGGATAAACAGGGACCGGTTCTTTCTCGATCCTGGTCACATGTCGCCAATGCTATACTCTGTTCTTGCACTCACAGGCAGGTTATCGACTGAGGAACTGAAGAATTTCCGTCAATGGGGAAGTTCCACACCAGGTCATCCCGAGCTCGATATAATGAAAGGTATCGAGAACACATCCGGTCCGCTTGGACAAGGTCATACTATGGCAGTAGGAGCTGCAATAGCCGAGAGATTCCTTGCTGCGCGCTTTGGGGAGCTTTTTTCGCACAAGATATTCACTTATATATCCGATGGTGGAGTTCAGGAAGAGATATCACAGGGTGCAGGTAGAATCGCCGGGCATCTTGGCCTGAACAATCTCATTATGTTCTATGATTCAAACGACATACAGCTTTCTACTGAGACAAATGCCGTTACAGCTGAGGATACTGCACTGAAGTATACAGCCTGGGGCTGGAAAGTAGTTACAATCGATGGAAATAACCAGTCTCAGATAAGAAAGTCCCTTGCGGAAGCAATCATTGAAAAAGAGAAGCCAACACTTATTATAGGAAAAACAGTAATGGGTAAAGGATTACTCGACAAGGAAGGAAAGAGCTTTGAACGAAAAACATCTACCCATGGGATGCCTGTAGGCGAAGCAGGTGGATCTTTTGAAAAATCACTTATTAATCTTGGAGGTAACGCGGACGATCCTTTTATTGTCTTTGATGATGTAAAGGATCATTATAAAAAGGTACTCGAAGAAAAAAGAAGCAAAGCAGGTGAATGGAAAAGTAAAAAAGACAATTGGGCAAAGAAAAACAGTGAGGCAGATGAAAAGCTTAAGAAGTATTATGCTGGTTATGTGCCCGATATAGACTTCAAAGGCATTCAGCAGAAAGAAGGTTCTGCTACAAGAGCTGCATCTGCAACAGTACTTTCCGAGCTTGCAAAAAAAGTCGGGAACATGATCGTATCCTCAGCCGACCTGTCAAACTCAGACAAAACTGATGGTTTCCTTAAAAATACTCATGCTTTTAAAAAAGGAGATTTCTCAGGAGCCTTTCTCCAGGCAGGTGTCTCAGAGCTCACAATGGCAACAATAATGAACGGGCTGGCTCTTCATGGCGGTATAATAGCGGCATGTGGAACTTTCTTTGTATTTTCAGATTACATGAAACCGGCTGTCAGGTTAGCCTGCCTCATGCAACTGCCTGTAAAATATATCTGGACACATGATGCATTCCGTGTCGGGGAAGATGGTCCGACGCATCAGCCCGTTGAACAGGAAGCCCAGATAAGATTGCTTGAACATCTTAAAAACCATAATGGTAAGAACAGTATGGTTGTACTTCGTCCTGCCGATGCTGCAGAAACAACAGTAGCCTGGAAAATTGCACTTTCTAATCTTGATTCTCCGACAGCGCTTATTCTATCGCGCCAAAACATAAAGGATATCGCCTCCCAAAGTGGCGACAGGTACAATGATGCTATGAATTCTGAAAAAGGCGCTTACATAGTCGAAGATTGCAACGGCAAACCTGATGTTATACTTATAGCAAGCGGCTCAGAGGTAACAACTCTTGCCGAAGGCGCTATGCTCCTCAGGAAAGACGGCCTAAAAGTACGTATAGTCTCAGCTCCATCTGAAGGATTATTCAGAAATCAGTCCGAAGAATACAGGAAATCAGTTTTACCTTATGAGATACCCGTTTTCGGTCTTACAGCAGGTTTGCCTGTTACATTACAGGGACTTGTCGGGCCTAAAGGCAAAGTCTGGGGTATGAACAGCTTCGGATTTTCAGCGCCATATAAAGTCCTCGATGAGAAACTGGGATTCACGGGCGAAAACGTTTATAAACAGGTAAAAAACTACCTTGGATAAAGGCGAAAAGAGAAAGGCGAAAGGCATTATCTTACAGAATAAAGGCGAAAGGATAAAGGCGAAAGGCGAAAGATCCTCAACACCCAGCACCAAGTACCAAGTACCAAGCACCTAGCACCCAGAATAAATGATATACGACATAAAACCAGGCATAAAAGGATTGATCTTTGACCTTGACGGGACCTTGGCCGATACAATGCCCCTGCATTTCCAGGGATGGCTGACAGCATGCAAAAAATTCGGAGCAGAGATTGACAACGCATTCCTGAGAAAGCATACAGGCAGCCCTGGATGGCTTATTGCCGATGAGATAATTAAAAAATGCAATCTCAACGGCAACGTAACTGCAGCCCAGATAGTCGCGGAAAAACTTGCTCTCTTTTCACGCGATCAGCACGACGTAAAACCGATCGAGCCTGTTGCACAGATTGCAAGAAAATATTTCGGCATTCTGCCAATGGCAGTAGGTACCGGAGGTCACAGGGAAGCAGTTGAAAGAACGCTTGAAATTACCGGACTGAGAAAATATTTCAGCATCGTCATCACGGCAAATGATGTAAGCCATTTCAAGCCGCATCCGGAGACTTTCCTGAAATGCGCCGAACTGATGAATGTTGAACCTCAGTATATCGAAGTATTCGAGGACGGCGAACTCGGTCTTGAAGCCGCTGTAACAGCCGGTATGATTGCGACAGATGTAAGATCGTGGTATGAATCGGATAACTGGTAGATAAGGAATTCATTTTGAAATAGAGAATATAATTGATCAGTACTCATTCTGCTCTATTCCAACCGTACAAGCTATTATACCTGTGCTTCCAATATATTAAAAGGGACCATTACCGATTCCTGTTTTTTTGATAATAATTTCGGTGTATCGGAATGTTAGTCTATCTTTTATTCCGAATAAATGACAGAATATGCCAAATTATAATTTGAGATATGGTATTTCAGAAGTTGCAAGGATTTTTAATACTGAAAGGGATTTTTACGATCTCAATTTATAGTTTATTAATATCTGATCAAATGTTTTTTTAACATTTATATGCCCAACACTTTTCTCGCGGCCTTCATAATCGCCGTCCTGAATAAACTTCCAGAATTGTTTAATAAAATCCGTATTTAAAGCTTCAACCACCAGAATTATATCAAAATCTTTCGTAGCTCTGGGTATAAAGCCTGCCTCCTCAATGATAATATCGCAAGCAGTACCTCCTATAATTATATATTGATCGGAATATTGACTGAAATATTCCTTGAATTTGTCTATGCCTCTTACCATATGAATTTTTCAATAATCTGCTCCAAAGACATTTCAATCCGTTCGTCCGGGTTATCTTTTAAACTCAGATAGAGAGAAAGAGGATCAACTACAGAATTATCGTTATTAAGTTCATTCACCAATTTCAACGGATTGTAATTCCACACTTCAAGACAATATTTGCCTTCAAAATTGTTTGCATTTACCAAATCATCTTCCTTTTGTAATGAATAAAATTTTGACTTTTCAATTGCATAGTATATCTGAGAAGCCGGGTTCAAGTCAGTATACTCAGATAATGCTGAGACATTGCTTAAAAATAAGAATAGATTTTTCGGTAATTCATCAACATATACTTTTTTCAAGACTGGATTTGCCCATAAATTCCTTTTTTGAGCATCGTACCATATTTCTGATCTTTGTCCTCTGAAACGAATATATTTTTCTTTATTGCCAACAATATCAATTAACTCATGATGTTTTAAATTTTCAGCGGCATTAGTTATTGAATTCGCTGAAGAATAACCGAACTTAACCGTCAACTCTTTAAATTGAGAGTTCTCAATATCCTGTTTGTTGTATTTGTCAAGGATGTAACCCAATGCTAAAAGTTGTGCTCCTGGCTGCAATTGTTCATTTCCCTTTTTAAGTTTGGGAAGACTAAAGGTTTCCTGGAGATCAATCAATAACTCAGGCAGAAAAAGTTGTTTGCCTGGTATGATAAAGTTAATTCCTTTCTCAATCAATCGTTTACGAATAAAAGAAGTAACTTCATTCATACATAATACTACCTTTTTATTTACGACATTACTCACAAGGTCAAAATGTTTCCGGGTTTGCATTATACTAAAGTTTTCACTTAGTCTCCTTTCTGCAAGAACTAATTCATGTTCAAATATCCTGGTAGTGTAGAGTCTGTATATTTCTATGATGTATGCAGGCAATTTATCGGAATAGTTGTCGTGGATTGGATTAATCCGGATAGTTACACCTAGTACATTAAAAATATAAAGTTCTATATCTCTCATAATATATATGTTACATGTATAAATGCACAATATAATTCATTTATATACTATGCAAATATATATATATTATTCACTTTCCCTAAGCTTTTATTAAACTAAAAAACCCCTTCTCCGTTAAGAGAAGGGGTATATATAATAAACGATTTTTTAAACCATCTTACTGAGGTTATCTATACTTGTTTTGACATCATCAAATGGTTTTCCATCGCGCGACAGATCCTGTTCAACAACAAACCATTTTGCACCTGCTGTCTTTTTTGCTTCAAAAATTCTATTGAAATCGAGTACGCCTGCGCCAACAGGAGCAAAGTCATTTACACCAACAGTATCAAAGAAAGGATCCTGTTTTGTATACATGTCCTTGCAATGCAGCAACTCAAATCTTCCGGGGTATTTCTTGAATATTTCAACCGGATCCTGGCCTGCTTTGGTCGTCCAGAACAAATCAAGCTCCATTGTAACAAGATCCTTGTCGGTACCAGGCATGATAATATCGAAATACGGAATCTTGCCGTCCATATTTGCAAATTCGAAATTATGGTTGTGATATCCGAATTTGATACCGACTTCCTTCATTGTTCTTCCGGCTTCGTTCATCTGCTCGACCATTTTCTGGAAGAAATCAATAGTTCTGTCGGGCGGGTTCACCCAGGGCTGAATAGCATATTTTGCACCAATAGCTGCGTGGTCGTCACCGACTTTCTTTGCGTCGCCAACCTGTGATGCGCTTTCGACACTTGTATGGCTGCTCAACACCTGCATCCCAAGGTCATTTACAATTTTTTTGAATTCCTTTGGTTCATAGCCATAGAACATGCCGTTTGCATATCCTGCAAGTTCAAGATTTTTGTATCCGATCTCCGACAGCTTCTTCAAAGATGCAAGAACATCTTCTTTTGTGTTCATGAAATCGCGGATAGTGTAAAGTTGCAGTGCAATGTTTGAATTTGCCGGTGCACAGCGGGACAGAACGATAGCTCCAAGTGTTCCTGCGGCCGTAAGCTTCAGGAAATCCCTTCTAGATTGTGTCTTCATGTTTGAAAATTATTACGTGATTAAGGTTCAATTGGTAACAATATGACAAATATATTGTATAATTTTTGGAAAAAATAATGAATTATCACCTAATCATAACATCAGATGGTTCCCATACAATATATGTTCCGGAACTTAATGAACATTTCCACTCAGTTCACGGGGCAGTTCAGGAATCCACTCATATATTCATTAATCAAGGTCTCAATCAATTACATATCAAAGAGGTCAACATTCTCGAAATAGGTTTCGGAACAGGCCTGAATGCTTTACTTACAAATCTTGAAATTGAAAATCAGGAAAAGTTTGTGCATTATACAACAATCGAGAAATTCCCGCTTCCTGATAGTACAACAGGGAAGCTTAACTTCATTGATATCGCCGGAGATAAAAGCAGAAGGATATTCAGCCTCATTCACAAAGCAGAATGGGATACAGATATAAAAATCAGTAATAATTTTATCCTTAAAAAAGTCAGGGATGATTTGACCGATATGAACCTGGAAGGTTCTTTTGACCTCATTTATTTTGATGCATTCGGACCTGACAAACAGCCTGAGATGTGGACAACGGATGTTTTTAATAAAATTTCCGGAGCCACAAAAACAGGAGGAGTTTTTGTAACATATTCTGCAAAAGGTCAGGTGAAAAGGAATCTGAGAGCCTGTGGTTTCACAGTTGAATTATTACCGGGCCCCCCGGGGAAACGACAGATGATCAGGGCGATAAAAATGTGAAATTTCTCAAAATATGACCTTTTTTCCTTATGTAAAGTATTATCTTAGCGGAAATTTTAAAAAATCTAAAAAACTCAGGTATGAAAAACAGTGGTCTGATTGCACTCACAATCGTAACAATCTTTGTTCTTGGCTCTTGCAACAATAATATGAAGAGCGTTAAGCTTAAAACAAGGGAAGATTCATTATCCTATGCATTCGGCATAGTTAATTATAATGCTCTCGTTCAGGACAGTCTTATGCTCGATCCTATGGTTGTGGCAAAAGCAATGCGCGATGGTGAAAAAGGCGAACCCCTTATGCAGGATATGGATGCACGTAATTTTATAATGTCATTCATAAATGAACGTGAGGCATTGAAAGCTGAACAAAAAGCAATTCTTGACAAAGAACTATACAAGGAACATATTGCTGAAAACGAAGCGTTTCTTGCAAAAAACAAGGAAAAACCCGGCGTTATAACAACACCAAGCGGTTTACAGTATGAAGTAATTAAAATGGGAAACGGCCCCAAACCAACTACCGAAAGTACTGTTAAAGTTCATTATGTAGGTACACTTATCGACGGCACCGAATTTGACTCTTCAATTAAAAGAGGACAGCCTGCAGAATTCCCTATCATTGGCGTTATTCCCGGATGGACCGAAGCTCTTCAGCTTATGCCTGCAGGATCAAAATTCAAACTGTATATTCCACAGGATCTTGCTTATGGAGCAGCCGGAGCAGGTGATGTTATCAAACCTTTCTCCACACTCATTTTCGAAGTAGAACTTCTCGAAATAGTAAAATAAAGCATGAAAACTGCTGAAATACAAACTTCAAAAGGTAACATGAAGGTTTCCTTTTACGAAAAGGACGCCCCTAAAACAGTCGATAACTTCATAAGCCTTGCAAAAAAAGGTTTCTACGACGGACTTTCATTTCATCGTGTGATCCCGAATTTTGTTATACAGGGCGGAGATCCATATTCAAAAGATATGAGCGACCCCAGAGTTGGTACAGGAGGCCCTGGTTACACAATCGATTGTGAACTCAACGGTGGAAACCAGTATCATGATAAGGGCGTACTTTCAATGGCTCACGCAGGCAGAAACACTGGCGGTTCGCAGTTCTTTATCTGTCACAACCGGACAAATACTAAACACCTCGACAGGCAACACACCTGTTTCGGGAAAGTTGTCGAAGGCCTTGATGTAATAGATAAGATCAGGCAGGGCGACCAAATTGAAAAAATAATAGTTCACGAAGAAGAATAAAATGGCATTCGAAATTTCAGGAAAAGTAATCGACATCTTACCGGTTAACCAGGTAAGTGATAAATTCAAAAAACGGGAATTTGTCATTGAAAGGAAAGAGACCGGGGGATCAACTGTTTTTGTTGACTATATCAAGTTCCAGCTTCTCCAGGACAGATGTGATCTTATAAATGAATCTTATATGAACGAAGAGGTGAAGGTCACTTTCAATATCAAAGGGAATAAATGGGAACGCGATGGCAAAATAAACTATTTCACAAACCTCGATGCCTGGAAGCTCGAAAGACTTCAACCCTCCGCAGGCGCTGATAATACAGCCCCCCCCAGGCAATTCGATGAGGCTGCCCAGGATATTACAGAGTTGGATGATCTTCCTTTCTGAAAAAAACATTCAAAGCTGACTTCCGGGTCAGCTTTTTTTTTGAATGAAAAACAAATCTTCATTTAACAGGTTACTTACAATAATCCACAACCAATGAAAAAACAGATTTCCTTACTGACATTTATCTTAATCTCATCACTTAGCTTCGGACAGATCCAGCTGCCTTATAACAGGGTGATTAAGCCTGCAGGCACACAGATATACTTTGGTAACGAAGGACTCGAAAACCATGCCCTCGATGCAACACTTTCACCTGATAGGACACTGCTTGCCGTTGAAGAAAGATACAGCATAGTATTTATAAATACAGCCGATAATTCAATCAAATTTATATTAAAGCTAAGTGCAGATCCGGCATTACAGGGTTTGATGAACACATACTCTGGTATTACATGGAAAGTACGCAACGGGAAAAATGAGATATGGTGGAGCGCAGCATCAGACAGAAAATCATTTGTCCTGTCAGCCACATGGGATGGTAGTGAGGCGAAATTCGGCAAGAGATTCGAATATACTGCAACGCAGGGATCGAAAACAGCTCTTCCGAATGAAGTAGTAATAAACAATGAAGGCTCACGCGATGTGCTGTACCTTGTGCTCAACGGCAATAACAAAGTTGTAAAGCAGGATATTGAGACAGGCGATATATTGTGGACTGCAGACCCTGGCGTTGCTCCCTACGGCATTACAATGGCTGCCGGTAAGCTTTATGTTACAAACTGGGCAGGAAGGATCCCTGAAAATGGAGATACTGACGTAGCAGGAATTCCCTGGGGACTTGCAAGAGTCGATAATAAAAATGCCGGAGGGGCTACCAGAGAAGGAAGCGTAGCCGTGATCGATCCCTCAACCGGCAAAATCCTCAAAGAAATACTTGTCGGCCTGCATCCGAACGAAATTATTTCTGACGCAAAAGGCAATTTCGTATACATAACGAATTCAAACAGCGATAACGTTTCTGTTATAAGAACCGACCTGGATGAAGTTGCGGAAACAATCAATGTAAGGATGCAGCCTGAGATCAATCCTTTTTTTGGCGATTCACCCGATGCTCTCGCACTATCATCCGACAACAAGACTCTTTATGTCGCGAACGGAATGGATAATTCAGTTGCAGTTATCAGGCTTGGTAAAACATCATCCAGTGCATTCTGCAGAAAAAACAGCAACATCAAAGGATTTATACCGGTTGGAGCATATCCGTCTGCTATAAGTGTTTTGAATAAAGGATATTTATATGTGTGCAATCTTGAGGCTGAAGGTGTAAGGCTGGCACTCAATGACAGGAATACTCAAAACAAAGTGTATAATTCACACCACATGCTCGCTTCAGTTTCAGCTATCAAAACACCCGGAAGAAAAGACCTGAAGAGATATACTGACACTGTTGCAGCAATTAATGATTTATCCAGAGCTTCTCTTTCGATGCAGGAAGCAAGAACGGGAATTTCCCCGGTACCCGTCCCGGAAAGAACCGGAGAACCATCTGTCTTCAAACATGTTGTTTATATAATAAAGGAGAACAGAACTTATGACCAGATACTGGGCGATATGACAAAAGGGAATGGCGATCCGGGATTATGCATTTTCGGCAAAGATGTAACTCCGAATACTCATAAGCTTGCTGAAGATTTCATTCTTCTCGATAATTTTCATGTTTCAGGAAAATGCTCGGCAGAAGGACACCAATGGACTGACGCTTCAATAGTTACTGATTACATTGAAAAAAATGTCAGGGCGTGGTTCAGAAGCTATCCGCATGTACAGGAAGATGCCCTTGTCTATTCTCCAACCGGCTTTCTCTGGGATAATGCAATGAAAAAAGGGCGTTCTGTACGGATCTATGGCGAAGCCTCTTCTCCCGTTATGGATAATAATCTGACATGGTCGGATGTTTACAGGAATTTTATTGAAGGGAAAAAGACTGATTACACTAATAAGACTACAATCGATCCTGTCAGAGACATCCTCGATCCGGAATATCCTTCATTCGGCAATCATAAGTTCCCGGATATAATGAGAGCCGACATTCTTATAAATCAATTGAAAAAATACGAGTCCCTTGAAGGTGATCAGCTACCTGAACTCATGGTTGTTGCACTTCCGAATGACCATACAAACGGCACACGTCCCGGGTTTCCTACTCCAAGGGCTTTTGTTGCTGACAATGACTATGCTCTTGGTAAGATAGTTGAAGCATTTTCAAAAAGCAGGTTCTGGGAAAATACTGTGATCTTTATTGTTGAGGACGACTCCCAGAGCGGCTGGGATCACGTGTCGGCCTACAGGACAGTTGCGCTTGTCATTAGTCCTTATTCAAGGCAGGGTAATGTCAATCATACATATTATACCCAGCCTTCGATGGTGAGGACAATTGAACAGATACTTGGGCTTCCTCCAATGAATGTCCAGGATGCAATAGCAAATACGATGACTGAATGTTTCACCTCTGAAGCTGATCCTACTCCTTACAATGCAATTAAACCTGACATTCCACTTGATGAACTGAATCCTCCCCTGTCGTCACTTTCCGGAAAAGCATTGCACTATGCCCGGAAGAGCATGCTTCCTGAATTTGAGGGAGTCGATTCAGGGAATGACGATCTTCTTAACAGGATCATCTGGTATGCAGCCAAAGGGAATACACCTTATCCATCAAGATATTCAGGAAGTGAAGAAGAAGACGAAGATTAAAATTCAATGCTTATGATAAATCCGCTTTTACAGGAGTGGAACACACCTTTCGAAACTCCACCATTCACTGAAATAGAGACAGCTCATTTTAAGCCTGCTGTTGAGGAGGCTATCGAGTCGGCAGGAAGGGAAATAGATGCATTAACTGTGAACCCTGATGAGCCAACATTCGAAAATACAATTGCGGCTCTTGATAATGCAGGTTACCTGCTTGGCAGGATCACGGCAGTATTGTTCAATCTTAACAGCGCTGAAACAAATAAAGCCCTTCAGGAAGCAGCAAGCGACATCTCCCCTCTCCTTGCACGTTTTTCGAATGATATTACTCTGAATGAAAAACTCTTTGAACGGGTATTACGACTGTATGAAAAGCGCGAAGAACTAAACCTTACAACTGAACAACAAATCCTCCTTGAAAGGAAATATCGTGGCTTCATGCTCGGGGGAGCAGGATTAAAGAGTGAACAGAGAGCAAGATTCAGGGAGATATCCGAAGAGCTTTCTAAACTTTCGCTCAGATTTGAAGAGAACGTTCTGAATGAAACAAACGCCTGGGAGCTCCATCTTACTGATGAATCAGATCTGGCAGGTTTGCCTGAAGGTTTAAAGGAAGCAGCAAAAGCTGATGCAACAAGCCGTGATAAGGAAGGCTGGATCTTCACACTCCATTATCCAAGTTATATTCCGTTCATGCAGTATTCCGAAAAAAGGGAATTAAGGGAGAAGATGTTCAGGGCATATTCGTCTAGAGCTTTCAGAGGAAATAACTTCGACAACAGTGAAAATGTAAAGAAAATAGCATCATTAAGGCTGGAGCTTGCAAAAATGCTTGGCTTCAGAAATTATGCAGCAATGATCCTCGGTGACCGTATGGCCGACACACCGGAGAAAGTAAACAGCTTTCTTGATGAGCTTTATAATGCATCCGGCCTTGCAGCACATCGCGATTTTAATGCACTTGGATCTTTTGCCGGTGAAGCCGGGAATAATGATATTCTGCAAAGATGGGACTGGGCATTTTATTCCGAAAAGCTTAAAAAGAAGCTTTTCGATATCGATGACGAGCTCTTAAAACCTTTCTTCCCCCTTGAAAAGGTTGAGAGCGCAATCTTTGATCTTGCAACAAAGCTATACGGGATAAGGTTTTTAAGAAATGATGTTATACCTGTTTATCATCCTGAAGTCAGAGCTTTTGAAGTTTATGACAGTGATAATACCTTCCTCGCTGTTTTCTATACTGATTATCATCCGCGTAAGGGTAAAAACGGCGGAGCATGGATGACGAGCTATCGTGATCAGAGGAAGCTTAATGGAAAGGAAATCAGGCCGCTGATCTCGATTGTTGCCAACTTCACGCGACCGACAAAAACGTTACCCTCATTGCTCACATTCAATGAAGTGACAACATTCCTTCACGAATTCGGTCATTCATTGCATGGTATGCTGACAAAATGCACTTATGAAAGCCTTTCGGGAACAAGCGTTGCGAGAGATTTTGTAGAGCTTCCATCCCAGTTCATGGAGAATTTCGCTTATGAAAAAGAATGGCTCGATACGTGGGCCGTTCACTATCTCACAGGTGAAAAAATTCCAGAATCAATAATCAACAGGCTGAAAGAATCATCGACATTCAATGAAGGATATGCCTGTTACAGGCAGCTAAGCTTTGGTTTCCTGGATATGGCATGGCATACACAAACAGAATCAACAAATGAGGATATTGTTACATTCGAGCAGCAGGCAATGTCTAAGACAGAGTTGTTTCAACCTGTTGAAGGGGTAAATATGAGCGCTCAGTTCACGCATATCTTCAGCGGTGGATATGCTGCGGGCTATTATGGCTATAAGTGGGCGGAGGTGCTCGATGCCGATGCCTTCGAACTCTTTAAGGAAAGAGGCATTTTCAACAAAGAGACTGCAGATTCATTCAGAAAGAATATACTTGAAAAGGGCGGATCAGAGAAACCACAGGAGCTTTACCGCAGATTTCGCGGCAGGGATCCGGAGATGAAGGCTTTCCTGAAGAGAAGCGGGTTAATATGATAAATATGCTCACTGAGCGGAGCCGAATTGAGCACACCCGTCTATCGAAGCTCACTGAGCGGAGTCGAAGTGAGCGCGGAAATAGAAGATAAAAGACAAAAGGAAAAAGATAAAAGTATTTCGCTTGTACAAGTTACTGCGATCTCTGCGTGGATTTCAACTCCGCGACCTCTGCGTTTAAAAAGAGCTGGTTTAATTCAAACGCAGGGAACGCTGAGATAAAGACGCTGAGAACGCAGATAAAAGATTTAATCTGCACGCTCTGCGCTTAAAAAGGCTGGTTTTGCTCACTTCGACTCCGCTCAGTGAGCTTCAACTCAATGATGATCCGCATTCTTCCACCAGTATATTGTGGCCCAATAACCTGCTATGAAGGTTATTGTGAGGATTATATAGCTTGAAAGCCGGAGAATGAACCCCGGATCATCTTTGTTTACAGAATATAATCCCGGTATCGCCCAGGGAAAATATGGACCGAGGCCAAGCAGGCCGGCAAACTGGGCGAATATCATTGTAAGCAGTACAAAGCCGAGCGGTGCAATTATCCCCCTGCTGTACCCGGCAAGATATGCAACCGGAGAACAGAGAAAAAATGTAAGAATGCCAGAAATGAAAAATGTTTTCGAAAAACCAGTAAACAGGGAAGCTGACCAGCCGGGAATTGAAACCACCTGACCTATTAAAAGCCCGACAGAATATGTTACTGCAGTAAGTATGATGCACCAGAAAAAAGTGATAACGAACTTCGCAAGAACAATAAAATTACGGTCTAGCGGCAGCGCAAGGATGTCTTTCATTGTTCTGTCAGTATGCTCACGCCCGAATACCCATGATGTTACAAACCCAAAACCAAGTAACCCGATCGATGCAATTACCTGGTTCAAAAGTTCAAAATAGCCTTTCCAGTCGTTCTCGCTGAACATTTTTGATTTTGTTCCGATGATCCCAAGTTTTGAAGCAATCTCAGGATTTTTTGACACAAACATCATCAATCCAACCATCATTGGAATGAAAGAAAAGACAGTAAGAGTAATAAAGAAAATTTTTGAACGGCGGATCTTCATGTACTCTGCCCATATTGCAGCAAATACTTTATTCATAACTTATCTTTTTTCTGCTATTATTCTTAAAAAATATGATTCAAGGTCTTCTTCAACTACATTCAGAAGCGTCGGAGGAGCCTGGTTATTAACAAGCAGAGTTGCAACTGTATCCGGTGCGTTTATTACTGATTCATCACTGGCTTCAATCATGCCATCAGGAGTATCGGTTACTCTAATACCGGACCCGAGAAGGATCGACCTTGCAAGATCATTATTAATAGTATTTATCTTCAACCGTTTCTTAAAAAGCTGTTCCATTTGAGACGTGTTCATTTCCTGTATCAGCTTTCCGTTGTGTATGATTCCAATACGTGTAGCAAACCTTGATATTTCACTCAATATGTGGCTCGATATAAAAATTGTTACACCCATGTTTCGGGCAAGGTTACTGAGCAGTTCCCTTATCTCAAAAATTCCTGAAGGATCAAGTCCGTTAGATGGCTCATCAAGGATAAGGATCGAAGGATTGTGAATCAGTGCTTTTGCAAGACCAAGACGCTGTGCATTGCCAAGAGAGAGATTCCTGGCTTTCCTGTTTGCATATTGCGTAAGCTTAAGGTTATCCATTATTAAACCAACATAATTACGATCGTCAATTAACCGGAGTCTCCGGATGATCTCAAGGTTTTCCTTTACAGTAAGATCCGGGTACGAATAAGGAATTTCAACAAGATAACCTGTCTCCTTCCATATATCAGTGTTCTCAGGATGTACTTCCCTCCCGTTGATATAGGCTTTCCCATCTGTTGGCCTGATCATTCCAAGAAGCAGGCGGATTGTTGTAGTTTTTCCGGCTCCGTTGAGACCGAGAAAACCGTATATTTCACCTTTACGAACATTTATTGAAAGTTCTGAGACAGCAGTCACATCCCTGTATTTCTTTGTAAGCTTCTCAGTAATAATTACGTCATCTGTTGAAGTTATCATAATATCCTGAATATTTACTACATACCGAACATTCGGTCTGTTATATTGAAAAAAAAATCAAACCTTAAGATTTCCATAAATTGTATCATAAGCATTCAAAAGTAAGATCCGGAATGTTTCGGGTTTATCGCTGTTCACATAACGAAGAAAAACACCATCGTTGCAGTAAAGGAAAAGGCCGGCAATATCCTCATCGGTAGATTCACTGCTTATTTCCCCTTTTTTACGCGCTATAGAAATAATTTTAGTCCATGCTTTAATATCTTTCTTGTACAGATCAAGTTCCATTTTGAGAAATTCAGGGAAACGGTTTGCGGCTTCAAAAAGGATCACAAAATAATTAAAGTTAAAAGATCTGAAACCGGCATCCTCAACCATGCTGCTCAGCGACAGCATAGAATTATTAAGAAAATCAGCATACTGGTTATAAAAAGTGTGAAGTGAGACTTTGCTGAAGGATGAATAATCAACAGCTCCCTTCTCAAAAAATGCTGAGGCGATTTCTTTGAAAAGTTCCTCCTTGCTTCTGAAGTAGTGATAGAACGCTCCTTTTGAAAGACTGGTTTTCTCAACGATCTCGTTCATTGTTACATCCCTGTAGCTTTTCTGCAGAAAAAGGAGAAGAGATGTTTTCAGAATATGTTCGCGTGTATCGTTCATAAACCGACCGTTTGGTCTGACAATATTACGAATTTTTTTAATTCACAAAACAAAAAGTGTAAGAATTTTATGACAGATACACAAGGGTTCATCAGATCTTTTAGACGCAGGGAACGCTGAGTTAAAGACGCTGAGAACGCAGATAAAAGATTTTATCTGCACGCTCTGCGTTTAAAAAGGCTGGTTGGAAATTAATACGTTCCTACGGAACTTATTGTCATTATGTGTCTGACTTTCTACCGATAATTAATCCCTAACGGGATTACAACAATATTTAGTTCTGAGTGGATTTACCTTGATTTTCAAGGGTATAAATATTATGCATTTAAACATTAAGTCCTGTCGCTTTAGATTAAATTATTGTTCCGCCAGGGACAATTTATCGGTAGAAATGACGCCTCGTTTATTTTTTAAATCCCGTCAGGGATGAATTAGTGACCTTCTGCGACCTCTGCGTGGATTTCAACTCCGCGACCTCTGCGTTTAAAAAAAGCTGGTTTAATTCAAACGCAGGGAACGCTGAGATAAAGACGCTGAGAACGCAGATAGAAGATTTTATCTACGTACTCTGCGTTTAAAAGGCTGGTTGGGATAATACGTTCCTACGGAACTTATTGTGATTGTGTGTCTGACTTTCTACCGATAATTCATCCCTAACGGGATTACAACAATATTTAGTTCTGAGTGGATTTACCTTGATTTTCAAGGGTATAAACATTATGCATTTAAACATTAAATCCTGTCGTTGTAGATTAAATGATTGTCCCGTCAGGGACAATTTATCGGTAGA
>DATALC010000052.1:0-10054 GCA_036261265.1 Bacteroidales bacterium
AATGATATCATCCCCGGGATCATGCTATAACAGCCATATAACTTAATCTGACAGAAACAGGATGTTACATTACATACAGGGGAGATAGCCTTACAGACATCATCTGAAATCTGACAGACACAGGGGAAAACCCGGCATCGAATGGAGTAAACCTGGCAAACACAGGAGCCGCTTCTCAAAAATCGCACCGGAGATGACACAGTAGGGAACAAACCCGACAGGGGAACCAGCACTGCTGTCAACACCGGGATCCGTAATTGATTTGCAGTAACAAATAATAACCCCGGGTTTATTTAATCTGTTTGATTGATTATGTTTATATTTCAAACAGATTTAATTAGTATATAAATGAAAAGAAACATAAGGTCAGCGGCTGTCATTTCAATGATGCTCTTATCTCTCAATACCCAGGCAAAATTAACCCTGCAGGAAATCAGGTCCGCTGCAAAAGACGTTCTTGTTGTATTTTTTACGAGCGATACTCTCAATTTGCCGGAAGTCGATATCAGCAATACTTCTGACTGGACAATCAATGGAAAACCCTGCAGAGCGATTTACCGTTATTCTACTAAGGCGAATAAGTGCGATCATCACATCTACATTCAGACAGATGACCTGGTCAATGGCAGGAAATACGAGCTTAAAACTCCTTATGGCAAAAGGGAATTCAAATTCGACTCACGCACTATTTTCTGTGAAGCGATCAAGACAAACCAGGCTGCCTACAGCGCTCTTTCAACTGTGCGATATGCCAATTTCACAATATGGCTTGGAACCGGAGGCAGCAGGAAAATAGAGGGCGCTCTTCCTGCCTTTGAGGTTTTCAACCAGAACACAGGAAAAACAATCACCAGGGGCAAGCTCGAGGAAAGAGGTATTGACAGCACAGCAGGCGGATTCGTTTACCGTATAGATTTATCGAAAGTACCTGAAGGCGGTCCTTATAAAATTGCAGTCAAAGGATATGGCTGCTCCTGGCCTTTTGGAGTGGGGGGTGAATACATTAAAAGAACAGCATATATAACATTTCGAGGGCAATATTACCAACGATGCGGATGCCCGATCGACAGTCCTGATATTCGCAAACATGCATGTCATACTATCGTATATGATGTCGACGGGCCCATTGGCGA
This sequence comes from Bacteroidales bacterium, assembly GCA_036261265.1. Classification (GTDB taxonomy): domain Bacteria; phylum Bacteroidota; class Bacteroidia; order Bacteroidales; family VadinHA17; genus LD21. Next base: position 1,134 of record DATALC010000052.1, read on the forward strand.
AGCCAATATCATTGTGCAGGGCAAGGAACCTGAATTCAGGTGCTATGGAGGATATCACGATGCAGGGGATGCCGACAGGAGAGCTTACCATATCTCAAACCCAATGATTAACCTGATGGCTTATGAGGCTTTCCCGAAAATGTTCTTTGACGGGCAGTTCGACATACCCGGGGATTTTGATTCAGAATACAATATAGTGAACAAAAGAAATAATATCCCTGACATTATTGATGAGGCCTCCTGGGGAACACTCATCTGGGAATACCTTCAGAATGAGGATGGCAGCATACATTTCGGGACAGAAACAAAAGGATACCCCGAACCTTATGCAGCTCCCCTGGATCGCGACAACAAGAAATACGGAACCGTAAAGACAGATAACAGGGCAACATGCCCTGCGGCCGGACTGTTCCTCCATCTTGCAAGACTTATTAAACCTTACAACCCTGAGAAGTCAAACGAACTCCAGGTGAGAGCAGATAAAGCGTTTTCTTATAGTTCATCTGCAATGGCCGATGCGGAAAAACTGTATTATTATATTCAGAAATACCTGTTGACCGGCAATGAACAGGATCACCAAAAAGTAAAAGAGTTATACACGATAGCCGCCGGCCTGAAGAATAATCTTTTTGGAACTGTAGGATATTCACTTAACGACAGGAATTTCGACAATCCCGCATATATCTTTTCATATATAGTCGCGAAAGATGTTCCGACAGATCCTGAAATCGTTTCATTTTTCAAAACTGCAATAAAGGATGCCGCTGAAGTCAATATAGCAGAGCTGCAAAAGCATGCTTTTCCTGTGGGAAATAATCCGGAAAGAGGAGGGTGGGGACACAATGTGAGGCAAAATCATTATGCAACAGCTTCAATGCTGATGTGGAGCCTGACAGGGGAACAAAGGTATATCAATGCTGCTTCAGAACTGCTCGATTATAAAATGGGGCTGAACCCGGTTGGAATCAGTTATGTTACACAGCTCGGATTTGACCAGGTGCATAATCCGCATGACAGGGAAAGCGCATATACTGAAAATCTTGGTCTTGGATCAAAACCCGGTATCACTGTCTTTGGGCCGGGTGTAATGGGAAGGGGAACAAATATTCCCGTCATTCCCCGGATAAACGACCTGCCAAAAGAACGGCAGTATGTGGATGATCGTGAAATAATTTCATTTAACGAATTTACAATATTCGAGACACTTGCACATGATGTCTGGTATACAGTGCTTGCCAACGGAGGGAAATGGAATGGTAAAGATCCGTACGAACATTGACTAAACTGAGATAGATAGTTTGAGTTTCACTTATTGTTTTGACAAATTATTTTGAATTCAGCGCCGATTGTTTCAGTATTTCGGAAGCTGAAAGAAAAACCGTGATTTGTTAATATCTCCTGACCAAGGGTCAACCCAATCCCCTGTCCTCCCGGTTTTGTAGAAAAGAAAGGAGTAAATAATTTTTCTGACACTTCCCTGGATAACCCTGGTCCGTCATCCCGGAATATTACAGCCACAGGATTTTTCTGAGTTATAATTTTCAAATGCCCGTTAACCGGAACTGCTTCCTTTGCATTCTTAATAATGTTCAGAAAAACCTGCTCCATCTGGCTCCTGTCAGCATTTATTAAAGGTATTGTAATATCCAGATCCATTTCTACGTAAATATTCTTTTCTTTCAGTTCGGCATTGTATGATTCAATGACAAGCGAAAGCGATTCATTAAGATCCATTTTTTCCTTATCTGGCGCCGGCAGCTTTACAACATTTGAAAAATTTTGCATAAATCTGTTCATCTGGTAATTGCGCTGAATGGCAACTCCAAGCATCCTGATTGAATCATCAAGGTCGGAATTTACAAATGTCTCAGGATTTGACTGGATGCTTGTCATAATTGAGTTTACCGCTCCCACTGTATTATTTACTTCATGTGCCATCATCCTGATAAGTTTGCCATAAGCTTCTTTCTCTGCTTTTTTTATTTCCTCTGTAAACTCTTCAATTATATAAAATGGATGTTTAAATCCATGATCCATGAAAAACAATTTCCGGCACAGAAATTTTTGTCCGTCAGCGAGAATAACAAGTTGTTTTTCCTCAAAAGAGATTTTTGCTAATTCATTCGAGAGATTGCTGTTTAGTTCTGTAAGAGCCTTTCCCTTATAGCAATCCCCATTGATGCCAAGTGATCTGGCAGCGGCTTTATTGATTTCAATGATCTTGTCATCCAGATCCATCATTACGATTCCGAGAGGGGATGATTCAATCAGCAAATCGAGAAAATGATTCTTTTCCCTTACCGAAAGTCTTTCCTCACGCAGACGATTTATCATCGAATTATATACTTCAATAATATTATCTACGTCACTGTTTCCGGTTTTAACAAGAGTAATGTTAAATTCCCCCTCCTTAAGCAGATTAAGGCTTCTTCCGATGCTTGAGATTGGCTTAAGTGATCTGATCATCATCCATATTGTAATTCCATATAAAACAGGTATTACAAATTCGGATGAGATAAGAAGGATCGGATTATCTTTATGAAATGCGAATATTGCCAGTACAAGAAACAGAGAGAATACGACTGTCAGCCAGACCAGTGTCCATCTTTTACTCATTCTTTTCAGTTTGTATTCCGTGCTTTTCCATTTTCCTGTATAACGTAGCCCGGCCTATACCAAGCTTTTCGGCTGTCTTTGACAGATTACCCCTGCATTCTTCAATTGTGCTGATGATCATTTGTTTCTCCATTTCATCCAGCGTATGGGACGAGTTCTCAGGACTTGTACCGGGAACCCGGGCAGTGATAAAATCTTCAGGCTTAATATTGTCGCCTTTTGTAAGCAGCAGAGTTCTCTCAATTATGTTTTTAAGCTCTCTTACATTTCCGGGCCATGCCTGATTGCATAGCCATTCAACGGCTTGCTTAGAAAGTGCTTTTGCGGGTAACGAATAAGTCTTTACTGCAGTATTTATAAAATAATCCGCCAGTATGGGTATGTCGCCTATCCTTTGACGCAGCGGAGGCATTTCGATCTGAATAAGATTAATACGGTACAGCAGATCTTCCCTGAATGATCCCTTTTTTACCTGGGAGTAAAGATTATGATTTGTGGCAGACAGGATTCTCACATCAACAGTTAAGCTGTTGGGGTCGCCCAATCGTTCAAAAGTCTGATCCTGAAGTACTCTCAGCAGTTTTACCTGTGAAGTAAAATTAAGATCACCAATCTCGTCAAGGAAAATAGTGCCTTTGTTTGCTTTTTCAAACCGGCCGGTGTGGTCGCTTTTGGCATCTGTGAATGCGCCTTTCCGGTAACCAAACATTTCTGATTCGAACAAGCTTGCAGGAATTCCCCCCAGGTTAACTTTGATGAACGGATTGTTCTTCCTTGTACTTAATTGATGAATTGCAGATGCAATCAGCTCTTTACCTGTTCCGCTTTCACCCGTTATTAAAACCGGTGCATGTGTTGTTGCAACTCTCTTAATAATGTCAAGAACCTCAATAAGTTTTGGATCATTTCCGACAATAGAAGCAAATTCAGCCGGAAGTCCGGAATTATGTGATTTGATTTGCTGATCATCCACCGGAGCTGTTTTATCTGACAAGCTGATCGATGTTTCTATTATTTTAAGCAATTGTACATTATTCCATGGTTTGGTGACAAAATCAGATGCGCCCAGTTTCATTCCCCTGACAGCAAGTTCAACTGAGCCCCAGGCAGTAATAAGTATTACAGGGAGAACGGGTTTGAGTTTTTTTATGCCTTTCAGAAGTTCAATTCCTTCGTCACCGTTTATGGATAACGAGAAATTCATATCTAGCAAAACCAGGTCAAAGTCAGATTCTTCAACGTACCTTATTATATCCTCCGGCCTTGAAGCAAATAATGGAGTATAGCCGGTTTTACTCAATAAGAATCCCAATGAGCTTCGGACAGCATCATCATCATCACAGACCAAGATCCGGTGCGACTTTATCATCGTTGCGAAAGTACAAACTTATTCTGTTTTGAGGGCAGTTGCAGGTCGTATTTTTGATGCGATAGCTGCTGGTATCCAGGTGCTTAAAAACACGAGTACAATCATAGATACGACACTTATTATTATTGAATTTAGCATTACGCCTGCTTCAGGAACGCCTCTTCTAATGACAGGGCTGGGAATTTGAAGAATTATTATAAGGACCATCAATAATCCTGCTCCTGCAATAACCAGGTTTTCACTTATCAGGAGCCGCTTTATTTCCATACCTGTTGATCCCAAAGCGCGTTTAATCCCTATCTCATGGATTCTCAGGTTCGTATTATACCATAATATACCGATGGTGCCCAGAAAAATATTTATGAGAACAAACAATGCTATTATTACATTCAGGTAGTTCCTCTGATAATTATCATCATTAACCTGCTGACGCATATTCTCGAGAGAGTTCAGGCTACCGATAGTCCAGCTTTCAGGATTAATTGTTGAATAAACCTGACTTTCAGCTATAGCCAGCATATCGCTTGTTTTACTTTCTTTTGTACGAATAAGAAAAGAAGTCTGCCAGCTTGAACCTGCTTTTATTGAATCCTTCAATATAAATGCTGACGCGTATGGTGTTTCACTGTCGTTTCGCTTAAATCTGTCAACAACACCAATAACTTCATAATTTGTTACTTTGCCGGATCTCCTGTTTTTTTCGTATATTCTTTCACCCACTGCATTGCCCTTAAAATATTTTTCATTTACTTCATTTGTGATAACAACAGGATGAACGGCTTTTCCCAGATCTGTTTCATCGAACCACCTACCGATAAGTGGAACGACTTTCATTACTTTTGCGTAATCAATATCAACTTCACGATTGGCCATACCTATCTCGACACTGTCGTGATTGAACCCGGTGGTGCTTATGCTATAATTGTACGGAACAGCATTAGTACAGATAGATACAGACTCAACAAATGAGTTCGAAGCAAATACCTTTTTAAGATTCTGAAATGAGACTTCGGAGATTTTATCAGATTCAGGGTTCTTTTTGGATATATCCACAAGGATTACATTATTTGTGTCGTAACAGTTCTTAATATGAATTATCGTCAGCATATTTACCAGATAAAGAGTAAGATTAACTAAAACAAAGGATACCATAAACAGTTCTATGAAAACCAGGATATTCCGTCGTTTGTTATTCCACAGAGTTTTAAAAAACAACCGTATCATAGCTCACCTCCCTTCAGATATGCAGCGGGTTTCATTCTTGATAGCCTGACTGCCGGAAGAAACCCGGAGAGTAAACCGAAAACCAGGCAGGCGATCAGGGTAGCTGCAAATACCTTATAATCGAATGAGAAAGACAGTGGAACATTATTCATAAAGTCAACACTCAGAGTCAGAGAATTTCCGAGAAGTGCGACAACTATATATGAAAGGATTATTCCTATTAACCCGCCCGCAAGAGTCATGAGAATATTTTCGAATAAAAATTGTCCCCGTAAAACCTTGTTGTCAGCGCCAAATGACTTCCTGATGGCAATTTCCTCTCCGCGTTCGTGAATGCGTGCAAAATTTAATGACATCAGATTTATAGCAGGAAGAAGTATGAAGGCAAGAGCCATCATCAGATATTTAAAGAGGCTGGTTCCCTTTGAGTAATCTTCGGGATCTCCATATCCCACCATCATTTTTTCAATTTGTGAATATGGTCCTGAAAGGAAAATTGCCCGTGTTGTATCGGCTGCGTCGATACGAGACGCTATGTTCTGAACTTCATTTCTTATGAGCTCAAACTTTTTCTGGGAACTTTTAAATGCAACCTTATATCCCCCGATGTATTCATCAAAGTCATCGCCTTTCAAAATAGTATAAGGAAAGTAAAGATCACCAATTGCGTTCTGATCAGTTTTTGGAGGATCCTCAACAACGCCTGTAACAACCAGATTCATAGATGTATATTTAATTGTTTTGCCAAGAACATTTTCTGTATCACCGAAAAGCAGCTCTTTAAGCGATTTTGTAATGACAGCCAGATTGGCGCCGTTTATTACTTCCTCCCCGGTATAAGGTTTTCCCTCCAGGAACTTATAATTAAAGATCTTCCAATATTCAGCATCGGTCTGATTCTGCAGCTTCTTCTGATAATTACCGTTAAAAATAAATTCCCATGGATTGGGTCCGGTGTACATCGATATTATATCAGCGTTCTTCGTTTTTTTGAGAAGATCCTCAGCGAAAACCTTTCCAAGCGAGGCAGTACTATAACCACTACTTCGTTTTCCTTTGTGTGTTTCTACTGTCTTGACCCTCTGGCAAAAGATAATCTCATTCAGATCTTTCTCAGGTCCCGATCCTCGCGTAATTTTTGATATTGTCATGCTGAAAATCATGACGAACATTATAGTCAGGCTTATGCCGAATAAGCTCAGAAATGTAAAAAGCTTACTCTGCGAAGCGACTTTCAGGAATATTTTAAAATAATTTTTTAACATATTTATTCGTTTGTCGTTTATTGTTTTTATTTGTCCTGGAATGTTACTCTTGATCATCCCACAAGCCTGCCATCAAACAATCTCACAATCCTGTGAGTGGATTTTGCAAGCATTTCATCATGGGTGACCATCACTATTGTTGTGCCCTTTTTATTAAGATCAGCAAGTATATCCACAACTTCACGACCTATTTTACTGTCGAGATTACCTGTTGGTTCATCGGCCAGTATTATCTTCGGATCTCCTGTCACTGCTCTTGCAATTGCCGCACGCTGGCACTGGCCACCTGAAAGCTGACCCGGATAATGTTGCATCCTGTTTGTCAGCCCGACTTTTTCAAGAGCTTCCAAAACTCTTTTTTTACGCTCACTTGCGGGAGTTTTTCTATAGATAAGAGGCAGTTCAACATTATCATAAATATTAAGCTCTTTGATGAGATGGAAGCTTTGAAATATAAAACCCACGAGCTGGTTTCTCATCCGGGCCGTCTTCTTATCCTCGTAGGTTAGAATATTCTGTTTGTCGAGAGTAATTTTGCCCTGATCAGGTTCGTCGAGTAAACCGATAATATTCAGCAATGTGCTTTTTCCACATCCGGAAGGGCCCATTACTGAGACAAACTCGCCCTCCCTGACTTCAAAGTTAATATTGTCCAGAGCCAGAGTTTCTATCTCTTTAGTCCTGTATACTTTACTAATATTTTCAAGTTTGATCATAGTATTCGAAATAAATTTGAAATTGATATATTCCTTTTTGTTTTTTATACTTACTCCTTTGTTTTAACCTCCAACTCCGCTAAAAGAGTGCTGATCCTCAGCAACGAATCGGCAGGAGGCCTACTTCTTAACCCGTATCTTCTCTCTTGTATACTTCTCACCTATATCAGATAAAATCACCTTTTCGCCTTCTTTAAGACCTTCCAGTATTTCGACATAATCAAAATTTGAATCCCCAAACAGAATCTTAGTCCTGTAAGCATAGCTTCCCCTCACAACATACATTTCTTTATATCCACGATCTTTGTAATATGGCCCGTTAGGAAGTCTGAGGACTTTATCCTTCTTTGAAATAATAACCCTGATTTCGAGCTGTTGTGCCGGACGCAGATTTGAGATATCTCCTTTATCGATACGTATAATGCATTCCATCATGCCCTGGGTGATAGCGGGCATAATATTTTCAATTGTCCCTGTAAGATCTTTGTCCTGGTTTCTTATATCAACTTCTTGTCCTGATACGATCCTTCCTGCCCAGGCATTGCTGATAGTGCCTTTTAGCTTGTAGCTTGAAAAATCCGCAACACGTGCGATCTGCTGCCCTTCGGACACCGACGCCCCGGGCTGATCAATCACCCAGCTTAAATCTCCGTGAAACGGCGCTTTAACGTAAGCCTGATCAACAAGGTCCCTTGCCCTGATTATCTTATTCTTCTGAATGCTTATTTCAGTTTCAAGCTCACGAATACCGTTATTCTTTGAGTTAACCTGGTTATTAAAGTTATATTGAGCCTGGCTGTTCTCGAGTTGTTCAATCTCCCATGCGGTTTTTGCTTTTTTTACATCAGAAGCAGGACTGCCTCCCATCTTATTGAGTGCAACCTCACCTTCATATTCCAGTCTTGCATTTTCAACTTTTATCTCTTTTATCTTTCTGCTGAATTCAAAATCCTCTTTTAGCTGTTGTAATTCAATCTTTAGCTTTTCAATCCTGATATTTTCGAGATCCAGCTCATTTGCAAGCATATTCAAATCATTTTCTGCAAGCTTATTATTCAGAATAAGAAGAGTATCTTTCATAAAAACCTTATCTCCCGGCTTTTTGATGATTTTCATGATGTTACTCCTGAACGGCGAAGTAATGATCTCCTCGTATGCCGGTATCACATTACCGGAACCCTGAATCGTGATCTGGATATCACCTTTGTCAGAAAAGCCTGTCTCTACCTGTGAAATACTTACAGAAGGAACAAAAACACTCTTCAGGAAAAGAACAATCAGGAGAGGGACTATTATTAAAATTGATACAACACCGATCTGTTTGATAAGTAATTTTCTCTTGTGTTCTTTTGTCACCGGACGATCCATAAATCAGTACATTTTTCGTATCGGTTTATGGGATACAAGACTTATACCAATAACACAAGTCGCATAATATCAGATCATTAGAAAATGCTTTTAATGAATTAGTGTATCAGAATGAGACACCAGGGGACAATATTGCCTGTACTGATTCATTCTGCATCCTGGTGTCCAAAATCTCATCTTTATACACAAATGTATACTACATTGATTATTAGAAGTTTCCCGACTTAATTCTTCATTTCTTTTGCTCCTCCAAAAGAACCGAGTAAATGAGTTTAAACCTTCTTACGTTGAACAGCACTCAACATTTACGAGCTCGGCGAAGCCAAATGAAGCAAAGAAAAAGAGTCCGGAATTGAAAACTTC
>DATALC010000055.1:0-98021 GCA_036261265.1 Bacteroidales bacterium
TATTTGTTTGATTCCTACAATGCTTGATCCCCTACGGGGAAATGGAATATTTGTTTGATTCCTACAATGCTTGATCCCCTACGGGGAAATGGAACATTTGTTTGATTCCTACAATGCTTGATCCCCTACGGGGAAATGGAACATTTGTTAAATCCATAATTATTTTCCTTTTCAGGTAATTTCTTCCTCATATCCAATAATTAAAGCCTCCTTCCAGGGGGTTGGGGGTGACACCCTGTAAACATCCACTCAGGATGATTCTTCATAACTTTAGTCACTTTAGTCGCTTAAGTCACTTCTCGTGACTATTTGTCAGTTTCTTTCCTGTCGGCACGTATTTTGAAAATAGCAGAAGAAACTGATGTCAAACATAAACTTATTTCGATATGGAAACCGGAAAAATCGGGGTAACAACTGAGAACATTTTTCCCATTATTAAAAAATTCCTTTATTCAGATCATGAAATATTCCTCAGGGAATTGATTTCAAATGCAGTAGATGCCACACAGAAGCTTAAGGCGCTGGCTTCTGCGGGAGAGTTCAGGCAGGAGATCGGTGAACTCAGGATAAGGGTGTCTGCGGATAAAAAGAAAAAAACAATCACAGTTTCCGATAATGGCATCGGGATGACAAAAGAGGAGCTTGATAAGTACCTGAACCAGATTGCGTTTTCAAGCGCCAATGAATTTCTCGATAAGTATAAGGATCAGATTAACAACATAATCGGTCATTTCGGACTGGGATTTTATTCAGCGTTTATGGTTTCCGAAAAGGTTGAGGTATTAACAAAATCATATAAGGAAGGTGCACAGTCTGTAAAGTGGATTTGCGACGGAAGCCCTGAATATACAATTGAAGAGGCTCAGAAAGATACGATTGGAACAGATGTTATACTTCATGTTGATAAGGATTCGAAAGAATTTCTTGAAGATGATAAAATTGAATACCTTCTTAAAAAGTACTGCAAGTTCCTGCCTGTTGAGATAGTTTTTGGAAAGGAGAAGGAGTGGAAGGACGGAAAATATGTCGATACTGATAAGGACAAAATAATAAATAATACAAAACCAGCCTGGACACAAAAACCATCAGAGCTTAAAGAGGAGGATTACATAAAGTTTTACAGGGAGCTTTACCCTGCCGGCGATGAACCGTTGTTCAATATCCATCTTAACGTTGATTATCCTTTTAAACTTACAGGAATTCTCTATTTCCCAAAAATTAAAAGCAATATTGAAATTCAGAAAAATAAGATTCAACTCTATTCAAACCAGGTTTTTGTTACTGATTCCGTTGAGGGTATTGTACCTGAATTTCTCACACTGCTTCATGGTGTGATCGATTCTCCGGATATTCCGCTTAATGTCTCAAGAAGTTATCTGCAGAGCGATTCGAATGTAAAGAAGATTTCAGCGCATATAACAAAGAAGGTTGCCGACAGACTTAATGATATTTTCAAGAATAACCGTGAGGAGTTCGAGAAAAAATGGGATAACCTCAAGCTATTCATCGAGTATGGAATGATGACGGAAGAGAAATTTTATGAGAAAGCTGTAAAATTTGCGCTTCTGAAGAATACTGATGAAAAGTATTTCACTCTTGAGGAATATGAGAAGGTTATAAAGGAAAACCAGACTGATAAGAATAAGACACTTATCTATCTTTACACTACAAATAAAACTGATCAGTTCTCATACATAGAGAAAGCAAAAAACAGAGGATATGATGTTCTTAATCTTGATGGACAGCTTGATGTACATCTTATTAACCAGCTTGAGACAAAGCTGAAAGACACACGGTTTGTAAGGGTTGACTCTGATGTTATCGATAAGCTCATCCAGAAGGAGGAAACACGTGAATCTAAGCTTTCACCTGATGATCAGGATGATCTTAAGGGCGTCTTCAATGTAAAGGTCAGAACAAAAGATATGTACAATGTCGTTGTTGAAAGCCTTGATGAGAATGATGCTCCTGTAATAATCACACAGTCTGAATTCATGAGGAGAATGAAGGAGATGTCTGCAATGGGAGGGGGGATGAATTTTTATGGTGAGCTCCCCGACAGCTATAATGTTGTTCTGAATGCAAATCACCCGCTCATTTTAAAGATCTCTGAGGAACTTAAAGCTAAAGAGGCAGACAGACTGGCTGAAAACAACTCTGAACGCAAAAATCTGAAAGAAGAAATATCTTTCATGGAGGATGAGCACAAAAAGAAAAAGCCGGAGGAAGTAAGCCAGTTTGAAAAAGATGATCTTGAAAAGAAACGCAAGGATCTTGATGCTATAGAGGACTCAAGGAAGAATATCCTTGAGAGCTTTGGATCTGAAAACAAGAAAGTAAAACAGCTTATCGACCTTGCTCTTCTTTCAAATAATATGCTCAGGGGAGAAGACCTTAGCACTTTTGTGAAACGTAGCGTTGAGTTACTGTAAATTATACAATTAAGAGCAGGTGATAATGATCACCTGCTCTTAATATTTGTATCCGGTAAACTTACATGATTCTTGCTATTTCAGCCTTGACAAATTCAATAGCAACACGCGTCGGCTCCTTTTCAATCTCCATTATTCTTTCAAGTAATCTTTTGGAAAATGCCATTCCCGGAGAATTTGGCGGCATTTTTTCCATCTCAGTATTGATGAGCTTGATCGTGTTTGAGCGTGCATTCCTCACAACTTCCCATGATTGTGGAGTCATATAAATCTGTTGTGACAGATTATGCTCAAACTCCGCCCTTATTGTAGTAAGTAATGCAGAGTGAAGCTGAACGGCTGTCATATCGGGTGTGCTAACTCTTACAAGAAGTGATTCAAGTGAAATCCTTTCAAGAAAAAGAATTATCCTTTCATAAGCCTGTAATCTGATTGGTGTTATTGTTTTCGAATTTTGCAGAAGAAGCTCCTGTTTACGTTTATCCTGATCGTTCTTAATCATGCTTCTTATTGAGATCCATGCCGTGAACATTACAAGAATTGCAGGAACAGAAATTTTAAGGATATCATAGATATTTTCCATATAGGCATATATTTATGCAAAGCTAAGAAAAAGAAAAAAAACCTACATTTGATAAATAATCATTAAAAAGAATTAGTATGGAGTATTTATCAGATCGCATTAAAAATATGTCAGTATCGGCCACTCTTGCAATGGCTCAGAAAAGCAGGGAACTGAAGGCAAAAGGGCTCGATGTAATAAGCCTTAGCCTTGGGGAACCTGATTTTAATACTCCTGATTATATAAAGGAAGCGGCAAAACAAGCGATAGATGATAATTATTCAAAATATCCGCCTGTACCAGGTTATAACGATGTACGTGAAGCAATTTCTGCAAAATTCAGGAAAGAAAACGGGCTTAATTATACTCCCGACCAGATTATTGTATCTGCAGGTGGCAAGCACTCAATAATAAATGTTATTCTTTCGATTGTAAACCCCGGTGAGGAAGTAATAATCCTGGCGCCATATTGGGTAAGCTATTACGATCAGATACTTCTTGCCGGAGGAAAGCCTGTTGTCGTCGAAGCAAAACTCGAAAATGATTTCAAAGTCAAACCTGAACAGATCGAAGCTGTTATAACATCAAAAACAAGGCTTATTATCTTCAATTCGCCGTCGAACCCCACAGGAATGGTTTATTCACGTAAAGAAATGGAGGGAATTGCACATGTAATTGAAAGACATGATGGATTATTTATTATTTCTGATGAGATATATGAGCATATAATTTTTGAGGGAGAACACGTTAGCATGGCGTCTTTCGGTTTCATATACGACAGGGTAATTACAGTTAATGGCGTATCGAAAGGTTATGCAATGACTGGCTGGCGAATCGGGTATATTGGAGCTCCTCTCTGGATTGCAAAAGCCTGCAATAAGCTGCAGGGACAATTTACATCAGGCGTATGTTCAATTGCTCAAAGAGCCACTCTCGCTGCATTGAAAGGTGATGGAGAATCACAAAAGATAATGAAGAAAGCATTTCTGAGGAGAAGAGATCTTGTCTGCGGAATGCTGAAGGAGATCAAAGGATTGAAGGTAAGAGTTCCGCAGGGAGCGTTTTATGTGATGCCTGATGTTAGTCATTATCTTGGGAAAGCGGATGGACAGGTTAAAATAACTACTTCCGATGATCTGGCGTTATATCTTCTCGACAAGGCTCAGGTTGCTGTTGTAGGAGGAGATTCTTTTGGGGCGCCTGCCTGCATGAGGATATCTTATGCTACATCCGATGAGTTGTTGGTTGAGGCGATTAAAAGGATTAAAAAGGCTCTTCAAGAGCTGAATTGACACAGAGGTGCACAGAGAAGTCACAGAGGTGCACAGAGAACAGAAAAATGAATTTCCTGAGCTCTGCATAACTCTGTGGTTCTCCGGATTTCCTCTGTGTAAGTTTTTTAATATCTGTTAAATGAAATTGTCTCTTCAGGCGGTTTTCTTCTCTTCTCGCGCTGAGTTGAAAGAGAATAACCAATTGTTATTATAAGCTCGACTCGTTTTGATTTCGGAATGTTGAGCAGTTTTTTTACCCTGTCTTCATCGAACCAGCCTATCATGCAAGATCCCAGTCCTTCAGCTTCTGCCTGCAGGCACATGCTCTGGCACGCAATTCCGATATCTATTAATGAATAATCTTTGTTTTTGATCTGGCCACCTATCTTTGAAGTAAAATTGGGATTTTCCCTTACAACTATTATTTGTAAAGGAGCCTGGATGACAAATGCATTCATTCCAAGCAATCTTGCAGAAGCTGCATCTGAAAGTTCGTTCAGCAATTCAGGCTTGTCAACAACAACGAATTTCCATGGCTGGGCATTGCAGGCAGAAGGAGCAATCCTGCCTGCTTCAAGTATCCTCTGCATCTTTTCTTTCTCTACAGGCTGATCACTGTATTTCCTGTGACTTTGCCGGCTCCTGATCAATTCAAGAAACTTCTCTCCTTCAATCATCAGATGTTTGTTGCAAGCAGTTCAAAATATGCTTCAGGGTGTCCGCATGCCGGACAATTCTTCAAAGCTTTCGTCCCGAAATGAATGTAGCCGCATTTTCTGCAATACCAGAAAACTTTCTCATCGCGCTGAAAAACCTTATCCTGCATTACATTTTCAAGAAGCTTCCTGTACCTGTCCTCATGACCTTTTTCAGCAAGTGCTATTGCTTTGAAAGCTGTGGCTACCTGGATGAATCCTTCTGCTTCAGCAACCCTTGCGAATTCTGGATAAAGAAGGCTCCATTCTTCATGTTCACCAGCGGCAGCGGCTTCAAGATTGAATTTTGTCGTATCTGTCTTCCCGGCAGGATATGTTGCCGTGATTTCCACCATTCCGCCTTCAAGAAACTTGAAGAATCTTTTTGCGTGCTGTTGTTCCTGCATTGCAGTTTCGTTAAAAATAGCTGCAATCTGTTCATAACCCTCTTCTTTGGCAACCTTAGCTGCAAACTCATACCTGTTTTTTGCTTGTGATTCACCGGCAAATGCTTTCAGAAGATTTTTCTCGGTCAGTGTTCCTTTCAAACTCTTTTCCATAATTATATTTTCAGTTAATTATCAGTTTTCTACCAGGTGATAAAAATAGGAAAAATCGGTGTAATTTTTTCTGATAAATATTACACAATCAAATTGTAATGAGCGTTTATTTAGTCTGAATAAAATTAATATTTCAGGTTGTATTCACTGGTTTATCAGGTTCTTTTTAGTTTTTTCTGTAATGAATGAGCCTGGATTCTTCTCCTCTCATTAAGCGGCCGATATTCTTCCGGTGAGTTATGATCAATGCAATTGCAACGAGTATCGAAAATATCTTAAAAACAAGTGATGGGGTATTAAAAACAAGAAAAAGAAGAACAGGGAAGGAAATGCCTGCAAGAATGGATGCAATCGAGACAATTCCTCCTGCAAAAAAAATAATAAGGAATACAACTATACAACTTGTGGTGAGTAAAGGATGAAGTGCAAGTAGGACTCCGAATGCAGTTGCAACACCTTTTCCACCTCTGAATCGCGCAAAAACAGGAAGCACATGACCTGTTATTGCTATCAGCCCGGTAAGGATCTTTATATTTATCTCAGCGGAGCTCCCATCAGGAGCAACGTTAAGGAAAACAGGGATCATTGTTGCCAGCCATCCTTTAGCAAGGTCGGCTAATAGCACAGGTATTCCTGTTTTCCACCCCAAAACCCTGATAGTATTTGTTGCACCGGCGTTACCACTGCCATGTTCCCTTACATCAATTCCGTGAAATCTTTTTCCGATCCACACTGCAGAAGGGATGGATCCAAGCAGGTAAGCCGTTAATAATGAGGCTGAAAGCGCAATTATATTCATTGTTTATGAAATCTGAGGTCCATGTTCGGCAAGCCTTGCAGTCTCCTCATTTGAAGTGAATTTGCTGAAATTATTAATGAATTTGAACGCCAGGTCAGTTGCCGCGATATGCCACTTTATTCTGGAATCCCATGCCTGGCCGGGATCGAGTATGTTACCGTCAAGACCGTCGACTTTTGTAGGTATTCTAAGGTTGAAGACAGGCAGTATCTCACATTCGCAGTTTTTTATTGAATCATTAAGGATTGCATTGATTATTTTTCTTGTCGAGGGCAGGTCTATCCTTGTCCCGGTTCCATAAGGGCCACCCATCCAGCCTGTATTCACAAGCCATGCTTCAGCATTATGGAGTTTCATCTTCCGTGTCAGTTCGTTTGCATAAGTAATTGGATCTAGCATCAGGAATGCAGCGCCAAAACATGCAGAAAAAGAAGGCAATGGTTCTATTATACCTCTTTCAGTACCCGCGACTTTTGCTGTATACCCGCTGAGGAAATAATAACGTGTCTGATCTTCATCAAGCCTGCTTACAGGGGGAAGCACTCCGAATGCATCGGCCGTAAGGAAGATCACTTTGCTTGCATGGCCAGCCTTTGAGACAGGTTTTACAATGTTGTGAATATGATAAATAGGGTAGGAGACACGTGTATTCTCAGTCTTTGATGAATTCGCAAAATCAATAGATCCATCAGAGAGCACAACAAGGTTTTCAAGAAGTGCGTCGCGCTTTATTGCATTATAGATATCTGGTTCATTCTTACGACTCAGGTTGATGCATTTTGCGTAGCAGCCTCCTTCAAAATTAAAGATGCCTTCGTCATCCCATCCATGCTCATCATCGCCAATAAGAGCTCTTTCAGGATCAGTGGAGAGCGTTGTTTTCCCTGTACCGGATAGTCCAAAGAAAATTGCAGTATCACCATTCCTCCCAACATTTGCGGAACAGTGCATGGATGCCACTCCTTTAAGAGGAAGATAATAATTCATCACTGAAAATATTCCTTTCTTCATCTCTCCTCCATACCAGGTTCCCCCAACCACGAGCATATTTTCTGTCAGGTTAAAGAACACAAAATTTTCTGAATTCAAACCCTGTACTTTCCAGTTTGGATTGATGCATTTTGAAGCCATGAGTACAACAAAGTCGGGCTTAAAATTTTCAAGCTCCTCCCCGGATGGCCTTATGAACATGTTTTTTACAAAATGAGCCTGCCAGGCTACTTCCATTATGAACCTGACATTTAAACGTGTATTCTTATTGGCTCCGCAGAAGCAATCCACAACGAAAAGTCTTTTCCCGGACAATTGTTTTGAAGCAAGGTTTTTACAGTGTTTCCATATTTCGGGACTCAGCTTCTTGTTGTCGGATACGGGTGATTTCTCTGTCTTCCACCATATTGTATCTTTTGTTTTTGCATCGTAGACTACATACTTGTCTTTGGGAGATCTGCCGGTGAAGATTCCCGTATCGATAGATATTGCACCTGTTTTTGTTATTATTCCTTTTTCTTCTTTACTCAGACCGGGTTTTGTTTCTTCAAGGAACAATGTATTATAATCCGGCTGATACACAATCTCCCGTACATCAACTATATCATATTGCAGGAGGGATTCAGGCTTTAGCATTTCAAGGTTTTTTTGGAATTATCGGAACACAAATTTAGTATTTTTTTTCACAGGATAGGGTAAGGCTATACATGGCGGTCTTTAGTATGATAGTTCTTCAAGAGGGTTAGTTAAAATTCATCCGAATTCCATGGAAGAAAAAAAGGGCACCGCCAGGATGCCCTTTTCAATTTATAATTCCGCTTTCTTATTTACCATATTTTATAGAAGCCTGCGATGCAGCAAGTCTTGCTATCGGAACCCTGAAGGGAGAGCAACTTACGTATGTAAGTCCTGTTTTGAAGCAGAACTCAACAGATGCAGGATCACCACCCTGTTCGCCGCAAATACCAACTTTAAGCTCTTTCCTTGTTGAGCGTCCTTTCTCAACTGCCATCTGGATCAGCTGACCGATACCATCCTGGTCAATTGTCTGGAATGGGTCTGCGGCAAGGATCTTCTTATCAAGATAATCATGAAGGAATGCACCTGTATCATCACGGCTGAATCCGAATCCCATCTGTGTAAGGTCGTTTGTACCAAATGAGAAGAATTCGGCTGTTTTTGACATCCTGTCGGCGAGAAGACATGCACGTGGAATTTCGATCATTGTTCCGTATTTGTATTCAATGCTCTTAACTCCGAATTTCTGGCATACTTCATTGTAGACTCTGTCAACTATTTTCTTTGTGAAATCAATCTCAGCAACGTCGCAGGTTACAGGCACCATGATTTCAGGATGAGGGTGTTTACCTTCTTTAATAAGTTCGCATGTAGACTCAAAAATAGCCCTTACCTGCATTTCACTTATCTCGGGATATGTTACGCCAAGACGTACACCGCGGTGACCCATCATCGGGTTTGACTCATGAAGACCTTCACCACGTTTTGCAACATCTTCAGGTTTGATTCCAAGAGCTTTTGCGAGCTCAGCCTGTTTCTCATGTCCCTGGGGAACAAATTCATGAAGAGGCGGGTCAAGAAGCCTGAATGTAACTGGTAAACCGTCCATTGCGACCATTGTTGCCTTCATATCTCTCTTAACGAATGATGAGAGTTCATCGAGAGCTTTTCTTCTTTCTTCAACATTTGCCGAGAGGATCATCTTACGAAGGAGGAAGAGAGGTTGCTCTGAACCTTTTCCATAGAACATGTGCTCTGTACGGAAAAGTCCGATACCTTCTGCACCAAAACTTCTTGCAATAGCAGCATCATCAGGAGTGTCGGCATTTGTACGCACGCCCATTTTCCTGTATTTGTCAACTATTGACATGAATTCCTTGAAACGTGGATTCTCTGAAGCATCCATGAGCTTGAGAGCGCCCTGGTATACACTACCCTTTGTCCCGTTAAGAGTCAGAACATCACCTTCTTTTATTACAAGGCTTGATCCTGTAACTTTTGCTGTCTTGCTTGCAGCATCTACATGAAGAGCGCCTGCACCTACAATGCAGCATTTGCCCCAGCCGCGTGCTACAAGAGCAGCATGTGATGTCATACCACCACGAGCTGTAAGAATACCAACGGCAGCGCGCATACCTTCAACATCCTCAGGGTTTGTTTCTTCGCGCAGAAGAATAACTTTCTCGCCCTTGCGGAACCATGCAACTGCATCTTCTGCTGTGAACACAACTTTACCAACAGCGGCTCCAGGACCAGCGGGAAGACCTTTGACTATAGCGTTTACTTTCTTTTCTTCATTCGGGTCTGCAATAGGATGGAGTAATTCATCAAGCTGTGCGGGATCAACGCGGAGAACTGCTGTCTTCTCGTCAATCAGCTTCTCGTGAAGCATGTCCATTGCCATGTTAAGAGCTGCTGTACCGGTTCTTTTACCTGCACGGCACTGTAACATGTAAAGAACGCCTTCCTGAATTGTGAACTCGATATCGAGCATGTCGTGGAAAGATTTCTCAAGAATATTCCTTATGTCAACAAGCTCCTTGTATGTCTGAGGCATAGATTCCTGCATGCTTTTCAGATGCTTGTTCTGTTCGTTCTTTGTTTCGTTATTCAGCGGGCTCGGTGTGCGGATACCTGCAACAACATCTTCACCCTGAGCATTTACAAGCCACTCACCATAAAAGAGATTCTCGCCTGTTGCGGGATTACGTGTAAATGCAACACCTGTTGCAGAAGTGTCACCCATATTACCGAATACCATAGCCTGTACGTTTACAGCAGTACCCCAGTCATCAGGAATACCTTCGATACGACGGTATGATACTGCTTTCTTACCGTTCCAGCTTTTGAAAACTGCTTTAATACCACCTTCAAGTTGTTCTTTTGCATCATCCGGGAAAGGTTTGCCAAGAGCTTTCTTTATTATTTTCTTAAACTCTTCGGCAAGAAATTTAAGCTCATCGGCTTTAATTTCGGTATCCGATTTGTAACCTTTCTCTTTCTTAAACTCATCAAGTCTTTCATCAAGAAGTTTACGTATTCCCTTACCTTCGGCAGGAGGAAGATCTTCTGCTTTCTCCATAACAACGTCAGCATACATCATTATAAGACGACGGTATGAGTCCCATACAAACCTGGGATTGTTTGTCTTTTTAAGGAATCCTGGTATCGTTGCTGTGCTCAGACCAATATTAAGAACTGTATCCATCATACCGGGCATCGACTTCCTTGCACCGGAACGGCATGAAACGAGAAGTGCATTCTCAGGATCACCGTATTTCATACCCATCGTTTCCTCGGTCTTTTTCATTGCTGCCCATACTTCAGGCATCAGATCAGCGGGAAGAGTAGTGTTATTTTTGTAATATTCCATGCAGGCTTCTGTCGTAATTGTGAATCCTGCCGGAACTGGCAGGCCAAGAAGGCACATTTCGGCAAGGTTGGCCCCTTTGCCTCCCAGAAGGTTTTTCATGTCGGCTTTACCCTCTGCGTTTTTCTTCCCGAAGGAATAAACTCTTTTAACGTTTGACATAGTGTATTGATTTTGATAAGTTTAAATATTGATTTTGCAAAATAAGTCGCAAAGTTAGCAATTTTGTTGAAATATAAGAACAAGAACGATTACAATGAGATTTCCCCGGAACCTGGAAGATTTCAAAGTTTCAGAGTTTCAAAAAATTCAGGGTTTCAAAATTTCAAAATTTCAGAGTTTCAGAGTTCCAGGATTTCATTCCTTCATTCTATCATTCTATCATTCTATCATTCTATCATTCTATCATTCTATCATTCTATCATTCTATCATTCTATCATTCCTTCATTCTATCATTCCTTCATTCTATCATTCTATCATTCCTTCATTCTATCATTCTTCCTACACCCTTGGATGGAACATATTGATCTGATCTCTAAGGAAAGTACGGTCAATGTGTGTGTAGATCTCAGTAGTCAGTATTGATTCATGTCCGAGCATCTCCTGAACTGCCCTGAGGTCTGCGCCTGCCTGTACCATGTGTGTTGCAAATGAATGTCTGAACGTATGGGGATGGATGTTCTTTTTAATTCCTGCTTTTGCTGCAAGTTCCTTGATGATATGAAATATCATTGCCCGTGTGAGTTTTCTTCCCCTTCGATTAAGAAACAGGATGTTCTCATCATGAATCACAGGCAGATGATTTCTTATCTGCATATACAGGTTAATCTGCTTCAGCGCAGTTCTTCCAAGCGGCACAAGCCTTTGCTTATTGCCTTTTCCTGTCACGATTATGAAACCTTCCTTCTCATGAATATCTGTTAATCGCATGTTCACCAGTTCTGAGACTCTTAAACCACAGCAATACAGAGTTTCAACAATAGCCTTGTTCCTGTGGCCTTCCGGTTTGCTGAGATCAGTTTGTTCTATCATCCTGTCAATTTCTTCAACCGAGAGAACGCCCGGAAGTTTCAGGCCTGTTTTCGGGGATTCGATAAGTGATGATGGATTATCTTTTATTTCGCCTTCAATGAGCAGATATTTGAAGAAAGCTCTTATACCTGACAAAACTCTCGATTGGGTACGTGGATTGTTGTTCACCTTTCCGAACCACTGAAGAAATTCTTTAAGGTCCTGATACGAGACTGAGCCGGGAGTTTTATTAAGTGCGGTATCAGCACAGAATTTTTCAAGCTTACCCACATCATCAAGGTAGGCTTCAATGCTGTTCTGCGACAGGGATTTTTCAAGTTTGAGATAATTCTCAAAATCCCTTGATGCCTGTTTCCAGTTAAGGCTCATTCAAAAGAAAAAAGTAAATATAATATAAAACGCAGGTTAAAACCGGGAATTATCTTTTGAGATAAATCATCATAATCAGCGGTCTTTCCGTATAATCAAGTGAATTCACAAATTTCTTCAAATCTGTAAGTCCTGATTAATGTTCCCTGACAATTTCCCGGTTTCCGCGGAAAGCCTGTTTTTAAACTGTTTTTCGGGAATTAAATAGTACCAGATATCTCCTTCCCTGTTTGATTTTCCGGGAACAACAGATAATCCCCCGTCAATATCATTTATGAACCTGGGAGGATCATTAGTTACTTGCTTTAGTGTATCAAATGCGACTGACATTGAAGAAATATCTCCTGATTTCTTATTGTATGTTGCAAGGTAAGATCGTCCTTTTGAAATAAACATAAAGTGGAGATTTGCCGGAGTCTCTGAAAATGATGCAGGAAGAGTGTAAATGTACTTATATCTCAATGGTCGCCTTGATACTGAGAAGTTTATCTGAAGAGGGATCCCTTCAACGCCTTTATTGAGAATATACCTTGGATAAATTCTGTTTTCATTTACAGAATAAATAGTATCAATTGCATACTCATCGAAGAACAGGGGTGAGCCATTAAAAAACCTTCCTGAAATAGCTCCCCCGTGTACATAGCCGGTGACATTATCTGAACAATCTGCAAGCGGATGCCTTACAGATGAGAGCACCTTGCCATATTTATCGGTTATACATGCAAGATGTTCAGGTATTTCATTATTTAAAGTGTCAGACCTTCCTGAAAGGAAAAGAAATTTTTCAATTGATAAAGCTTCAAAGCCTCCGTCATTCAGATCATTTATCAGGAATTTATCAATGAAGTACCCATTGTAATCGAGTTCCAGTATTTTTCGGGGCTTGAATCTTGTCAGAATAAATACTCTCTGCGGATCAGATAAAACCGCAAATTCCGAGCCTGGATAATAATCGTGTGGTCCGTTGCCTAATTTCCCGACCTCATTCAGAAAATGTCCGTCAGTATTAAACCGTAACAGACCAGATCCCGGCCCTGCGTAAAGAAAAATATCATTGTCGAAAACAAAGCTGTAATATATTTCATTCAGAGGATGATTCTTTACATCTTCAAGTCTTATGTACTTTATACTGTCAGCAATATCACTCAGGCTTATTATCTTATTGTTAAGGATTGCTTCATTGAAATCAATTTTAACCGGGAATGTTTCAATTTTTCCTGGTTTCTGTTCGATATCAATATTATTGCAGGAGAACAGGATAGGGAGGATTATAAGAGTTATTCCGGATATTTTCATTTTATCAGACATAGTCAAATATATGAATTTTAAGATAATTGTTTGTTCAGGAATATTCCAATCTTATTCATCATAAAGTGAATTTCATGAACGACATTGGTTAACCCTGTATCCGGATTTTTTCGTTACTTTTACTTTTTATACTTTTTTGATACAACTAAGGTTATCAGAACTTATGAAGATTACTATTATAAACGGGCCAAATCTTAATCTCCTTGGTAAAAGAGAACCTGAAAAATATGGCAGGATGTCATTTGAAGATTACCTGCCTTCACTGAAAGCTCGTTATGCTGATATTGAATTCGAATATTTTCAATCGAACGTGGAAGGTGAGATAATAAATGAAATTCAGCTTTGGGGTTTTATATCGGACGGTATAATCCTGAATGCCGGCGGGTATACGCATACTTCTGTTGCGATTACAGATGCAATTGCTTCTGTAAAAACGCCGGTTCTTGAGGTTCATCTCACAAATATTGCAGCGCGTGAGGATTTCAGGCATACGAGCCTTATCGGGAGAAGCTGTGCAGGAAGTATTGCAGGATTTGGCATGGACAGCTACAGGCTTGCAGTGGAAGCTGTAATTGAATTGAAAAAGAAAAAATAATTATGGTGAAAAAAAGGACAAAGATTGTAGCAACAATATCAGATAAAAAGTGTGATGCCGACTTCTTAAAGCAGCTTTATGTTGCAGGGATGGACGTTGTAAGAATCAATTCGGCCCACTGTACTGTTGAGGGGGCTTTGAAGATAATCAATAATGTAAGAAAAGTTTCTGACAAGATTGCCACACTCATCGACACTAAAGGGCCTGAAATAAGAACAACTGATTGCGATGCGCCACTTCAGCTTAAAAAGGGAAACAAGATAAACATAATCGGTAACCCGGATAAAAAGACATCTTATGAGGCGATATGCGTTACGTACAGGAATATCGCAAATGATGTGCCTGTTGAATCTGTCATCCTACTTGATGACGGTGAGGTAAAGCTTACTGTAAGCAGAAGATCAGATAATGAGCTTGAGTGTCTGATTGAGAATGATGCCGTCCTTGGATCAAGGAAAAGCGTTAATGTTCCGGCTGCAAAAATCAATCTTCCATCGCTTACAGACAAAGACAGGAAATTCATTGAAATGGCGGCAAAGAATGATGTTGACTTTATAGCTCACTCATTTGTAAGATCGAAACAGGATGTACTCGATGTTAAGGCAGAGCTGAAAAAACACTCGAGTGACATAAAGATAATCTCAAAGATCGAAAATGAGGAAGGTGTTGAGAACCTCGATGAAATCCTCGATGAATCCTATGGATTAATGATTGCCCGGGGCGATCTGGCAATAGAGGTTCCATATGAAAAGATACCCGGACTTCAGAAGATGATGATTAACAAATGTATTATCGGCCGAAAACCTGTGATTGTCGCAACCCAGATGCTTCATTCAATGATAAACAGCCCACGGCCGACAAGGGCGGAAGTCAGCGATGTCGCAAATGCAATTTATTCGCAGACCGATGCAATTATGCTTAGCGGAGAGACTGCAAGTGGAAAGTTTCCTGTAGAAGCTGTTGAAGCAATGACCCGGATAGCTCTTGAAGCGGAGAAAACAAAAGAAAAATTCCTTGAGATACCATTTCTGAATGTCACCGGTGAAATCTCATCCTATCTTGCAAAAGTAGCTGTAAAAACAGCATACAGAATAGGAGCCAAGGGGGTTATCGCCGATACAGTTGCCGGAAGAACTATCCGTGATATGGCCTCATATCGCGGGATCAACCTGATACTTGCTCAGTGCTATTCGGAAAGAACTATGAGGGAACTTGCGTTATCATACGGAGTATATGCCAATGTACAGGAGAAAAAGAAATCTGTAGATGACTTCTTGCACATAGCCCTTAAAAACCTCGTAGGCACTCATGATATGCATGATGATGATATAATTGTTGTGCTTGCAGGTAACTTTACAAACGGCGCCGGATTTTCGTTTATTGAAGTGGGAACAGTGCAATACCTGAAGGACAGGGTAGATATGGTTGAAAAATAATTGTGAAGCCTGTTTTATCAGGCATAGTTTTTGTTGATTTAAAACTGCCTTTAAATGAACTAAATGTTCCGGATTCTGTTTTTGTTTTGGTTTACTTTTCATCCTGTGCACGTAACAGTAACAAGCCTTGATTACATGCCTGATTCTGCAATGTTTAAAGGTTTTGTCCGGCTGTATTTCGATGATTTTCTGCTTGACTGTGCCTGCGAAATGCCGGTTGATAAACTCAAAGCAGGAGAAAAGACAGCCCTGAAAACTCTTGAAAATTATATTAATGAGAAAATTATTATTCAGGTTAACAATAGGAAATTAACGGGTATAATAAGAAATGTTGAAATAGAGAATAATGAAGTAGATATTGATCTGAAATATCCTGATTCAGTAAAACCAGAGACGATAACAATAAAGAATTTTGTTCTGACTGGTATTTACAATGATCAGTCGAACATGGTGATCGTAAAAGCAAATGAATTTGAGGAGGGTGTTAAGCTCACCCCTGAATTAACCGAACGGACCTTTAAAGTGAATTGACGTGAAAAACTCTGTTGAAAAGAAACTGTCACTGGCTTTTCTGTTATGCTTTCTGTTTTTGAATCTTAGTGCGACCCATAACCGTGCAGGAGAAATCACCTATGTTCAGAAATCGGACCTGACATACGAAATAACACTTACAACGTTTACATATACCCTTAGCTTTGCCGACAGACCAACTCTTGACATTGAATGGGGAGACAATACAATATCAACAGCCGCTCGAAAGGAGATGACAATCCTTCCGAATTATTACAGAAAAAACATCTATGTTATCGAACATACTTACCCCGGACCTGGTTCTTACAGGATTGTTGTCCAGGACCCAAACCGTAACGCGGGCGTAAAAAATATACCTGGTTCAGTAAATGTTGTATTTTCAATTTCCACAACCCTGGATGTAAATCCTGCTATGGGAAGGAACAGCACCCCGGTGCTTTTAAATCCTCCTTACGATAAGGCTGCTTACGGGCATATTTTCATTCATAATCCTGCTGCATACGATCCGGATGGTGATAGTCTTTCTTATGCTATTACAACATGTACAAAGGAGGACGGTCTTCCAATCGAAAATTATACTCTTCCTCCTGCAACTAAATCAATTACAGTTGATCCTGTAAGCGGAGATCTTATATGGGATACTCCGGCCGATACAGGTAAGTTCAATGTTGCAATTGAAATAAGCGAGTGGAGAAATCACAGAAGGATTGGGAAAGTTGTAAGGGATATGCAGATCGAGGTATATAACACAGACAACAAACCACCTGTTAACGAAGGGCTCCGTGATTATTGCGTTACTGTTGGCGACAGTGTAAAGTTCATTTTTGCAGCCACAGA
The DNA here is from genome assembly GCA_036261265.1 of Bacteroidales bacterium. Taxonomy (GTDB): domain Bacteria; phylum Bacteroidota; class Bacteroidia; order Bacteroidales; family VadinHA17; genus LD21. The sequence goes on from DATALC010000055.1 coordinate 16,810, forward strand.
TGTTAATAATGATGGAATAACACTCAGATCAAATTCCGGCGTCTATACACTTAATGGTTGCAAAGCTTCGTTCTCACGCACTGACTCTGTAGCAGGAAGGTCATCAGCTTTATTCAGATGGTTGCCATGCCATGAAGCTGTAAGAAATCAGCCATACAACGTTATATTCAAATCTGAAGACAACAATACTGAAATCCAGCTTACCGACATCGATAATATGAATATAAAAGTGCTCGGTCCATCTCCTGTTCTGCTTTCAGCGATTCCTGAAGGGAAGAACATAAGACTTGCCTGGTCTTCCTACGGAACCGATTATATAGCTGGTTTTAGCATCTACAGGACTGAGGGTGATGTTAGTTTTGTAACAGACTCCTGCACATCTGGTATCCCTTCATCATCGGGGTATGCAAAGGTAGGATACATTGGCGGTAGCAACACAACATCATACACTGACAATGATAACGGGAATGGACTTCAGTACGGCAGGGAGTATTCGTACCGTATAGTTGCCGTATATCCGAATGGTACGGAAAGCAAAGCCTCCAATGAGGTCAGATCAAGTCTGATTTCCGGGTTGCCGGTTATCACAAAAGTCAGCGTAAGCAATACTGATGTTACTAACGGCGCAATCCACCTTGCCTGGCTGAATCCTTCCGACACGGTCCCTCCGCCATACAAATACAGGATTTCGAGAGCTACAGGTGTTACAGGAAACCAGTACCAGGTTATAAAAGAACAGACTGATACGACTTTTGCTGACAGTCTGTTCAATACTTCCGAATACGGTTATATTTACAGGATCGATCTTCTTAACACTACGAATGTACAGATTGGCGAACCATCGTATGCCTCTTCGGTGTTTTTAACAGCTTCTCCTGGTGACAGGAAAGTACGTTTCGTCATTAACAGAAACGTTCCATGGATTAACTCAAGGTACGATTTCTTTCGCCTGAATACTTCCACAAACCTATGGGATTCAGTAGGAACGTCAAACCTTCTGAATTTCACCGATCCCGGTCTTATCAATGGTCAGGAGTATTGCTACTACGTAAGGGCTTCAGGCAACTATCCGTCTGAGAACATGCCGAAAAATCTTATAAACTATTCACAGCAGGTGTGTGTAACCCCTGTTGACAATGAGGCACCATGCATACCTGCTTTAAATGTGACAAGCCAATGCGACAGCCTGTACAATACAATTACCTGGAGCCTGCCGGATCAGTCTTGTTTAGACGATGTTGCAGGCTACAGGCTTTATTACAAGCTTACAACCGAGGAGAATCTTTCATTGCTTATTGATATTTCAGACAGGAATACAACGACATACAGGCATTCTCCCGGAGAATTAATTGCCGGATGCTATGCTGTATCCACATATGATATTAAAGGAAATGAAAGCCTTAAATCTGTGATGGTCTGTATTGATACATGTGACTTCTATGAAATTCCAAATGTCTTTACACCAAACGGAGATGATATAAATGACAAGCTTGTTGCAAAAACATCGGGTCTTGTTGAGAAGATTGATTTCAAGCTGTTTAACCGGAACGGACTGCTGATATTCAGTACATCTGATCCAAAAATAAACTGGGATGGATTATATCGGGGTAAAATTGTAAGTCCGGGCGTTTATTTCTATTCCTGCGATGTATTTGAACAACGGGTTTCCGGCCTTGAACAATTTCATCTGTCAGGCTTTGTCCATGTAATAACTGAAAAGAATTCAAAAGTCAGTCAGGAAGTGACTAAATGATCTATTATGAGAAAAGTATTGCTTTTTATATTCCTGATGCCACTTTGCTCTGTTTCTTTCAGCCAGAGCATATCGGATAATCTTATGCATTCAAAGGCGCTCGCTTCTTCCGGGAAGTACGATCTGGCCATATCTGTTCTTACAAAAGCAATTGAGTCAGCAACCGATTACAGGTTATACCTGATGAGAGCGGAAGTAAATGAAGCTAAGGGTGATTATTCTGCTGCAATCAATGATTACAATGAAGCAAATAAAATTAATTCTTTATCAGGCGAATACGGGCTTGCAAGAGTTTATGCAATGAAGGGTGATGTTCAGACATCGCTTTATCACCTTGAACAGAACATGTCGACTGATATAAAAAAAAGTGAAAAGGAGATAATGCTTGATCCCGGTTTCACCGGTGTCGGTAAAAAGGCAGACTGGCGCAATTTCTGGAAGAAAGAGCATTACACATGGGTTGAACGCACAGTATCAGAAATAGAGTTTTATACGAAATCAGGAATGCTTGCGGACGCTTCCTTACTTGTTTCCGAACTGAAATCGAAGTACCCCGGAGCAGACGAAACAATGTATTCAGACGCTATTCTGAATATTGCATCAGGAAAGCCTTTGGAAGCTGTTAAAATGATGTCGAAGATTACAACTGGCACAATTTCAAATGAGAAGTATATTAGAGTCATTGCCGATGCCCAGGCAGCTTCATCAAATTATGCCGGAGCAAGCGATAGCTATACCAGGCTGATCGATTCAGGTACTTCTGATGCACGGCTCCTGCTTGCAAGAGCTGAGTGCTACAGGAAAACAGGTGAGATCGACAAATCAATTTCAGATATTGATAAATACCTTGAATATTATCCTGATGATATGACCGCTCTCAGGATGGCAGGAAAAGCGAGGGCCGCATCAGGCGATAACCTTAAAGCGCTTGAGCTTTTCAACAGGAACCTTGAGCTCCATCCAAATGAACCTGAATTGTACGCAGACAGGGGTAATTCATATCTTGCTGCAAGATCATGGAGTTGGGCTATAAAAGATTACAGTATGTCGCTTGATCTTAAACCTTCAGATCCTGAAGTCTGGTTAAACAAAGGTCTGGCTCTTCTGAACTCAGGTCACAGGGATGAAGCCTGTCATGATTTCAGAAAAGCATTGAGAATGGGGAATAAAAGAGCTTCGGAGTATATAAATTCAAATTGTATCAGGTAAGATACAGGGACATTCAAAACTGAAATCTATGATATAGGGCAGCTAGGAGCAATTTCTTTTTATCCTGTCAAAAAGGTCATGCGGTTTAAAAGGCTTCAGGACATAATCATTAATATTCAGATTCTCAATTTTATCATGACTTTCCGACATAATTGCTGCTGTTAATGCAACAATAGGTATGTTCTTCAAAGATTCATCTGTAGAATTTCTTATTATCCGTGTTGCTTCAATGCCATCCATAACAGGCATGTGAAGGTCCATGAGGATCAGATCGAATTTCTCTTTTTTCAGAAGATCGAGTGCGATCTTTCCATTTTCAGCATGAGTTACAATAACTCCCCAGCTTACAAGGAATTTATTGGCAACAAAGAAATTTACCTTGTTATCTTCTGCAACGAGGATTTTCTTTCCTTCGAGGCCGGAATAGTTCTCCTTGATTTCAGCAGCCTTCCTGCCCGAGTCTTTTTCCGGAATACCAAAAGGTAAAAGAAACCTGAATGTTGATCCTTTCCCCGGGACACTTTCGAGCGAAATATTTCCACCCTGAAGTTCGATAAGCTTTTTGCAAATAGCTAAGCCAAGACCGGTTCCTCCGAACTGCCTTGTTGTATCGGGAGAGGCCTGTGTAAAGCTTTCAAAAATCAGGTCATGCTTTTCTTTTGGTATACCGATACCTGTATCAGTTACTAAAAACTCGAGAGTGCAGATATCCACTTCATATGAATACACCCTGATACTGACCGTTATACTCCCCGCGGTTGTAAATTTCAATGCATTTGAGAGCAGATTCGAGATTATCTGACTCAGTCTTATAGGATCGCCAATAACTTCCTGGGGCAATTTCCCTTCCTTAATGATGTCGAATTTAAGGTTCTTTGCTTTTGATCTGAATGAATATGATCTCATTATTTCAGCAAGAAAATTGCCAAGGTTGAACCGCATCCGTTCAAATATCAGCTTGCCGGATTCTATTTTGTTATAATCGAGAACGTCATTAACAAGAGTGAGAAGATGATTCCCTGAAAACTTCAGTGTATTTATGAAATCCATCTGATCTTCACGGGGATTTCCCTGTAGAAGAAGGTTTGTTATTCCAATGACCTCATTTAAAGGAGTACGGATCTCATGGCTCATTGTCGACATGAATTGTTGCTTGGCCTGGGCCGCTTCTTCAGCTTTCTGCCTTGCGTTGATTAGATTGTCGAGCATCATCCTGCGTTGCAACGTCATTGCGATCTGGTTCGAAATGAACTCCATTACATAAAGATCATCATGGTTGAACTTGTTTTCATCTTTGTAATCCTGCAGGCACATAACACCGATAATGTCGCTTTCAACTCTCAGCGGAACACCCATCCAGACCATACATTGTGTTCCGACAAGATCTATATCACCTGATTCTTCAAGCACTTTAAGATCGATTTCCTTCAAAAGGACTGATTTCCGCTTCTTGATTACCCAGCCTGTTATTGTTTTCTTTACTGGTATTTCGTAAAAATTATCCTTTTCATCTGAGAAGAAAGGCAATGAAAGTGTTTCCTTGTTCTTGTCGTATAATGCAATGAAAAAATTGTTAGTGTCCCAGATTTTACTGAGTTCACGAACAATTATCGGATAAATCTCCTGGATATTATATTGCTTAAGCGCAGCGTTTGAAATATTGTAAAGCACTTCCTGCAGAACCTGGTTCTTCTTTTCATTTGTGATATCGCGGTATATACCAAGATGAGCGACAGTTTCGCCATTTATAATAATTGCACTGGCAACAAGTGATACATTTATCTTTCTTCCGTCTTTTCCTGTTCTTACTGTCTCCCGTACTTCCCTGCGGTTCAATTCAGCAAGATTGTCAATAGTCTCAGCTTCATCTTTAAGTTCTTCAGGAACGATAAGTTCATTGACATTGCGGTTTACAGCTTCCGCAGCTGAAAAGCCGAATATGTTTGTGAACTCCCTGTTAATCATTGAGATAACTCCTTCTGAATTGGTTATTACTATCGCAGTAGGAGCCGAATTGTATATATGTTCAAGAAATGCTTTCTCGCGTTTGATCTGGTTTTCATATTCCTTCTGTCTGCTTATATCAGTGAGTACGCCCCTGTAGCTTATGATTCTGTCATTGAGAAATATTGCAAATGTATGAGTTACAACAGGTACAAGAGAACCATCCTTTTTTCTGCCATAATATTCATGACTTGACGTCTCTTCGGGTGAAGTAAGAGATTTAAGGTTTGCAAGCATCTGCCTGTAGTTGTCAGGGAAGAGATCCATGACGTACAATCCCTTATCAATATCGTCATCGGTGTAACCGAAAAGATCGAGACCTCTTTTATTTGCATATCTTATTCTTCCCTGGAGGTTAACCTCATAAACCATTTCAGGAAGCATATCAGCAAACTTTTCAAATATAACTCCCTGTTTGTACAGATCTTCAAGGTTTTTCTGGTAATAACCTGCCTCCCATGTTATTGTGATGTTCCCGTTTGAGAGAGGGAAACCCATATAAAAACCTTCTGAATCGTCACCCTGTGTGGAAGCTGCAAGCTTATACGGATCGCCGGTTATTCTTATATGCTCGAGTAATTCAAGGAGCTTTGATCTTTTGCCCAGATATGTTTCTTTAAGCAGTTTTCCGATGACCTCTTCCCTTCGTACAAATTCGACCTGTTCTACGTTCCTGTTCAGATCAATAATTCTGAATCCTGAGCCCGGTTCATATCTGTATAATGTAAGATACTGACTGACGGTCTGGAAGATCTCGCCCATAACATTATTATGATCTTCCTTTTTAACAAGAAATAATTCTTTCCCGGATTTTAAAAGCGAAAGTTCCTCTTTCAGCTTTTTATTCTCCAGGGTTAACCGGTCATAATCCTCTTGGTGGTTCATTAATAAGGAATTTACAGGTGTGGCTAATTTATAGATTCTTTTGCTTTATTGTTTTAGCCTTCACGTTTTTCATATAATATAGACAAATTTCTTTTAGTCCGCATTCCCCGCATAAAGGATTTTTTGCTTTGCAGATGTATCTGCCATGCAGAATAAGCCAGTGATGAGCATTATGAATCATCTCATCTGTAATATTAGCTGACAGTTGTCTTTCAGTTTCTTGAGGTGTTCTTGCATTCTTCACTAGTCCGATCCGGTTAGCAACCCTGAAAACATGTGTATCTACTGCGATTACGGGTTTATTATAAATTACAGATGCAAGAACATTGGCAGTTTTTCTTCCGACCCCGGGCAATTTTTGAAGATCTTCAGTTTCAGACGGCACAATACCACCGAAATCGCTGACGAGCATTTTAGCCATTCCCGACAGGTGTTTTGATTTATTATTAGGGTAGGAACACGATTTAATAAATTCAAAAATATCTGAAGGCTCAGCCTTTGCAAGCGCACCTACATCAGGATATTTTCTGAATAATGCAGGAGTGATCATATTCACTCTCTTATCAGTACATTGGGCAGAAAGAATAACTGCAACAATCAGTTCGTATGGATCCGTATACTCAAGTTCAGTCGATACTACCGGACGGCTTTTCCTGAAATACTCAAAAGTGCGTTCATATCTTTCCTTTAATGTCATTGCAGATGCTCTTTTATTGTGACTGTAAGGTAACACTTTTTATCTTTGCATAAAATTTCATAATCTTTTATGATAAGTTACCTGCAGGCAGAAAATATAAGCCGGCAAATCGGGGATATCCTGCTTTTTGAAAACATAAGTCTTAACATAAGCAAAGGCGATAAAACAGCAATTGTTGCTGTGAATGGTTCTGGCAAATCATCAATGCTTGAGATTCTTTCCGGTAAAGAGAAACCAGATAACGGCTCTTTAAGCATCAGGCGTGATCTTAAGATTTCCTATCTAAGGCAGAACCCTGTTCTGAATGAATCAAACAGGATAATTGATGAACTGTTTTCAACAGGATCTGAATTGTCGGAACTAATCAGGGACTATGAAGAATGTGTGTTATCCGGCAGGCAGGAACAGCTTCAGAGTCTTATCCAGAAGATGGATGATTTGAAAGCCTGGGATTATGAAGTCGCAGTAAAACAAATACTTTTCAGGTTGCGGCTGACGGACCTTCATGCAAGAATCGGGATACTTTCAGGGGGACAAAGAAAAAGAGTTGCCCTTGCAAAAATTCTTGCTGAAGACGCTGATCTTCTTCTTCTCGATGAGCCCACAAATCATCTGGATCTGGATATGATAGAATGGCTTGAAGATTATCTTATAAAATCGAATAAAACAGTTTTCATGGTTACACACGACAGGTATTTTCTTGATCGTGTATGTAATGTGATACTGGAACTCGACAGGAAAGAGATATTCCGATATGATGGAAATTATGAGTATTTCCTTGAGAGGAAGCAGGAAAGGGAATATACAGAAAGAATGAATACAGAAAAGGCAAGGAATCTCCTGAGAACGGAGCTTGACTGGATGCGACGGATGCCAAAAGCCAGGCGTCATAAGGCAAAATCACGTATTGATTCATTCTATGAACTGAAAGATAAAGCTGCAGACAGGGGTGAGGAAAAAAGCATCAATATTAACGTGAGGGTTTCAAGAATGGGGAAAAAGATTCTTGAACTTAAAAACCTGAATAAATCTTTTGGCGAAAAAACACTTTTGAAGGATTTCACCTATACATTCAATCGCTTCGAAAAGGTTGGCCTTATCGGCCCTAACGGATCAGGAAAAACAACTTTACTTAATATTATCACGGGAATAACACCTTACGAGAGTGGCTCCATAGAAAAAGGCGAAACAATTGTATTTGGTTATTACCGTCAGGAAGGAATGGAATTTGACAATGAAATGACAGTTATTGATTCAGTGAAGAAAATTTCCGAAACTGTAACACTGAACGACAGGAATGTTATGACGGCAGGTCAGTTCCTGAATTATTTTCTTTTTCCTCCGGATAAGCAATTTACGCTTGTGCGTAAACTTTCGGGAGGTGAAAAGAGAAGACTGTACCTTCTTACAGTGCTGATGAAAAATCCTAATTTCCTGATTCTCGATGAACCCACGAACGATCTTGATATTCTTACATTAAATGTCCTCGAAGAATATCTTGCAGATTTTCCCGGTTGTGTGATTATAGTTTCCCATGACAGGTATTTTATGGACAAGGTAGTTGATCATGTTTTTGAATTTAAAGGCGATGGGATTATTAAAGATTTCCCGGGTAATTATACACAACTACGTGAAAAACAGAAAAATGATGAAAAAAGCGCCGAACCTGTAAAACCGTCTGGAACCCAACCTGTACGGAATCATGTGAAAAATGAGAAGAAACAGGGGATGACATTCCTCGAGAAAAAGGAATTTGAGAAGCTTTCACTTGAAATTGATGCCCTTGGACAGGAGAAAAACACGATAGAGGAGGAGATGAGCGGCGGAAAACTGGATAATGAAAAACTGTATTCTCTTTCTGTAAGGCACGGTGAGATAACGCAATTGCTCGATGAAAAAGAGTTACGGTGGCTCGAGCTGAGCGAAAAATGAGAGTACAACCATGCTTTGAATTCCCTCTTGTTATCCCGGCTTATAGATGCCGGTGAAATTTATTATCTTTAACTTTTTTATCTGAGGAATTGGAAAAAATACTTATAAACACACCCGATTCATTTTCCGAGATAAGAGTCGGTGAAAGATGGAACAATTTTGCCGGGCTAATTCCCACGGCAGGGGTTGTGATTATTACCGATGATAATGTAAACAGGATCTACGGAAATCATTTTCAGGATTTTCCTGTTTTTGTTTTACCTGCCGGAGAAGGAAGTAAAACAATTCAGACGATTGAGAAACTGGGAATGAAGTTGCTTGAATCAGGAGTTGACAGATCAGGATTTATTCTTGCAATCGGAGGCGGTGTCGTATCTGATATTGCCGGATTTCTTGCCTCAGTTTATATGCGCGGAATACGATGTGGTTATATATCGACCACCTTGCTTGCACAGGTAGATGCCAGCACCGGAGGAAAAACCGGGGTCAATCTTGGCGGGATAAAAAATATCCTTGGAATTATCAGGCAGCCGGAGTTTGTAATATGTGATCCGGGTATGCTACAGACCCTGCCCGATGATGAATTTTTATCAGGGCTTTCTGAGCTGATAAAAACGGCAGTTATTGGTGATAAGGGGCTTTTTGATCTTATTGAACAAAATCATGAAAAGATAATTGACAGGAACACAGAAATACTTGAAATTCTTATTTCAAGGGCTGTAAGGTTCAAAGCCTCTGTTGTTTCTGAAGATGAAAAGGAAAAAGGACAAAGAAGAGTCCTGAATTTTGGTCATACATTCGGCCATGCAATTGAGATGTACCGTTCATTAAAGCATGGATTTGCTGTTGCTGCAGGAATGGAGCTTGCATCTGTACTATCTTATGAAACAGGCGTATGCAGCAAGGAGGATATGATAAGGATTATAAACTTACTGGAGCTTTTCAGGCTCATCGATCATCAGAACATACCTGTTGATGTAATGAGGAATCTGGTACTTCATGATAAAAAGAAATCAGGTGAAGACATAAACTTTGTTCTTACGGGTGGTCCGGGGAATGCAATTATCAATAAGATACCTGTCAACTCCATCATTGATTTCTATAAACGTTTTACTGAGAAGAAAAGAAAACAATGAACTCATTCGGACAATTTTTCCGTGTAACAATTTTCGGTGAATCCCATGGCCAGGCAATTGGTGTTGTAATTGACGGATGTCCTGCCGGAATCCGGATCATAGAAGAAGATTTTACAGTTGACCTTAAGAGAAGAAAGAGCGGCAATCCGGGCACAACTCCAAGGATTGAGAATGACATTCCCGAAATTATCAGCGGCGTTCTGAATGGTTTTACAACAGGTGCGCCTGTTACATTATTAACACGTAATGAGAACAGGATCTCAGGTGATTATTCAGAGTTCAAAAATATTCCACGTCCCGGGCATGCAGATTTTGTTGCAGGTATAAAATACAAAGGCTTTGCTGATATGCGCGGCAGCGGACATTTCTCAGGCAGGATTACATGGGGGCTTGTCGCCGCAGGCGTTATTGCAAAAAAGATAATTTCATCAACAGATGTCAGGGCAAAGCTTATCTCTGCCGGCGGATCATCAAATATTGAAGAGGCAGTGCAGAAAGCTATAGTATCAAATGATAGTATCGGGGGTATTATCGAATGTATTGCCAGTAATCCTCCAAAAGCTCTTGGTGAACCCTTCTTCTATTCGGTTGAATCGGCAATAAGTCATATTGTATTTTCAATTCCTGCAGTTAAAGGACTTGAATTCGGAGCCGGTTTCGCTGCTGCATCAATGACAGGATCGCAACATAATGATGCATTCATAGATGCAAATGGAAAAACTCAGACAAATAATGCAGGTGGAATTAATGGAGGCATAACAAACGGTAACGATATTGTATTCAGGGTGGCTGTTAAACCGACATCATCGACAGGAGCTGATCAGACAACTCTGGACTTCAGCACAGGAAAGATGACGACTTTGAAAGTGAAAGGCCGTCATGACACATGCATTGCACTGAGAATTCCTGTAATAGTTGAGGCAGCGGCTGCAATTGCTCTTACGGACCTTTTTCTTGCCGACAGAGGTACAAACGGAGACAGGTAGCTGATTAATCAGTTATAAGAGAGCAGTCCGATGGATTAAAACTTAATGAAAGAATTCTTTTTGTTTCTTTAGTAATCCTGAACCTGTTATCAATTCTGTCCCCGATGATCCATACAATCTTTCCTTCTGATTCAAGCACAATTTTTTTCTCTTTTTCGGAGAGAGGATATTTTAAGTCGATAAAATAATCGCTGAGCTTCTTTTTATGATTCATTCCGAATGGATGGAAATAATCGCCACCTCTCCACTTCCTTATTATTAACGGGAACATTATCTTATCAAAATCGAGGCTTGCAATCAATGGGTCGGCAGGGATTCTATAATCTTCAGGCTTGTTTGAATAATATGCATTGATAAATGATGGAAATTCTTTGATGTCTGTAATTGTCATCTCAGGTATTGCAGCTTTACAGGTACCTGTAATAATTATTTCACTTCTGTCCCTTAGAATTCTGTGAGTAGGCGTTAGAATGACACTTCCCGAGGTTCCATCGAGAAGATTGATCACATCTTTTACCTGCATACTGTTCAATCCGAAGGGTTTGAAAAGCTCGAAAAGAACTGTTTTGTTCTTTTCGTGTTCTTTCAGCTTTGCGATATCACAGACTATGGTTTCATTTCGTCCGTACGAGATTGTCTTTCTTAAGTCATCAATGTATTCAAGAACTATTTCATTAAGCTCGAGAAATCTTTCTGCAGATTCAGTGAAAGTATTGAGAACGGCGGGATTGATTTGCTGCAGAACAGGTATAACTTTATGCCTTATCTTATTCCGGGTATATTTTACCTCGGAATTTGATCTGTCTTCCCTGTAGGCAATCCTGTTTGATATGCAATACTCTGTAATTTCTTCTCTTGAAATGAAAAGCAGAGGTCTGATTATTTTACCTGTCGACGGCTTCATACCGGAAAGTCCTGCAAGACCAGTTCCCCTGACAAGATTAATTATCATAGTTTCAGCATTGTCATTCAGATTATGAGCAACAGAAATATGGTCATATCCATGCTCCTGTGCTAAAGCACTGAACCATGAATATCTCAGTTCCCGGGCCGCCATCTGGACTGATATCCCTTTCTCATGTGAATACGATTTTGTATCGAACCGTTTCTTATGAAAAGGTATGTTGTTCAGCGATGCAAAATTCTCAACAAGTTCCTCATCAAGATCGGAATCTTTATCACGGAGTGAGAAATTGCAATGTGCAATTGCCGTCTTGTACGGTAAATGCAGGAAAATATGTGCCATTACCATCGAATCGATTCCTCCGCTTACTGCAAGAAGAACCTTATCGCCTGGTCTTATCAGGTCATTCTTTAATATATAATTATGGACATCCGAAAGCATCTGATTTGTGAAACAATTAACACACAAAAGTATGCTTTAGCTGCCATTTTTCTTCCCGATTATCCCTGTTTTTTCATTCTCTTTCTTTTTCGCGATCCACGGGTAAGCATCCAGGCAAATACGAATGTTGTAACCAGTACCTTTACTGTAGTAGTTGCAATGAATTGCTTCTTATTGTATTTCAGTTCGGCTTTCAATCCTCTTTCTTTGAAGATATTCGGGATGAAACCTTTTTTAAAATCACTGAGAAATCCTTCCCAGATGTTAATCCTGTCAGCGAAGATAAGCGGGATCCAGTGCCCAAAGCTTGATTCACTGTATCTGAATGCAAGCCTGCGGATGAAACCGCTTAATCCCGATAGCGGAACAGAGGTCCCGAATACTGAAGTTATCCCGGGTCGTTCATTTGAGTGAAGCACTTCAATCGTTTTTGGTTGTTGTTTTGGCTTCTGGTAATTAAGACGGTTATGATCATCACCGGTATAATTTTTCATCGGATAAGTTGGTTCGTTGCGTGGATCCGCATCGATGCCCCAACCTTTTATCCTGTTTTTCTTTTCTGTTGCTGTTTCCATAATTGATTCATTAATAAGTTGTTTCAGGAACCAGTACCGGTTTAATAATATTGTCGAGTTTTGCAGAGAACATTCTGTACGCTTCAGAAATATCCCTCAGGGGAATCCTGTGAGTAATCAGCTTCCGTGGCTCAAGAATGCCATTCATTACATGGCTTATAAGTCGTGGTAAAAGCCTGGCAACCGAGCATTGAGCTGCTCTTACAGTAAGACCTTTGTTCACAATATTCCCCACAGGCACGAGGTTCCCGGTAGGACCATATACCCCAACTATAGATATAATACCGCCTTTTTTAACAGAATTTACCGCCCACTGAAGCGCTACTGAGGAACCTGCAAGTAACTTCAGCTTTTTTCCCTGGAGCGTTTGCATAGCACTTCCTACTGCATCACCACCCACGGCATCGATGCATACGTCTGCACCGTACCAGTCAGTGGCTTTTTTAAGGAAAAGAACAGGATCATCCATTTCCCTGAAGTTATAAGCTTCGCACTGTGCATAATTTCGTGCAAAGTCAAGCCTGTATTCTATGTGATCAATGATTATAACCCTCCCTGCACCAAAGAGCCAGGCGCATCTGGCAGCCATAATGCCAACGGGACCGGCGCCGAAAACAACGACAGTATCGCCTTCCTTTATTCCGGCCATTTCAGCAGCCTGGTAACCTGTTGGGACAACATCTGTGAGCAAAACTGCATCATCGTAGTCCATGCCTTCCGGTATTAAAACCGGGCCAACATCGGCAAAAGGCACCCTTACAAATTCAGCCTGGCCGCCATTATATCCACCGGCAAGATGGGAGTATCCGAAAGTTCCTCCCATTGCAGTTGACTGGGGGTTTGTTTCATGACAGCTGCTATAAAGTCCCTGCTTGCAGAAAGAACACTGGCCGCAGGCAATATTGAAAGGAACGATTACTTTATCGCCCCTTTTTAGTTTCTGTACCGAACTTCCGATTTCTTCAACAACCCCGATGAACTCATGCCCGAATGTCATACCTACTCTTGTATCCGGAACCATACCATGGTATAAATGAAGGTCCGATCCACAGATACATGAACGCAATACCCTGACAATAGCATCATTTGGATGAAGAATCTCGGGATAAGGCTTTTCTTCAATGCGAACCCTGAAAGGCCCGCGATAATCCATAGCTAACATAATCTTCAGTTTTTTAGTTAAACCAAGTCCATCCCTGACAATAAGAAAAATTCTGATTTGCAGATTCTTACTTACTGACAATACGAATGAATGTTTTGTTCAATTACCTGTAAGGTATAGCTGCAGGTGGTCCGGTTTCAAAGTCATCCATGCGTAATGGTGACTCGCCGCTTGCAGTAACATAATTGATTCTGGAATATGACGGCGGATTCGGAAAGAACCCTAATCTTAACTGAAAAGTGTTAAATATGAGATTATCGTTCCTGACTCTTATACCAAGACCTATTCCTGACAGGGAAGTTCCTTTTGTTACGGTCTGGTTTGTCCCCGACAGGGCCGAGAAATCTGCAAAACCAAAAAAAGCAAATCTGAACCCGTAAAGGTTCATCGGGCTGAACAGTATGCTCTCAAGTCCTAAAGATATCCTTTGTCTTCCCCTTATTGAGTCGTTTCTGAATCCTGAAAACCCGTTATCTTCATAATATTTAAGATATTCATCAAGGTTCCTGTCGAAACCGCGAGTGAAATCAATCCTGACAAAATTCCTGATCATATTGCGACCCAGCGGCAGAAGGTTTGAAAAATACCTTACTCTTGAATATACTATACCCTGTTCGGTTTTATTATTGTTTATATAAGCTCCGAAGCCTGTCGAGAGATAAACATAACCTACTTTTCTTAAAGATTTTCCGAAAGATATCTCGGAACCGGCGTAACTGCGGGTTTTAAATTCATTTATTTCTCTTCCTGCAGTAACTTTAACAAGACTGCCGTATGGTACATCCTCAGTTCTTCCGTATCCATAAACAAGGTTAGACTTATAATACCTCTGTCTTGAAAAAGCAAGAGATGTCATGAACATCCTGTACTTCTGAAGAGAATGATAAGAGTCGGGAAGTATGAAAGGCCTGTCAATAACATTATTGTTCATGTACCTTCCTGCAATAATGAATCTTGTTACAGTGGCAGGATCAAGAAGGAATGATCTTGCGAGCCAGAAATCCTGGAGGTCATATTTGAAAGGCTGACGGTCGGTAAGCGTATCAAAATCAATGAATTTATATGTATGCTGGCCTGAGATTCCTCCCGCGTACTTAGTTGTTGAGCTTATAAATTTCCTGTTAAGATTGACTCCATACGATTCTTCACCCAGAGCATCATAATAAAATACCTTCAGGTTTATAAAGGATTTTGCAACGTTGTCAACAGTATAATGTAAACCTATCCCTGGAGAATCAGGCTTACCGGGGTCGAAAGGCACTTCAAAACCGAATTCATGACCAAGTCCAAACAGATTATTATCGAAAACAGATACAGTACCGCTTGTTAATCCTGATGGTGAATAGTCACCACCAAGAGAATAGACATCCTTTGTAATAATTTGTATATCAGCTTCATTCTGCGAAACAGGGATGACATTGATTCTAGCATCATCAATAAATGAAAGATCTCTTAATAATCTTTCATTTTCGCTTAGGACAATCGGAGATATTGTATCACCAGTACCGAAAAGGAGATTGTTTCTTATTACAGCATCAAGAGTGTTTACATGAGTCCTGTTTAACAGGTTTTGTGCCTTCGAACCTTTGTACATTGAAGGGTTTTCGATATCTGAACCGAAAACAGAAAGTCTCGTAACGTCAATCTTTCTGATTTTTTTCCCTGAGTAACCAATGTATGCTGATTCACTTTCACCTTCAAAATTCCTCTTTGACGGACCGCCATGAGCAACAATGACAAAATCAAAGAGCTTTCTTGTTATTCTGTTTTTGGAAGCCTTTGATCTGAGTGAGTCAAGAAATATGGTGTTCCTGTCCTTGTAAGGAGAAATGTAAGGGATTAATGCATGTGAATCAGGCTTTTTCGACAACCTGACTCTTATAGCCAGTGAATCAATCCTTAAAGCATTGTTCTGGGAATAGCCAAGACTACAAATAAAAAAGGTCAGCGCTGAAAAAGCGTGTCTGAGTTTTATATATTTTCCCAGGAATTTACCCATCAGGTCTTTTTGAGATTGCCATTTAACACGTCATCGGAGTTAAACTGGAAACCAAGTCTTTTTCCTGTTATTACTTTTGAATGCTGAATTTTCGCTTCAGCCTGTCCGACGGAAGCTATTTTAACTGTATCGTATGGGGGTACCAACAGATCAAATTCAAGAGCATACTGTATTGCCGTTGAAATAATTAACTGAAGAGATTGCTTTGAGATCTCCTCGCTTCCATAGTTTGTGAACAGGAGTCCCATCTGCCGTTTTCCTTCAACAAAATACTGTTTTTCGTGATTTATAAATATCCTTGCAATCAGGTATCCGAGATCATCCTGTCTTGAGTATTTAAATGAATCGGCAAGGAAATTATAAATGTTAATAATTCCGGAATAGGCGTTGTATTTATTTTTCTGTATATAAGTTGTTTTCCATGCCGGATGTTCCCTGTCGAACTGGAAAATATTCGAATGCATACTGAAGAGCAGAAGGTCGCCGGCTACCTTCAGTTGCGCATCAAAAGCGCTTCTGTCGTTGTATTCAAGCTTAACCCTCTGATCGAGACCATCGAGATTAATGTTAATCTCTTTAGCCATGCTCTTAAGAACTTCTTTTATATTGTTGAAAGATTCAAGCGTATTGTCATAAACTTTCTGTTTCAGAACTGATTTTTCCTTTAGAGTCGCAATTATCGAGGCTTTTTTTTCATCAGAACCAGGCATGGCAACAATGTTTAGGGTTAATAAAGATAGAAAATCAATATGATCTGGCGAATAATACTCTTCTCCTTGAGGTTTTTCCTGTGTAAATACATTTTCCTTCTTCCTCGGGGCTATCGAAAGGAATACATCTGATCGTGGCCTTTGTTTCTTCCTTTATTTTTTCTTCGGTTTCAGTTGTTCCGTCCCAATGTGCCATGATAAAGCCGCCCGGCTCTTCAATTATTCTGAGGAAATCATCCCATTTATCTACGTAGAATGTATTCTCCTTCCTGAAGTCAACAGCTTTGTTGTAAATATTTATCTGAATCTCATCAAGAAGTTTTGGAATATACTCAGAAGCAGTATGAGAAGGAATTATTTGTTTTGACAGAGTGTCACGGCGGGCTATCTCAAGCGTACCGTTCTCAATGTCGCGTGGTCCGATTGCAATCCTTACAGGAACTCCTTTAAGTTCATAATCAGCAAATTTCCAACCTGGGGTGTTGTTGTCGCGATCATCATATTTGACTGTAATTCCTTTTGATTCGAGATCCTTTTTAATCTTTCCGGCAAGTTCTGAAATTACAGGTAACTGTTCTGCTTTCTTAAATATCGGCACTATTACTACCTGTATAGGCGCCAGTTTTGGAGGAAGTACGAGTCCGTTGTTGTCGGCATGCCCCATGATTATTGCACCCATAAGCCTTGTTGAAACACCCCATGAAGTAGCCCAGACGTAATCGAGCTTTCCGGTTTTATCAGTGAACTGAACATCAAATGCTTTGGCGAAATTCTGTCCCAGGAAATGACTTGTTCCTGCCTGCAATGCCTTGCCATCCTGCATAAGAGCTTCAATTGCATAGGTATCAATAGCGCCTGCGAATTTCTCGTTCTCAGATTTATAACCTTTTATGACAGGGAGGGCCATTGAATTCTCAGCAAAACCCGCATAGACATTTATCATTCTCTGGGTCTCTTCAATTGCTTCCTCGCGTGATGCATGCGCAGTATGCCCTTCCTGCCATAAAAACTCGGCTGTCCTGAGAAACAATCTTGTACGCATTTCCCATCTTACGACATTTGCCCATTGATTAATTAGAATTGGAAGATCTCTGTATGAATGTATCCAGTTCTTGTAAGAATTCCATATTATTGTTTCGGATGTAGGTCTGATAATAAGTTCTTCTTCAAGCTTTGCTGCTGGATCAACAATCACTCCGCCTTTTCCGTCATTTTTCAGCCTGTAATGAGTTACTACGGCACATTCCTTCGCAAATCCTTCAACATGCGCAGCTTCTTTGCTGAAGAATGATTTTGGAATGAAAAGAGGAAAATATGCATTAACGTGCCCTGTTTCCTTGAATAATTTGTCGAGTCCTGCCTGTATTTTTTCCCAGATTGCATAACCATACGGTTTAATTACCATACAACCTCTTACAGCAGAATTCTCAGCGAGATCAGCCTTGATTACAAGATCGTTATACCATTGTGAATAGTTCTCCTCCCTGTTAGTTAAAAATTTCGCCATTTTTGCGGTACGGAATTTGTTTATTAAGTTATAAAAAAATAGATTGCGTAAAAATAAGTAAAAAGTTCTGTTATTTATTTAAAAAAGGATGTTGCGCCCTGATCAAAGCTGAACAAAGATGTAGTATTGAAGGGGGATAAAGGTGAAAATAAAGTTAAAATAAAGTTAAAAATGCAATTCATTTGGTATAGTATTTGATAAGATTAAGAAAAACGAGGGGAATAAAATGAAAAAAATATCTTACATATCGCTGATTGCTCTGCTAACACTCGGAGGCTGCAGTTCAAGTCTTTATACCGGTCTTGAATATGATGATGTTTATTTTCAATCGTCAGATCAACCTGTGAGAAAAGCTGAGGATAAGAGTGTACAGGCATACTCCGGAAACAGTTCTGATCAGTATTATGATAATATATATGCATCTGATACGCTCGTTTCGGAAGAATATCAGAATGCCGTTGATTATAATAATACAGACGCCGTTAATGAAGATAACGGTTATGATTATTATGATGATTACGGTTATTCTTATGCCGGAAGGTTGAGAAGGTTCTACGGCAGTAATTATTTTTATCCTTACTGGCGCGATCCATTCTATTTCAGCTTCGGTTATCCTTTCGGATATAGTTTCGGATATGGTTACGGATACAGGTATCCCTATGATTATTACTGGGATCCATACTATTATGGCGGCTACTATGATTATCCATATTATGGTTATTATGGTTATGGTTATCCATATTATGGTTATTACTCAGGCTACTATGGTGGTTATGGATATTATGGAGGGTGGCCATATTATTACGACAGCGACCATAGCGTTCCATACGGAAGGCATGAGAGGCCAAGTACACTTTCATCAAGATATAATGCAAGCACTGGAATGACAGGCATAGGATCCAGAAGAGGTTCTTCATTGTCATCAGTTTCGGGTAATTCAGGAAGCAGAAGAACTGCAAGTACAGCGACATTATCAAATTCATCTTCTGTTGCCGGTTCTCGCAGAGATTACAGCTCGGTTGCAGCCTCCCGTTCAGCTGGGATCAGAACACAGGATCCTTCAAAGGGTACAACCGATGCACGCACACAGAATAGCCAACAAAATAACCAGAGATCTGTGACTTCCAAACCTGAATACAACAGCACAAACAGATCATATACCCCGAGTTACAATAATCCAAGAATGCCTTCACGTCCATCCTATAACAACAGTCGTTCAACTGAGAATCCAGGTTCAGGAAGGAGCCAGAGCACGGTTCGTCCTTCCTCAAGCCAGCCATCAAATCAGGGAAGTTACTCAACGAGAAGATCAGAATCTTCATCCTCGTATACTCGTCCTTCAACTTCAAATACATACAGGAGTGTTTCCCCTTCGAGCGGATCAAGATCTGATAACAGTTACAGGAGCCCAAGCTATTCTGCTCCCAGAAGTTCTTCTCAGGGAAGCACCCGGTCATATTCCGGAAATAGCAGCTCATATAGCGGTTCGGGCAGTTCACGTTCATATTCCGGAGGCTCATCATACTCAGGAGGTTCAAGTTCATCAGGCTCAAGTTCATCAGGAGGTTCCCGTAGTTCATCCGGAGCTTCTTCAGGAGGAAGGAGGTAAACGATTACCTCCCTCATCGGCAGAACAAGTAAATTCAACAAAAACAAAGTGTTATGAAAAAGTTAAGTTTCGTAATAGTATTAATGATATCCTTTTCGATCGGTATTTTTGCCCAGAATGTCGATGATGCTCTCAGGTATTCACAACTGTTCTATGGTGGAACTTCCCGTTTTATGTCGATGGGAGGGGCATTTACGGCTATAGGAGGAGATATTTCAACGCTAAGTCAGAATCCGGCAGGTATAGGGCTGTTCAGATCTTCCGAAATCACGCTGACTCCTCAACTCGCAAATATCAGAACTGACGCAAAATTTTACGGTCTGTCAAAGGATCATCTTTATAACTTCAATCTTAATCAGGCCGGTATCGTGAGCAATCTCATTTCAAATGAAAGCGGACTGATCTCACTTAATTTCGGATATTCGTTTAACAAGACAAATAACCTTAACCAGTCAATCCGGATACAGGGCTTTAATACAAACAGTTCAATGGCTGATTACTGGGCCGAGTCTAATGACGGGACATACTATTCTAATCTGCTCGATGATCCGGGCATAGCTTTTGACGCCTGGGTTATTGATACATTAACCGGTTCAGGAGGATATTCATACGGTACTGTTTATTCGAATTATGGTGACAATCCTCCATCTGTTTACGGACAGAATATGCGAAGACTCATTACAAATGAAGGTTATACAGGAGAACATGCTCTTTCAATAGGTGGCAACTATAATAACAAGGTTTATTTCGGAGCAACTCTCGGCATAAGCAAGCTGGATTATACAAGCCATTATGAACACTTGGAGTCTACAGATGCTAACCTGTTGTCGGGATTCAAAAACTTCGTTTTTACCGATCATTATGAGAATACCGGAACTGGGTATACGATCAAGCTCGGAGCTATCATAAAACCTGTTGAAATGTTAAGGATAGGGATTGCATTTCACTCTCCCACATGGTACAGGATAAACGAGTATTTTACTCAGAGTATCTCCTCAAATCTTGCAAGTGAAGTATTCAGGGTCGATCCGCAAAGATTCGAATACAAGCTCGCTACTCCTTTCAGGTTTCTGGCCGGAGCTGCATTACAGATAGGTAAGATGGGACTTGTAAGCGCTGATTATGAGTTTGCTGATTACAGCACGGCCAAGTTTTCAAATTCAGGCGATTCATTTGATTATTCTGGGAAGAACCAGGAAATTAAAGATATCCTTAAAGCCGCCCATAACATAAGAGTAGGAGGAGAGCTGAGGCTGAACAAGGTTTATTTTCGCGGAGGATTCGGCTATTACGGAAAAGCTTTCCAGTCTGGCGAGGACAATGCAAATCTTGATTATACATCATTATCTGCCGGTATAGGAATAAGGGAGCAAAAGGTTTCTATTGATCTTGGTTTCACGAGTTATATGTACGATCAGAATTATATTCTTTATCCGCTTGATACAAATTATTATGATCCTGCAACAGCAGGGCTTAGTACAAGAAGGAATTTATTCAGTCTGACATTAGGATATAAATTCGGATATTAAAATCAGGCATACAGGATTAATTATTATATCTGTCCACACCCCTGGCAATTTCACCAGGGATAGTTTTTTGATTTCCTTCAAATTAGCGGAGTAAGCTGTTCGAGATAAGCTGTCGCGTCTGGCCCCAGGTTGAAGATGAGGTCAATAATGCTCAGGTTTGGAATAAACTCGTTATTTGTTCTGAAAACCTGCATGTATTTCTTATATTCAAAAAGCGGTTGGCCCGGTTCGAGGTTATGCCTGTAATCATCTTCTTGATCCAGAAGAGGTTCGAAGTCCTGTGTGAAGTCAGGTTTAAGCCTGAGCTTAAGAATTTTAAGAATTTCATTCAGGAGATCAAGGTTCAGATCCCAGAGAAATTCATGTTTTTCGAATATAGTTTTTTCAATCTGATCGTAGAAATATTCAAAATATGGCGAACACCTGTAAGATGATACAATTGCCCTTGAATGTACCTGTTGCCATCGTTTTGAGTAATCTATTCGTGCTTCCTTTATGGGTATCTTATGCCTGCTCCCCTCATATACGGGAACAGAAAGCAGGTGAGGACCGTGAGAAGAGAGTATGTAGCACCTGTTCCTGTATGATTGTTTTATGTAGTTTTCATTTGCCTCGATACTGACCTTTCCATATCTGGTTATAAGTGCAAAATAATCTATTGGAGGCAGGTAAGCAGTTGAAAACAATAATTTGCCAGGCATGATCATGCAAGTTTGTTGATCATGCTTGCGCTGAAACCTGCGCCGAAGCCATTATCAATATTCACGACAGTAACTCCTGTAGAGCAGCTTGTCAGCATTGCGAGGAGCGCTGAGATACCTCCGAAGTTTGCTCCGTATCCAACGCTCGTCGGAACGGCAATCACTGGTTTATCGACCAGCCCCCCGACTACGCTTGCAAGCGCTCCTTCCATTCCGGCAATGACAATGATCACCCTGCACTGTCTTATTTCAGGAAGCTTATCAACGAGCCTGTGAATTCCTGCCACACCTGCGTCATAGATTCTTAGAACTTTATTTCCAAGTAGCTCGGCAGTAACAGCAGCTTCTTCTGCAACCGGCATATCTGAAGTGCCGGCGGTGATTACAGCTATCGATGTTGAGGGACATTCCGGTGTTTTCGCCTGACATGAGATTATCCTTGCAACAGGAAAATACACAGATGTTTGTACAATCTCTTTTACCGCATCGTACATTTCTGAAGATGCTCTCGTGCCAATTACATTATTTTCCCTTAAGGACATAGCTTTGAATATTTCCTTCACCTGTCCGACAGTTTTTCCTGCGCAATAGATGATTTCAGGATAACCTGTCCTTAGCTCACGGTGATTATCGATCTTGGCGAAACCCAGATCCGTATATGGAAGGTTCTTTAACTTCTCAAGCGCCTTTTCAACGCTTGTTTCACCATTTTTTACCTCTGTAAGCAGTGCCTGGATTTCCTTTGTATTCATAATTATTGAATTTGGGGATTTGAGCTTCCTGTCCTGTATCCTTCGAGATCAAGTGAAATATACCTGAATCCTATGTGTTTGAGTCCTGTAATGATTTTTTCCCGTTCAGTCTTCTGTATCATTTTATCAAAATAGCCTGGCATACATTCGATCCTGGCAAGATCGCCATGGATCCTCACTCTTGTTCCAGGGTACCCGTTTTTAAAAAGAAGACTTTCTGCTGCCTCTATCATTCTCAGATCTTCCTCCCTGATCTCAGTGTTATATGGAATACGAGTCAGAAGGCAGGCCATTGCCGCTTTCCCCCAGATTTCAAGGCCATCCTCCTTTGCTAATTTCCTTATTTCTTCTTTTGTCAGTCCAGCTTCAAGCAGCGGGCTTCTTATCCCAAGCTCCTGAAGAGCCTTCAGACCTGGACGGTATTCACCTGTATCATCGGCATTCGTACCATCAACCACATGCCTGAAATTGTTATTAAATGCAAATCTTTTTAATTCATTGAAAAGTGTCTTCTTGCATAAATAACATCTTTCCAACGGATTATTACGTACTATTTCAGGAAAACTGAGGTCGAGAATTTTGTGCTGGATTCCATGCCTGCTTGTAAATTCAATTGCATCAGAAATCTCAATTGCGGGTATGTAAGGCGTCCTTATTGTTACTGCAAGCACATCCCGATTTTTCAGGTGATGAGCCCTGTAAGCAAGAAACGAACTGTCGACGCCACCTGAAAAAGCAACAATAAATGAACTAAGGTCGTTCAGTATAGTCCGGAGTTTTGTTTCTTTATCTCCTGCCATTGCTGTTTATTTCTGTTAATTATTTAACAATAACACAAACTCATGAATTTCTCCTGATAGCTGACAGGATTCCTGCATAGACTTCCTTTACGGGAATATCCTTTTCAGCGGCTATCTTTTTGCAATCTTCATATTCAGGTTTAACGGATACTTCTTTTCCCCTGAAGAATGATCTTTTAATAGTAACTGTTCCGAACTCGGTTTCTATTGTTTCGAGCTTTCTTGCAAGCGTATCCTTTCTGAAGGGGAAGGTTCTTATTCCGAGTGATGTTGACTCTGTAAAAACTATATTTTTGACAGAGTCAGCAAGGCCTTCCTCACAGATAATGTTAAGGATTATACCTGGTCTTCCTTTTTTCATCATGATGTTTGAGAGATAGACGTCAGATGCACCTGCTTTAAAAAGTTTTTCGGAAATATAACCGAAAAACTCAGGATTCATATCGTCAATATTGCATTCAAGAAGAAGAGCGTCATGTCCTTTGTCTTCGTCTGTTTCTTCTCCGATGAACACCCTGAGAAGGTTTGGAACATCATGATCATCCTTATGACCGACTCCATATCCTGTCTTTTCAATTTTAATTGATTTCTGAGGATTGAGATCCGTTACAAGTGTTGCGAGTATTGCAGCGCCTGTTGGTGTTGTTGCTTCAAAAGACACACCACCCTGTTTAACCGGGAAGCCTTTTATGATCTCGGCTGTGGCAGGCGCTGGTACAGGCAGTTTCCCGTGTTCACAATTCACAAAGCCTCCACCCAGTTCAATCGGCGATACCTTGACCTTTTTGATTTTAAGCGCGTTGAAGCAGATTGCAGCGCCTGTTACATCAATTATTGAATCAATAGCACCGACCTCATGAAAATGAATATGATCGACAGGCACGTTATGAACCCTTGCTTCTGCTTCAGCTATTTTCATGAATATCTTCATGCTAAGCTCTTTTGTGTCATTATCAAGGCCGGAGTCGTTTATAATTTTATCGATATCAGAAAGATGCCTGTGAGTATGCTCGTGAATTGTTTGTTTTACAGTTACTTTTGTGCCAGTGATCCCATGCCTCTGATCCTTTTCAACAATCAGCTCCCATCCTTTCAGATTAAGCTTATTCAGCTCCGAGATCAGAAAATTTTTATCAATGCCGGTATCGATCATGGCTCCGAGATTCATATCGCCGCTTATACCTGAAAAGCAATCATAATAAAGTACTTTCATCTATCGCCTTAATTAGAATATTTATAAATAACACAGGATTTCAGTTATTGTCAATCCAGATGCGAAGATAGTATTTACCATCTTTACCTGATAATAATAAAAAAAATAGTATTTTCGGCCGTTAATCCATGATCCTGTAATTATAAAACAAATCACATTCCTTATATGAAACGCAGAGATTTTATCAGGTCTTCAATCGGAGGAAGCATTGCCGCGGGAGCAGCGTTGAATTTGGGAGGGTATAACGAACTCTGGAAGCCGGTTCCTGCCAGTGCAAAGTATGACATGGTTGCCATCATGGGTGGTAATGCCGATGCCATGTTTGATCTTGGAATCCAGGAATTAGGAGGCATGGGAACCTTTGTGAAGAAAGGTCAGAAAGTGCTTGTTAAGCCTAATATCGGATGGGATGTTATCCCTGAACTTGCAGCGAATACAAATCCGTTGCTTGTAAAAAGAATAATTGAACATTGCTTCAATGCCGGCGCTAAAGAGGTATATGTTTTCGATCACACATGCGATAACTGGGTTAATTGCTATAAGAATTCAGGCATCGAAAAAATTGCAAAAAGCGCTGGCGCTAAAGTAGTGCCGGCCAACTCGGAAAACTATTACCAGGAAATTGATATTCCCGGAGGCGTAAAACTACAGAAAGCAAAAGTACACGAAATACTTCTCGAGACTGATGTGTTCATAAATGTACCTGTTCTTAAAGACCACAACTCCACAAGGATGACCGCCAGTCTTAAAAACTGCATGGGATTAGTCTGGGACAGGGCTTACTGGCATTCAAATAATCTCGACCAGTGCATCGCTGATTATGCTCTATATGAGAAAAAACCTGCGCTTAATGTGATAGATTGCTATAATGTGATGGTAAAACATGGCCCGCAGGGAGTCTCGAAAGAAGATGTGGTGCTTATGAAATCACAGATACTTACTACAGACTGGGTTGCTGGAGACACGGCTGCAGCCAGAATGCTGAAAGTGCCGGTTGAGAAGATCGGATATATTCCAATAGCACACAAAATGGGTATCGGTAACATGAATATCGATGGCCTGAACATTAAAAGAATTAAAATGTAGTTTCTGATGAGATCACATCATCTGAGAACTCTGAGGATCATCCTCGGAGGATTGTTTTTTCTTTCAGTATTTCTTGTTTTTGCAGATTTCAGGTCGTTGATTCCCTCCGGATATACGGAGATTCTGCTTTTCCTGCAGTTTATTCCTTCAACTATGAAATTCTACAATATAGGAACATTGGCAGCCTCAGGGTTTGCAATTGTCCTGATATTAACTCTTCTTACAGGCCGATCATATTGCTCATTTCTTTGCCCACTGGGTATTGGCCAGGACATTTCAAGCAGGATTGGAGGAAAATTCAAGAAACGGTTCAGGAGATACGGTTTTAAAAAACCCCAGACAGTGCTCAGGTATTTAATTCTTGCAATTACTCTTGTAGTAACAATGTTCTGGGGAATATACATGCTGACGTTGCTTGATCCATACAGCGTCTTCGGCAGGTTGATGACATATTTCGGTAAACCGGTAGTAATTTACGGAAACAACCTGCTTTCAAATATTTTCGGAAGGTTTGATATTTATACATTCAGTCATACTCCGGTCAAACCATTTACTCTAGTAACATATTCTATCCCGGTATTTTTCCTGCTTCTTGTTGGTGTTATGTCATTCACACAGGGAAGATTGTATTGCAACACAATCTGTCCTGTCGGAACATTCCTTGGCCTTATATCCAAAATTTCATTGTTCAGGATAAACATTGACGAATCGGCATGCACCCGGTGCGGAAGATGCGCCATGAAGTGCAAATCATCTGCAATTGATTTCCTCAAGCATGAAGTTGATGTATCGCGATGTGTTGATTGCTTTAACTGTATTAACGTGTGTCAGGATAAAGCTGTTTCCTATGGATTGGTGAAACTCAGAAAAAAGGAACATCAGACAGATGAGAGCCGCCGTGCAGTTATTGCAGGTTCGATGCTGCTTTTGCTCGGGATACAAAGAAGTGCAAAAGCACAGGATACGAAGGCGCCTGCACCAAAAAAACCATCAACTGTCAAAGAGGAAAAGAATTACCCTGTTTGTCCTCCCGGCGCTTTGTCAATTTCAGAATTCAATAAAAAGTGCACTGCATGTTCATTATGTATTAATGCATGCCCGAATGGGGTATTGCAGCCTGCATATAAAGAGTATGGTTGGTCAGGTATGATGCAGCCTGTAATGAATTATCACAGGAGCTTCTGTACTTTCAAATGTAACAAATGCACAGAGATATGTCCTGCACATGCTCTTCAGCCCATGATGCTCGAAGCTAAGCAACTGACACAGCTTGGCAAGGTTAAGTTTATTAAGGACAACTGTGTTGTTAAGACTGAAAAGACAGCCTGCGGCGCATGTTCTGAGAGTTGCCCTACAAAAGCTGTGTATATGGTTCCTTATGAGGGAAACCTTCTTATTCCCGAAGTGAACGATGAGATCTGTGTAGGATGCGGACACTGTGAATATGCGTGCCCGATGGTTCCTTTTAAGGCTATTTATGTAGATGGCAATCCTGTTCATCTCGCAGCAAAGAAACCTGAAAACGAAAAGTCTGATATAGATACTCCTGTAGATTTTCCATTTTGATTTTTTATATGAGACCTTCACACATTGAACATATTGGGATAGCTGTTACTGATCTTTCAGCTGCCATAGCTTTATTTGAAAAAGTTCTCGGTCAGGCGTGTTATAACATCGAAGAAGTAACAGATCAGAAAGTAAAAACAGCTTTTTTTAAAGTAGGCCAGACCAAAATCGAGCTTCTCCAGTCAACAGATCCGGAGGGGCCGATAGGGAAATTTATCGAGAAGAAAGGCGAAGGCATACATCACATCGCATTTGCTGTCACTGACATTGAAAACAATCTTGAAGAAGCTTCTTCATCAGGTATAAAACTCATCGACTCAAAACCAAGAAAAGGCACTGAAGGATTAGATATCGCCTTCCTGCATCCGAAATCGACAAACGGTGTGCTCATTGAACTATGCGAAGCTAAAAAGTAATATCAGAATTGATTTCTGAGAAGGTTTCAGTCGGTTGATGCTTTCACTTTGTTCCTGTCTTATTTTTCGTTAGATTTGTATAACAAAGCAAATCTGCTGAAAGATGATAATCTCCCCGGCCATCTCCGGTAATTCCGGTCCAAAGGTGAGGTCTGATTGCGAAGTTACGCTTGAACTTCAGGATTCAGGTGGTATTCATATAGAGCTTGAATCAAAGGTAAGAGCTCTTTACGGAGAATCGATCAAAGAACTTGTTACAGGAATAATCGAGTTTTTTGGGATCCGCAATATAAGAGCCACGATAAAAGATTCAGGCGCTCTTCCGTTTGTAATTGCTGCCAGAACAGAAGCTTCAGTAAAAAAACTAATCAAAACAGGTCTTGAATTCCTCCCGCCGGTTACAAATGGCGATAATATACAATCATCAAGAGACAGGTGCAGGTATTCACGCCTATATCTACCTGGCAATAATCCTTCTCTGATGATAAATGCCGGACTTCATTCGGCGGAAGGATTGATACTTGATCTTGAAGATTCTGTAGCTCCTGAAAAAAAAGATGAAGCAAGGATTCTCGTGAGGAACGCCCTGCGTCAGATCAGCTTTTATGGCGCTGAAAGAATGGTGAGGATAAACCAGGGCGAAAGAGGTTCAGAAGATCTTCGTGCATTGATTCCTCACGGATTAGACCTTGTTCTGCTGCCAAAATGCGAATCGTCTGAAGAAGTAAAAAGGATCTCTTCACTTATTGATGAATTGAAGAATAAAGATGGGATCACTAATGAAGTCTTCCTTATGCCAATTATAGAAACTGCAGCTGGTGTTGAGAATGCATATTCAATTGCAACATCTGATAAGTCAGTCGTTTCAATAGCGATTGGACTTGAAGATTATACAGCAGATCTCGGTGTAAAGAGAACACCCTCGGGAAATGAGTCCTTATACGCAAGAACAAGACTTGTAAATGCAGCCAAGGCCGCCGGTATCCAGCCTATTGATTCTGTCTTTTCAGATATAGACGATCTTGAATTACTCAAAGAAACAGTACGCGTTTCAAAGTCTCTCGGATTTGAAGGCATGGGATGTATACATCCAAGGCAGATACCTTTTATCAGGCAGGGATATGCACCTGATGAAGGTGAAATAGAAAAATCCAGGAAGATTGTTGTTGCTTTTGAAGAAGCCAGGGCCAAAGGCCTTGGCGTAATCTGTCTCGGATCAAAGATGATCGATGCTCCTGTAGTAAGAAGGGCTGAAAGGATAATTAAACAGGCAGTATCGATGGGATTACTTCCTGCCGATTGGATGAATATAGAAACGAAAGTAGATTAGTCTATGCCTGTAAAGACTGTTTTAAATGCAGCCGGAAGGCTTGTTCCGGAAGAAATAAACGGGAAGCCTGCAATACCGTTTATTGGTGTTGGAAAGTACAGGCCGTCAGGGAACAAATATGCTCCTTTGATAAGTTCCTGTATTGATTATCCTTCCGACGGAAATAAGGTAATCCCATCTCTCAGGGAGGCTCTTAAGAAATGCGGCCTTCACGACGGGATGACAATTTCAACTCATCATCATTTACGTGATGGCGACCTTGTGAGTAATGAAGTTTTCAGGATTGCATCTGAAATGGGCGTAAAGGATCTTGTATGGTTTCCTTCCGCTTCCTTTCCCTGTAATGATATACTTATAAAATATCTTGAAGACGGTACTATAAACAGGATAGAGGGAAGCATGAATGGCCCTCTTGGCAGATTCGTTTCTGAAGGGAGAATGAAAGGAACTGCCGTTTTAAGGTCTCATGGAGGAAGAGTTCAGGCAATCCAGGATGGAGATGTAAAGATCGATATTGCAGTACTTGCTGCTCCGTCAGCCGACAGGTTCGGCAATGCAAGAGGTACAGGCGGAAGTTCAGCCTGCGGCGTTTTAGGCTACGCCAAAGCTGATTCAATGTATGCTGATAAAGTAATAGTTGTTACAGATAATCTTGTTGAGCTTCCCTGCTTACCTATGGAGATTGAAGGCAATTATGTCGATTTTGTTGTTGTTACCGATAAGATCGGAATTCCTGAAAAGATAGTATCAGGAACCACAGAAATAACACGGAGTCCCGACAGGTTATTGATAGCAAGGCTTACAGCAGATTTCCTTGAGAAATCAGGAATATTGAAAGATGGGGTAACAATGCAGGCTGGCGCCGGAGGAACATCACTTGCAATAGCTGTTTTTGTACATGAACTGTTAAAGCAGAAAGGATTGAAATCATCTTTCGGTTTTGGTGGAAGTACAAAGTATATGGTTAAGATGCTCGAGGAAGGCCAGATGGGTTATATTCTCGATGCCCAGGTATTTGATCTCGAAGCTGTGGCTTCAATTGAACGTAACAGGAACCATGTACCATATCCGGTATTCAATGCCTACAATTATCATTCGAAGGGTAACCTTACAAGCATGATGGATATCATGATACTTGGCGCTACCGAAATCGACGTCAATTTCAATGGAAACGTTGTGACACATTCCGATGGCTATCTCCTGCATGGGATAGGAGGGTGGCAGAATTGTCTTCATGCAAGGAATGTTATTGTTCCATTGCCCTTGTTTCGTGACAGAATACCGGTGATTGTGGATAAGGTTACTACTTTATGCGGTCCGGGCGAACTAATCGATGTAGTAATTACCGAAAGGGGAATTGCTGTCAATCCTTTAAGACAGGATTTAATTGAGAAATTGAAAGACAGCGGTCTTCCATTGAAATCAATTGAAGAACTAAAGGATGAAGCTGAAAAGATCTGCGGGAAACCTCAGAAGCCTGAGTTTGAAGACAGGATAGTGGCTGCGGTGAAGTGGGTTGACGGGACTGTTATAGATGTTATAAGAAAGCTGAAAACATGATCGGGATATGAAGAAGTATAAATGCATAATTTGCGGATTCATATTTGATCCTGCTGAAGGCGATCCTGCATCAGGTATTGAGCCTGGAGTACAATTCAGTGAACTGCCTGATGATTATACCTGTCCCGTGTGTGGCGCGGGAAAAAGCGAATTTGCGGAGCTTGAATAAAAAAATCGTTTTATCTATCAGGAATTCTGTTCACTACATCAACAAGCAGATCCCAGAATTTAACAGCAGTACTGATCTCTATCATTTCCTCAGGAGTATGTGCTCCTTTTATAGTTGGCCCGAAAGAGATCATGTCGATTGTACTGTCCTTTTTATAGATCAACCCGCATTCGAGTCCTGCATGAATTGCTCTCACCTGAGGATAATCGCCAAATAATCTGTTGTAGGATTCTTTTGTAATTCTTAAAATCTCGGAATTCAGGTCAGGTTTCCAGCCCGGATAACCATCGGAGTGTGTAACTTCAGCTCCTGCAAGGCGCATGCATGATTCAACCATACCTGCAGCATTGTGCTTGGATGATTCTACAGAGCTTCTCTGGGTGCTTACAATACGGATTATATTCCCCTCTTCAAATTTTGCGGAAGCCAGGTTAGTTGAAGTTTCGACAAGATCATCCATTTCCTTCGACCAGGCAATGACTCCATGGGGGCAGCAACTCAGAAGGTTGATAAAGCGTTGCTGGGTATCCCTGTCCATTACAGTTTCCGGAACTTCTGTGTCTTTAAAGCTGATACTGAGATCTTTTTCCATGTCGCCAAACTCACGTGAAATAGTTTTACTGAATTCAGCGATCCGGTCTTTTACCTTACTTATATCTGATCGGTTGACAACAATTGTTGCAAATGCTTCCCTTGGTATTGCATTTCGCAGATTGCCGCCATCGAATGATGCGATCGCAAGCTCTGTTTCATTTGAAATATTCCATAGCAATCTGTTCATGATCTTCACAGAATTTCCATATCCTTTATGAATTTCATCGCCTGAATGACCGCCATGTAAACCTGTGAGAGAAATTGCAATCGCTACTTTATTTATTCCTGAAGGAATACTCTTATATTTAATTACACCAACAGTATCAAGCCCGCCTGCACATCCTATAAACAGTATGCCTTCATCTTCCGAATCAAGATTTATGAGAATTCTGCCAGTGAAGAACTGAGGAGAAAGATTAATGGCTCCTGTCATTCCTGATTCTTCATCAATTGTGAACAAACATTCTATCTTTCCGGCTTTCAGATTCTTATCAGTAAGTATTGCCAGCTGTGCCGCTATTCCTACACCATCATCTGCACCAAGTGTGGTTCCGCTGGCTGTCACATAGCCGCCTTTTATCCTTGGAATAATGGGATCGTTATCCCAATCATGAGGATGATCGGCGTTTTTTTCTCCGACCATATCCATGTGACTTTGCAAAACAAGAGTTTTCCTCCTCTCCATTCCGGGGGCAGCGTCCCTGACTATGAGTATATTTCCTATTTCGTCTTCGTATGATTCGAGTTTGTTTTTTATTGCAAATTCCTTAAGATACTTCCTGATTTTTTCTTCATTTTTCGATAACCTCGGAATTCTGCAGATATCTTCAAAATAATGCCAGACCGCTTCCGGTTCAAGTTGGCTTAATACACCCATATTGATCTTTAATCTTTTAAAAGGAACAGTCGCAAAAGTAACGTTTTTTTTCTTTAAAGGCTGAATTATCCGGGATACTCATTAACATCATGTTAACATATTGTTCAATGTATTCAAAAATTTGCCTAATTTTACTCATATCAACAAATAATATAACAATCGGTTTATGTCAAAATATAACATTGTAATTCTGCCTGGCGATGGCATTGGTGCTATTGTAATGAAAGAAGCATTAAGGGTGCTTGATGCCGTTAAGTTTGATGCCCGGTATATTTATGGCGATATCGGATGGGACTTCTGGCGAAAGGAAGGAAATCCCTTGCCACAAAGGACTATTGACCTTATTGAAAAACACAAGATTGCTCTTTTTGGGGCAATTACATCAAAGCCGAATGATGAAGCCAAAGCTGAGCTTGATCCATCCCTGAAAGGTAAAGGATTCAGTTATTCAAGCCCTATTGTTACCCTGAGACAGCATTTTAACCTTGATATATGCGTGAGGCCGTGCAAATCCTATAAGGGAAATCCGCTTAATTTCGTACGGCGGGGCAAAGGCAATACTATTGATGAACCGCTTGTCGATGTTGTTATTTTCAGGCAGAACACTGAATGCCTGTATTCAGGTGTGGAATGGACAAATCCACCGGCTGTTGTATATAATGCACTAATGAGCCATCCGAAATTTGCTGAGAATTTCGGTAAAATACCTGTTGAAGAGATCTCTGTATCTACAAGAATATTCACGAAGAATGCAACATTGAGAATTCTTACTGCAGCATTCGAGTATGCAAAAAAGAACGGGTATAAATCCGTAACTGTGTGTGAAAAACCAAATGTGATCAGGGAAACATCAGGTCTGATGTGGAAACTTGCAAAGGAACTCCAGCAATCATCATATCCCGGAATAAAGCTTGTAAATACAAATATTGATGCACAGATGATGTGGCTGACAAAGAATCCTGAAGATTACGGAGTTATTGTGGCAGGAAATATGTTCGGGGATATTGCATCCGATGCTTTTGCAGGACTGACAGGCGGACTGGGTTTTGCATGCAGTGCACAATATTCTTCCGATGGAATTGCGATCTTTGAGCCAACCCATGGATCTGCTCCAAAATATGCAGATTATGAGATTCCAATCGTAAACCCTATAGCAATGATAGAATCAGCATGCATGATGCTTGATTATCTTGGTGAAATGAAAACTGCCACAATCATAAGAAAATCTATTTCAGATGTAGTTTCATCAGGCAAAGTTCGCACCTATGACATGATGCGTATGTCCGGCAGACCAGATGTTGTTCGTAACGGGGCTGCATCCACAATACAGATGACAGATGCTATTATTGCAGGATTGAAATAGAAATAGATAGAAATTGAGAAATAGATAGAAATAGGGAAATAGATAGAAATAGGGAAATAGATTGAAATAGGGAAATAGATTGAAATAGGAAATAGATAGAAATAAAAACTAAATGAACACTCTTATCCAGAAGTTATGGCCGGAGCTCGGCTGGATAAACAATACTGTTTTGAGGGAAAAAACAGCCGCTGTATGGGAACTGGCTTTATCGAAGAGCGTACTTAAGGCCGATGATCTTAACAGGATCCCGTTCACCCTTCTCTGCGGACCTGAAATGAGGGTATCATTCATGGCTCATAAACGTTGCGTTGTACATATTGCAAGAGAAGCAGGAGAGAAGATGAATCAATTCTTTAGTCCCGACCTTGTCGTTAATATGGATGTACTTATCTCCGGAGCAATCCTTGCTGATGTAGGCAAATTGCTCGAATATACGCTTGACAGCGATGGAAACGCAGTTCAGGGTAAATACGGCAAATACCTGCGTCATCCGTTTTCAGGAGTTTCACTTGCAGAACAGTGTGAGGTACCTCCTGATGTATGTCATATTATTGCCACACATGCAGGAGAAGGCGACCAGGTGAAAAGATCAACAGAAGCTTACATAGTGCATCATGCCGATTTTATGGCATTTGAACCATTCAGGAGCAGACTGATAGTGTGATCTCAAAGATGTTCTGCATTCAACCAAGTTTCATCTTCTGGACTTCCTCTATATTTCTCTCGTTTGTAACAGCCTTGGCGTCAGGTGTATAAAGATAGTCGATAAGATCCTGGTATCTATCCATTACCTTCCCCCTTATAATCTTAAGGGTCGAATTCATGAGACCGTTATCCTCGGTAAATCCTTCTTCGAGAATGCCAATAGCAACGGGTAACCACCGCTGCGGGAACATGTTGCCGTATCTCCCGTTCGTGCGATATTCATTTATCTCATTCTCGAGCAGGTTTATAACAGCCCTTATTCCTTCGTCTGAATCTGCGGTGAGATTCTTCTCCTCAAGATAGAGTTTTAATGCATGCTGATTAGGGATGACGAGAGCAACAGTATAAGGTTTCTGATTATTGTAAAGCATACACTGGTCAATGTATTTCGATTGTTCAGAAATAGCTTCCTCGATTCCTTCAGGGCTGAATTTCTCTCCATCATCAGCAATAAGCAGGCTCTTGAATCTGCCAAGCACATAGAGGTAACCATCAGGATCCATATATCCCATATCGCCTGTATGAAGCCAGCCATCCCTTACAGTATCCCTTGTTGCAGCTTCATTTTTCCAGTAACCGAGCATAACATTTCCACCACGGATTATTATTTCACCTTTCTGACCGGTTCCGAGCTCATTACCGTCGTCATCTATTATTTTAAGATCCATGTTATTTACGAGAACGCCTGAAGATCCCAGCTTATGTCTTGCGGTGGAATTTGAAGATATTACAGGTGAGGCTTCGCTCAATCCATAACCCTGGTACATTGGGATACCAAGTGCATAAAAGAATCTTTGAAGTTCGATGTCGAGAAGGGCTCCGCCACCGATGAAATAATCAAGTTCACCACCATAAGCCTCACGGATCTTGCTGAAAAGAATCCTGTCATACAGATCGAGAAGCGGTTTCTTGAATTTCTGTATGCCACGACCTTTATTCCAGCCTTCTTTGTTATATGAATATGCCATTCTAAGTGCGTGGCTAAAAAGCATCTCTGTCAGCTTCCCTTTTTCCTTTATTCCTTTCTCAATATTTTTCCTGAAGTTTTTTGCAATGGCCGGAACGCTCATAAGAAGGTTGGGCTTGATTTCTTTCAGGCATACAGGAAGATTTCTTAAAGTCTCCATCGGGGTTTTTCCTGTTTTAACAGATGCGATGCTGGCTCCCTTACCCATAAAAGCAAAGATCCCTGCCGTGTGACCAAATGAATGATCCCATGGTAATATAAGCAGGGTCTTGTAAAATGAGGGAATATCCATCAGACTATAGGACTGATAAACATTTGTAACGTAATTCCCATGAGTAAGGATGATTCCTTTAGGATCGGCTGTTGTTCCAGAAGTATAGCATATATTTGCACCATCCGAAGGTGTAATGCTGCGGTATACTTCTTCAAAATAATCAGCATTCGAAGGTTTTTCGAGCCATTCACGACCGGTTTTCCTTACTTCGTTGAAGTGAATTTCGTTTGATGCATATTCTTCCTGTGTATCGAAATGAATAATCTTTTCAATTGTCGGGCATTCTTTAAGAATTCCGGAAAGTTTCTGAGCCTGGATGGATGAGACAAGGATCATCCTTGCGCCAGAATGGTTTATCCTGAATTTGATTTCATCAGGATTGAGCTTAACAGAAAGAGGGACATTAATTGCTCCTGTGTATAATATTCCAAGCTCACCGATAACCCAATTGTTTCTTCCTTCGGATATAAGGCAAAGACGATCGCCTTTCTTAATGCCAAGCCTAATCAGGCCGGCTGCAAATTCATATACTTGTTTCCTTGTCTCACCGTACGTTGTGCCTTCATATTTATCTGCTGGTTTTTCCCAGAGATATACATTATTGCTGTAAGATTCAACACTTTCTTCAAAAAACTGGATCAGGGATTTCATTATGTATTTTTTATCTGTTTTTCATTAAATTTTTGATGTTCTAATATACAAAATATGATTAACCTGTATTCAATTATTAATATTTGGTTTATTTTAAGGAATATGTATCTTTGATTTATGACCTTTAGACACATGATAAGAACTAACCTTTTAAAAAATTGATTATGAGATTATTATCAGCATTAATCCTAGCCGTCATGTTAATCAGCCTTCCATCATGCAAGTTCTTCAGGGAAAGAGTTTTTGGTAAAAAAGCAAGAGCTCTTGCTGAAATGCAGGCAAGGCAGGACAGTATCAGAATAGCTGATTCAATTAAAAAAGCTCAGGCAAGATTGCTTGCCCTTGAGAATGCACGTCTTGATTCATTGAAGAGAGCCGAAGAGGAAAGGTTGGCGGGCGAGTCAAGGTATAATATTATTGTAGGAAGTTTTGTTACTCCTGAGTACGCAAAGAGTTTTGCTAAGGAATATACTGATATGGGATATAATGTCAGGATAATTAAACCCGGCAACAGTAAGTTTGAACTTGTTGCTGCTGAAGGACACAAGAGCCTGAGGACAGCCATTCAGCGCCTGGCTATGTTTCAGGATACAGTGAGCGTAGATTCCTGGCTGTATATTAACAAGTAGTTTATTTTCTGAAAATAGTATCTTTCCTGTCAGGTCCAACTGAAATGACGGATACCGGCACATCAGTTTCATTTTCAATGAAGCTGGTGAATTTCCTGAATGTTACAGGAAGAGAATTGAAATCCTTTATTCCTGAAATATCTTCACTCCATCCGGGCATTTCGGTATAGACAGGTTCGATAGCGGCATTTGTCTGATATGGTATTTCGGTGCAGATCTTGTTATCGACCTTATATGCCGTGCATATTTTTACATTCCTGAATCCCGACATAACATCTGCTTTTGTCATGATAAGCTTAGTCACACCGTTAATCATGATTGAGTATTTGAGCGCGGGAAGATCAAGCCAGCCGCAACGTCTTGGCCTGCCTGTCGTTGATCCGTATTCATGCCCCTTTTCTCTCAACGAGTTCCCGGTTTCATCAAATAATTCTGTTGGAAAAGGTCCGGTTCCCACTCTTGTGCAGTAAGCTTTAAAAATACCGATTATGTCACCTATTTTCTTCGGCGAAACTCCCAGGCCTGTGCATGCTCCGGCGCTGATTGTATTCGACGAGGTAACATAAGGATACGATCCGAAATCGACGTCGAGCAATGTTCCCTGAGCGCCTTCAGCCAGCACTTTCCTGTCTTTTGAGATTAATTCATTTACAAAATACTCGGTATTTATTATCCTGAACCGTCTCATCAATTCAACACCCTCAAACCATGCTTTTTCATATACGGCAGGACTTTCAGTAACATCGTAATGCCTGAGTATTGAAAGATGTTTTTCTTTAAGGCTTTCATATCGCTCCCTGAAGTCATCGGAAAGAATATCACCAGCCCGCAGGGCATTCCTTCCTGCTTTATCGGTATATGCAGGACCAATACCTTTAAGAGTTGAACCTATTTTGGTTTTCCCTTTCTGACATTCGTATGCAGCATCCAACATTCGATGAGTCGGAAGAATCAGGTTTGTTCTTGTTGAGATCAGCAGTCTTTTTGTCAATTCTTCAATGGACGGCCCGAGTTCCTCAATTTCTTTTTTGAAAACTGATGGATCAAGAACTACTCCGTTTCCTATAATATTAAGCTTGTCTTCATGGAAAATTCCTGACGGAATCAGATGAAGAATATGCTTCTTATTGTTGAATTCGAGTGAATGGCCGGCATTCGGACCACCCTGGAAACGTGCAATGATATCATAACCGGGACTGATAACATCTACTATTTTCCCCTTCCCTTCATCTCCCCATTGCAGGCCTAACAGAATGTCAATGTTCATATTAAATAATTAAAAGAATGAAAAAAATGCTTTACAAGGTACGAAATTATTTTACCGTGAAAATATGACTTCAGCACATTGTTGAAAAACTATTCCGGAAAAGATGTTTTTAAACATTTTTAAGGCTGAGACAAATTATCAGAATCGGTATATATTTGCTGATACGCATAAAATGAACTCATGTTTAACTTAAATTTTTACTTATGAAAAAACTTCTACTCCTGGTTGTTGTTGTTTCGTTGATGATGCCTGTTAAAGCTCAGGAGACATCCACTGAGAAAAATGTACTCAAGGTTAATACATTAGCTTTGGTACTTGGAACAGGGTCCATTTTTTATGAGAGGGCTTTCAATGATCATATGTCAGGACAGCTTGGCTTTGGGTATCTTAATTATGGTAAGGGGGATGACAGATTCAGCGGTCTCTTCCTTACACCAGAACTGAGACTTTACCCAAAAAAGAATGCTATAGACGGAATGTATGTAGCTCCTTACCTGAGGTATAATGGTCTTACTCTAAAGGTAGAAAGTGCCGGTAAAGCTACAGTCAGTTCTATCGGTGGTGGTCTGGCTCTTGGTAGACAATGGGTTACAAACTCAGGTTTTACAATGGATCTTTTCTTTGGCGGACATTATATGAGCGCCAGTGTAAAGGCAGAGGATGAAAGCGGCGATGATGTTTATGATGCCGGTCTGTTCGACGGATTTGGTATCAGAATCGGCTTTGCACTCGGATTTGCTTTCTGATAAATCAGCTGTTAATGAAAAAAGGTTGTCAGAAATGACAACCTTTTTTTATGCGATCAACCCAATAAAATTATTCTTCAGTTTTGTCCGGCCCGTTATAATGCCCGTAAATATAAAGTGAATGGAACTGTGGATTAAAGTTATGCAGCTCGCTTGCAGTATTTATTATCTCATGTATCCTGGGATCACAAAATTCTATTACCCTGCCTGTTTCAATATCAATAAGATGATCGTGCTGTCCGCATTGATAAGCTCTCTCGAATTGTGCGATGTTTTTTCCAAACTGATGCTTTATAACAAGGTTGCAATCAAGCAGTATTTCAATTGTATTGTACAATGTAGCCCTGCTCACCCTGTAATTCTTGTTTTTCATGAATATATACAGGGATTCTATATCGAAATGACCAGTCCTCGAATATATTTCGTCTAATATTGCATACCGTTCGGGAGTTTTTCTATGACCTTTTTTCTCAAGATACTCAGTAAAGATCTTCTTTACTGTCAGCTTTGTATCATCATTAATCATATCTGGTCTAATTTTAAATTAGGACAAAAATATGGATTTTATTACGAATTACTGCGTGATATAAAAATCACTTGGAAAAATCTTCAACACGTTTAACTGCATCAATCCCATTTATATTCGAGATTTTCATGATGAGATTGTTAAGGT
Organism: Bacteroidales bacterium; assembly: GCA_036261265.1. Lineage (GTDB taxonomy): Bacteria > Bacteroidota > Bacteroidia > Bacteroidales > VadinHA17 > LD21. Next base: position 56,187 of record DATALC010000055.1, read on the forward strand.
CCTTTGTATGATGAACATACAGATCAATTGTACCCTCGAATATAGTATCCCTGACTGAAATGTTAATATTCGTCATGTTGACTTTCAGTTCGGATGAGATAATGTTTGTTATATCATTCACAAGACCAATCCTGTCAATACCAGTCATGTGAATTCGTGCCAGAAAAGATACAAGCTTATGAATCGCCCATTTTACGGCAATTATCCTGTTACCCTCATTCGACATTATTCTTATTGCGACAGGGCATTTTGGCTTATGTATAATTATTGTTCCGTCGGGTGCATGATAACCTGTGACTTCATCACCAGGAATAGGGTTGCAGCATTTGGCAATCTCATAAGATTGCTCTGCGTTATCAACATTCTCCCTCAAAAGGAATGGTACTGATGTATCTATTGTTTCCGCAGGCTGAGTAGTTTTCTTCTCTTTTTTCGTTCCAATCAGCTTCAGTTCCCAGTACTTTATCACATTCTTTGCAGGATTTTTCTTTGCGATTTTTTTAAGATTATCAAGATTTATCCTTCCCGCACCGACAGCAGTATAAAATTCATCTTTGTTCTCAAAATCATAAGCTTCGAGTATAGTCTTAAGTGATTCGGAATTTAATGGTTGTCCAATCTCCTTCATTTTGGCTTCAAGAACGTCAATTCCTTTCTGCATGCTTTCGCGGGTCTCATTCTTCAGAGAGTTCCTGATTGAATCACGAGCCTTGGGAGTTTTGACGAAATCAAGCCATTCGATTTCAGGTTTGGCAATTTCTGAAGTGATTATTTCAACCTGGTCGCCACTTTGCAGTACTGAATTGATCGGGCTCAGCTTGTAATTAATCTTCGCTCCGATGGCCTTATTCCCGATTTCTGTATGAATTTCATAAGCAAAATCGAGTGCGGTTGCTCCTTTCGGCATGCTTACAAGTAAGCCTTTTGGAGTAAATATCATTATTTCCGCAGCGAAAAGATTCATCTTAAACTCATCAAGGAATTCGACTGGATCTTCCCTGGGGTTCTCAAGCATGACACGGATCTTTTTTATCCATTTGTCAATCTCATTTTCCTGTGAATCATCGCCTTTATATTTCCAATGTGAAGCATAACCTCTTTCGGCTATCTCATCCATCCTTCTGCTCCTGATCTGTATTTCAACCCATTGACCTTCAGGTCCCATAACTGTAACGTGAAGAGCTTCATAGCCATTTGGCTTGGGTCTGCTTACCCAGTCGCGAAGCCTGTCGGGTTTCGGCATATACACGTCAGTGATTATCGAGTAAATATTCCAGCATTGTGTCTTTTCGGGGATGCCTTCCTTAGGTTCGAAAACAATCCTTACAGCCAGAACATCATAAATCTCTTCAAATGGAACATTTTTAGCCTGCATTTTTTTCCAGATTGAAAAGATCGATTTCGGTCTTCCTGAAATGTCAAATCTGAAACCCGCTTCGGTAAGCCTTTCAATAATTGGCAGTGAGAACTTATTAATAAGTGAGATGTTCTTCTTTTCAGAGTGCTTAAGCTTGGCAACGATTTCTTCATAGATCTGGGGCTGCCTGAACTTAAAACTCAGATCCTCCAGCTCGCTTTTGATTGCGAACAATCCAAGTCTGTTTGCAAGAGGAGCATACAGAAAGATAGTTTCACCTGCGACCTTCATTTTTTTGTGTTCGGGCATTGAATCGAGGGTCCTCATGTTATGAAGGCGATCGGCAATTTTTATCAGGATTACCCTGAGATCGTCTGAAAGAGTCAGGAGCATTTTCCTGAAATTTTCAGCCTGCATTGAGGATGTATTCTCTTTGTTATATGTACCTGAAATTTTTGTCAGACCATCAATAAGTGATGCGATTTTAGGGCCAAATTCCCTTTCAACATCATCAAGAGAGTATTCTGTATCTTCAACTACATCATGGAGAAGGGCTGCGGTTATTGATTTGGCACCCAGACCAATTTCCTGGTTAACTATTCTTGCAACAGCTATCGGATGAATAATGTAAGGCTCACCCGACTTGCGGCGCATATTCCAGTGGGCTTCATTAGCTATCCTGAATGCTTTATCGATCATCTCCCTGTCCCCCGGTTTGTTACACCTCAAAAGATGCTCGATAAGGCTATCATATTCAGCCTGAATTATTTTTTTATCCTCCTCGTCAAAAATGTCTTTACCCATAAGAATCACAACTCCCTTCGTGCAACCTGCAAATATAACTCTTCCTGCTTAATTTTCCATCAGTCAGCGGATTGATGGAAGAGTTAAAAGCAGCAACAATTATGCAAGTTTTATTTCAGGATTGTTATCGTTCCTGTTTTTCTTATCTCTTTTCCGGATTGTGTTTTGATTCTCAGGAACCACAGGTAGACCCCATTTTCGCAGCCTGAACCATCCCAGCTTTCCATGAAATCGCCTGTTTCAAACAGCAGCTTGTTATTTCTGTCACTTATAATAAGCTTATACTCTATAGGGGTGAATGATATTACAGGTCTGAACAGGTCATTCCTGAGGTCATTGTTGGGAGTAAAAAGATCAGGGACAGTGATTAATTCTTCATTTGAGATACACTGCCGTGACGAGAGGCTTTCAGAACCTTCCCTATCGTTGATTTTTTTTGCCTTAACAGCGAAACATACTTCATTTCCTTTTATGTCGTACATGTAATCTCTCATACTGATTGCACATATTGTACTTAGCTGGGGCCCGGCAACAGGAAAAAAACCATTTCCGACATCCATGAATATTTCGTAATTATGGGAAAACAAATCATCTTTTCTTACAGTATTCCACGAAAGATTATACATGTAATCATGCTGTTCAAGCGAAAGTCTGATGTTAGAAAAAGGTTTTGACCTTGTTGATTGAATACCACAATTATTAACAGCAACAAGGGAATAATCATTTATTACCGTAATATCCGCTTTGTCATCAGTATAAGTTATCGTGCCGGCTTGCTGCCTTATGCTGGCGATTATTTGTCCTGACCTTTCAACATCAAAAGTCGAAATTTCTGAAAAGGGATCAACTGAAAATCCGATGTCAATTTTGTCTTCGTCATTTACAGATACATAATCTGTCTCAATCCATGAAGGAGGCCGTTGCATTTTTGTCTCAATACAGTTCTTGTTTGAACCTGATTCAGATCCATTTGACTGTATTGCATTTATAACAAAGCAATAATTATAGTCTGTTTCAAAACCTGTAAAGTCAAATTCATACGAATCACCTGCAACAGTGTCTTTGCTGACAAAAGGTCCCCCGTTTTCAGATACAAGTACTCTATAACCGGTTACTGCACCCGAAGCTGCTGAGTATTTGTTCCACTTTACAATTATTTTAACATTACATGTATCAATTACTGAAGAGCTGAAAATCGTGGAAAGGCTGTTTGACAGTTCACTCGGACAGCCGGGCTTGCCCTGAATAAGAGCATTCCGGTAAGCAGCAACAACAAACCTGAGACTCATGTACTTTGTTGCTGTAGTAATGTATGTGTATTCCCTTGCTGCAGGATTCCAGATTGTATCAATTGCCAGCCAGCCTGCATCAGGATCTGAATACCTGTAGATTATATATGCGGCTATATTGTCTGAAATGCTTGGGTTCCAGGAAAGATCCACATTTCCGGTTTCATACTCTACAGTCACATGCGTCAAAACAGGAGGCATGGGTACGCTGCAGTTTTCCTGTGAACTGGCAGGAGAGAACCGGAATATAAGAATCAGAACTAAGCCAGGTATTCGTTTGAACCTCATTTTGAGCCTGCAGTTACCTGATAAAGGTTATCAATATTATAATACGTTTTTACGAGGTGTTTTATTTCATCCGGATTTATGTTCCTGATTTTCTCCGAAAGCTTATTATAATAGCTGAAATCGAGCCCGAATTCCCATGCTGATTTAAATGTTTCAGCAATTGCGAATGGCCCGTCGAACATACGTAATATTTCTCCGCTCATATAATTCCTTACTATTTCAAGCTCTTCGTGTCCGATTGTTTCTTCCTGAAGAATTCTGATTTCCCTGTATATTTCATCGAGCGCAGGATTGAGATACTCATTACCGACCTCTGTTGAAATGACGAGATAACCTGAAAGGTCGAGTGAAGTCAGTCCGGATCGAACTCCATAGGTGTAACCTTTCTCTTCACGGATATTCCTCATCAGACGCGAACCAAAATATCCTCCGAGTATACAATCGACAACTTTGAGGCCAGTATAATCCGGATGTCTTTTATTTATTGTTGCAGAACCAATTCTTATTGCTGTTTGTACTGCTCCGGGTTTTTCGATATATACTTTCTTATCCCTGAGTCCTTTTAATGTGGTTTTGTTTCCTCGCTTATCTTTTTCAGGAGTGTTGACGTTCCCGAAATATCCATTAATCTTTGAAATTGTATTTTCGGGTATTTTGCCGGCAATAATTATTGCCATTTTCTCAATTGAGTAGTTAGTTGAGTGGAAATCATAGAGGAGAGAAGGGCACAAGCTTGTATAATCACTCTCAACAATTTGCCGTCCGTATGGATGTCTTTTCCCGAACATACACTCAAAAAGCCTGTCGAAAGCTATATTCTGTACTTTTTCCCTGTTTATGAGGAACCATTGAAGCCGCTTTTTCATCAAAGCATTAAGTTCCTTTTCAGGAAATGTGGGATGAAACAACAACTCCGCAGAGATTTCGAGTATTTTATCAATATGTCTGGAAAGTCCAAAGATTACAATTCCTGCCTTATCTTTGTCCACAGACTGATGCAGAAACATACCATAATAATCGAGGAGTCTGTTGATTTCAGTGGATGAATGGATTGTTGTACCTTCTTTCAGCATCATATTTGTCGTCGATGCAACAAGAGGTGCAAATTCCTTAATCTGTCCTGCATTAAACACGAATTCAATCCTTATAACATCCTCTGTTCCTGCTTCAAGAATATATACAGGTACGCTATTATCAAGGAAAAACTGCGATATTCCAGGCATTTGCGGTTTTTCAACCGGAAAAACAGGCGGTTGCATTTTTCTCAGGTCGTCCATCTGTCAGCTTTTTCTATCCGATTTGTAATATAATGTGCTGCAATTTGAATTGAGAAAATATTTTCTTGCAGAATCCCCTATCATCTTTGCTGTTATCTTTCTGTATATATCTATTTCTGTATTGATCATCTCAGCACGACCCATAAGCTCATAAAATGATAGATTCACGGCTTTATTCAGAGCGTTAGTATTTGAAAATACATTTGTTGATTCAAACCTGTTCTTTACCTTTTCAACTTCATCATCAGGAATTGCACCGGGCACCTTTAACTCCTCAAGAAGATCAATTACGGCGTTCTCAGCATATTTAAGATCAACATCTTTCATGACATTACCATAAATAACTATCAGACCGGGATCGAGATCTGATGTTATATATGCATTGATTTCGCTGAATAATCTCTTTTCCCTTACAAGCACTTTGTTCAGTCTTCCTGATTCGCCTCCGGAAAGAATATCGGAGAGAAGATCAAGGGTTTGAAAGTCAGTATCCAGTCTTGAAACAGTATGCCAGACTTTATAGAATGCATCGGCAGGAACATCTCTTTCAACGGTCTGTTGTCTTGCTTCAGTCTGGAGTGGTTCCTGTTGAAGATTCCTTTTTTTGATTTTTCCCGGTTCAATTGATTCAAACCATTTTTCGGAAAGTTCCCTTGTGCGATCCGCTGAAATATTACCGGCAAGACAGAGTATTGCATTATTTGGAGCATAATGGGAAAAGAAGAAGTTTCTGACAGTTTCAAGATCGGCTTTTTCAACATGAGATATATCCAATCCAATTGTTGACCATCTGTAAGGATGTATCTTATATGCCAGAGGTCGTAACAGCAACATCGCATCTCCATAGGGCTGGTTAAGATAACGCTGTTTGTACTCTTCAATAACTACATTCTTTTGGATATCAAGACTTTTCTGCGAGAAATTCAAACCAAGCATCCTGTCAGATTCGAGCCAGAACGCTGTTTCGATGTTCTCGGCAGGAATAGTTATATAGTAATTTGTAATATCATTGCTTGTAAAGGCATTATTTTCAGCTCCGACAAGCTGAAGCGGGGTATCGTAATCAGGAATATTTACTGATCCTCCGAACATGAGATGTTCGAAGAGATGTGCAAGCCCGGTGAATCCTGGATCTTCATCTCTTGAACCGACATCATAGAGGATATTCATTGTAACAAGGGGAGTGGACCTGTCCTCATGAACTACTACTCTTAAGCCATTCCGGAGTATAAACCTTTCAAAATGAATCATACCAGGGAGAATCTGTTTTATGGAAAGGATGCTTTCTGCTTGTACACGACAAACTTAACTAAAAAACAATGAACAAACTTGTATTGTTCCTATATTTGCATATTATGTCCCTGAATTATTTTTTTAAAAAGAAATCGGAAAAATTTACATTTGAAATTGACCAGATCAAGCTGGTTTATATACTGAGTCTAGTTGTCGGGTTACTCAGCGCTCTTGCAGCCGGACTTCTTAAGAATGCAATTCATTATACAAATCAAATTATTACACAGGGTTTTGTTAAAGAGTCAGGTAGTTATTTTTATCTTGTTTATCCTCTGGGAGGAATGTTGCTTACTGTCTTTTTCATCAAATATGTAATAAAGGACAACATCAGCCATGGAATAAGCAGGGTATTATATGCTATCTCAAAGAAGAGAAGCAGGTTAAAAAAACACAATACATGGAGTTCTCTTCTTGCAAGCACTCTCACAATAGGATTCGGAGGTTCAGTTGGCGCTGAAGCTCCTATTGTTCTTACAGGGTCATCAATAGGTTCGGTTCTCGGGAGTTTTTTTAAATTAAATTACAGGAGCATCACATTGCTTGTCGGGTGTGGCGCTGCAGGTGCAGTCTCAGGAATTTTCAAAGCTCCGATTGCAGGCATACTTTTCACACTTGAGATTCTTATGCTTGATCTTACAATATCCTCCATTGTACCATTGCTTATCTCATCGGTTACAGCAGCTATAGTTGCGACTTTCCTCATGGGCGACAAGGTGCTGTTCACCTTCAATATTTCAGGCGGATTTAATGTTGCTAATATTCCATGGTACCTTTTACTTGGAATTACTTCAGGAATAATATCATTATATTTTTCACGAATGACATTGTTCCTTGAAAGCGGCTTCAGCAGGGTGAATAATGTTTATCTTAGGTTACTTGCGGGTGGCATGATACTGAGCATCCTCATTTTTCTTTTTCCACCTTTTTACGGTGAAGGATACGATACTATTATGGCTTTATTACAGGGAAAAGTTGATTCTGTTGTTTCCGGCCCGGTATTTCATAATTACAGGAGTTTTTCAGTTGTTATGATCTTTATGGCAGGAATGATCCTGTTCAAGGTCTTTGCAAGCAGCGCAACAAACGGAGCCGGAGGAGTGGGAGGGATATTTGCGCCAACATTATTTCTTGGAGGTATCACAGGTTTCTTCGTTTCAGGGATGCTGAGGCAGTATCTTGGAATAGAAATACCTGATAACAGGTTTGTCCTTGTCGGTATGGCGGGTACGATGGCTGGAGTAATGCATGCCCCGTTGACTGCAATATTCCTTATAGCCGAAATTACAGGAGGGTACAATCTTTTAATCCCTTTGATACTCACATCAACTGTTTCATTCATAACAACAAGGAGCTTCGAGAAGCATTCAATTTATCATGTTCAGCTCGCAGAAAAGGGAGAGCTGATAACACACGATAAGAATAAGGCAGTTATGGTAGTGATGGACTGGCGAAAAGATATTGAAACAGATCTCACGAAAGTCAGCTCGTCTCAAACGTTGAGGGACCTTGTGAAAGCCATCTCACTGTCAAAGAGAAACTTATTTCCTGTTGTTGACAGGTTCAATATTCTTGAAGGTGTCGTTTCTCTTGATGATGTGAGGGAGATAATGTTCAGGAACGAGCTTTATGATACTACTACTGTACGCAAACTCATGACAATTCCCCCATCATATATTGATAAGAAGGAGAGTCTTGAAACCGTTATGGAGACATTCAGGCTCACAGGTGCATGGAACCTTCCTGTGCTCGATAATGGTTATTATGTTGGATTTATTTCAAAATCAAGAATATATGCTACATACCGGGAGCTAATGTCGGAGTTTTCAGAAGAGTGATTATCTTTAGAATCTTAATTATATTTATATGAAACGCGATACACAGATTTTTGACCTGATTGAAAAAGAACGCCAGAGACAGATCAATGGCATAGAGCTTATTGCATCCGAGAACTTTGTGAGCCCTCAGGTGCTTGAAGCCATGGGATCTGTCATGACCAACAAATATGCAGAAGGTTACCCCGGTAACCGTTATTATGGTGGTTGTGAAATAGTTGATCAATCTGAGCAGATTGCAATCGACAGGCTCAAAAAACTCTTTGATGCTGAATATGCAAACGTACAGCCTCACTCGGGAGCGCAGGCGAATATGGCAGTATTCTTTTCAGTGCTCAAACCAGGAGATACTTTCATGGGCCTTAATCTTGCGCATGGCGGGCACCTGTCTCACGGATCACCTGTGAATTCGTCAGGACTGCTATATAAACCTGTTTCATACAGCGTAAGGGAAGAAGATGGGCTGATAGATTATGATCAGATGGAAGAAACGGCTCTCAGGGAAAAACCTAAAATGATAATTGGTGGGGCTTCGGCATATTCAAGGGAGTGGGATTATGAGAGGATGAGAAAAATTGCCGACAGGATAGGGGCAATATTTATGGTTGATATGGCTCATCCTGCAGGCCTTATTGCGGCAGGATTATTAAAAAATCCTTTAAAATATGCTCATATCGTCACTTCAACAACACATAAGACTTTAAGGGGACCACGAGGCGGTATAATACTGATGGGTAAAGATTTTGAGAATCCATGGGGAATCAAATCGCCAAAAGGTGAAGTACGTACAATGTCGTCACTCCTCAACTCAGCTGTTTTTCCAGGTATCCAGGGCGGCCCGCTTGAGCATGTTATAGCATCAAAGGCTGTATCTTTTGGTGAAGCCCTCACGCCTGAATTTATAGATTACCAGAAAAGAGTCAAGCGTAATGCTGAAGTAATGGCATCTGCATTCGTGAAGAAGGGATACAAGATTGTATCGGGAGGCACTGACAATCACCTGATGTTAATAGACCTTAGAACCAAATTTCCGGATATTTCGGGAAAGAAAGTCGAAAACACACTCGTATTATCACATATTACTGTGAATAAAAATATGGTTCCCTTCGATACAAGATCACCGTTCCTGACATCAGGTTTGAGAGTGGGAACTCCGGCAATTACAACAAGAGGACTAAAAGAGGAACACATGCCTGTAATCGTTGATATGATCGATGAGGTGATTTCAAACATTGAAAACGAGGGAGTAATAAAAAGCGTGGGCAGCCGTGTCACAGATATGATGAAAGCTTTTCCTATTTTTACAATGTAGGACTACAAAATAAAAAATTGAATCAAAAGGCGTTCAAAATATGAACGCCTTTTTTAATTTGTCTCGATTTTATTAATAAATTTACTTTGGCTAAAACCAGTTTTGATGGCGAAAGAGAAATTGATTTTTGTCGTTGATGATGACCCTTTTATCAACAAGCTTGTAACTAAAAGATTTGAGTCGGATAGTTTCAGGCTTGAATCATTTGAAAGCGGTGAAGAATGCCTTGATGCAATAAATAGAAATCCCGACCTTATTATACTTGATTATCTTTTCACGGATCCTGAAAACCACAAAGCTCTTAACGGGATGGAAGTATTTGATCGTATTAAGAAAATAAGACCAGCGCTTCCGGTTATAATGCTTTCAGGCCAGGAAGACGGCGAAGTCGTTCTTGAGCTAGCGAGAAAGGGGATTGATGATTATGTAATAAAAGACAATAATCTGATTGACAATCTGAGTATTGCAATAAACGAGCTTTTACCTTCAAGATAAGTCTTCCTGTTATTTCAGAATGAAGTTGTAAGTGATTGTTCCTTTTTGTACAGAGGGAGCTGACGGATTTGCTTCGAACTGAGCTTCAAGAGCTGCTTCTTTTGCTACTTTAAGCAGATATTCATCAAGAGTAGTGGAACCTTTCGTACCGGGAACAGCCTGAACAACCTTGCCCAGTCTGTCAACACTTACATCTACAACTACCCGCCCTTCACCCTGGTAATCATATTTAGGAGGAGGAAGTTTCTGGAAGCCTCTTCCTGCAAGATCATACGAGATACCCTTATCTCCCAGGCCGCTGCCATCGCCTCTGTTCTTTGAATCAACTGAGCCTGTCGGAACGCCCTGGTTACCCGTTCCGCCGGCAATCCCCTCGCTTGTCGATGCAGTTCCTGCGTTCTTTGAATTAGCAAGAGCATTTTTTGTCCTGTTCATTATCTCTGCTAGTCGTTGCTGTTCAGCCTCGATCCTTTTTCTTTCTGCTTCTTCCTTCTCTCTTTTTATCCTTTCAGCTTCAGCCTGCTCCCTGATTTTCCTGTTGGCTTCAATTTTCTCAAGTCTTTTCTTCTCTGCTTCCGGGTCAACTTTCTTAACCTCGGGAGCTTCTTCGTCATCCTGGGTAATCAAAGCTTCTTCGGTTTGTGTCTCAGGCTGGCGGGCCGGCTGTGGAGCAGCTTCTTCAGGCATTGAAGGAGATGAAGGTTCGATCATGCCGAGACCTGTTTCATCGGTGCCAAAGTTCACAAGGATGCCTTCCTCCAATTCAGGCGGGGGTGGAACTTTAAAAGCAAGAAAAGCCATTAAGAGGAATAAAACGCCATGAAAAATGGCAGATCCTGCAATACCTTTCCCTTTTTCGGAATGTATATCCCTGGGACTCCTATTTTGGTGAAGTTGCAATTATCAGTTTATAATTATTCTTCTGTGCAATATTCAATACCTGAACGACATTGTCAAATGGAACAGTTTTATCAGCATGCAACGAGATATAAGTATCAGGATTTGATCCAAGCTTCTGCTTTAATACCGATTCCAGTTCATCAATTGTAACAGGCTGTTGTTCAATATAATACTTAAGATCGCTTGTTATTGAAACTGATGTCTGGGGTTTAGCTGAAGTTTGTGTACTCCCCTTTGGGAGCAGAAGCTTCAGAGCCGTCGGATGTACAAGTGTTGATGTAAGCATGAAAAAGATAAGAAGGTTGAATACAACATCCGTCATGCCGACAGAACTGAAGTTTATGCTGATTTTATTTCGTTGTGATATTGCCATAACAGATTATCTTTTTATTGGTTCATTCAAGATATCCATGAACTCAGTAAGTGTAGCTTCGAGATTGAATACAACCTTTTCGACCCTTACAACCAGTGTATTATAGGCAAAATAACCAAGAATACCTACAATCAGACCGGCTACTGTTGTTATAAGAGCAGTATATATACCATCTGAAAGTATTGAAACTTCAATATTATTACCTGCCTGCGACATTGCATAGAAAGATTGCACCATCCCGATCACAGTTCCAAGGAATCCAAGCATTGGTTCAGCGCCCGTGATTGTTGCGAGTGTGGGGAAAGTTTTTTCGAGCTTTGAAATTTCAAGCTTACCCACATTCTCTATTGCTGTGCTTATGTCCTGCAATGGCCTGCCCAGCCTTGTGATTCCTTTCTCCACCATCCTTGCTGACGGACTGTCGGTGGACCTGCATAATGCAAGAGCGGCATCTATTTTACCGTCATGTATATAATCTTTTATTCTGTTCATGAAATTGGCATCTTCCTTTGTCGCTCTTTTGATAACATAAAATCTCTCGATGAAGATATATGCAGCAACAAAGGAGAGAAGGATTATCGGTATCATTACCCATCCTCCTTTTATGGCGAAATCGAGAAGTGTAAGTTTTGAATCTGTTGCGGCTGCAGTTGTAGTTCCTTCCTGCATGATGAATGCTAACAATGCCATTTTCGTTATTTTTAATTAATCAAAAGATTTCGTTTTAGAAGATATTAAAGTTTCATTCGCGAAGTTATTAAAAAACGAGATTTGAGCGTTTCTATTATGCGGTATTAATAACAATTAAGGGTGATTTATAAACAACTGGAGAAGTTCCGGAAATTATGATGAATTACTTTTCTTTAAGAGTAACCTCATCCTCTTTTTTTGCATTTCTGTCTTTTCTTCTGAAAAGATCGGAGAATTTCTGAAAATCCTCCCTGTAAAATACGCCAATGCCCTGTGTATAATCGCCCTTGATATTAGCAATTTCATAAGTATCATTATAACGATTGAATACCTTGAACCGGAATTTGTCAGTTATTCTGACCTCTGCATCAAAGTCGCCAATTAGCCTTTGTGTAGTTCCGGCAGCGCCTGATGTATTTCTGTAATCAACATTCCCGTTAATAGTTATCCTGTTATCGAGCACCTGTGTTCCGATTGCAATCTGTACTTCATCTGATGTATAAGTGCTGTTTCCGCTTCCGGGCCTGTAATTTATTCCGAAGTTGACATTTTCGTTTATTTGTGATAACCAATTGCTTAAACGGCTTAGTAACATCTCGTAAGTTGTTGCTGCCATTGCCGAAGTACCTGCATTTGAATAATCTGATGTTCCCGATACATCCGAATAGAAGCTGTTTGTTGCAAGCAGATAAATGAACTGTCTGCTGAGTTCCTCATCGGATGCAATCGCATTTCTTAAGCTCGTTCTTACCTGTTCATCTGCATTCGGAAGGTTTATCTCAAATTTTACTGTCGGATTAAAAAGTCTGCCTGATAACAGTATCTGAGGTTCTACCGCATACCTTACATTCATATCCTTACTATCCTTTGTAACAGGGTATAATGAGGCTGAAAATTTCTTATAAGTTGCTTTAAGATCAAGATCAGCGTTTTCAAGAGGCCCGTTAAAGCTGATCCTGCCTCCGTTTTCGAGATCGAAATTCTTGTATACGATATTGCCCAGCGTGAACAGGTATGTACCTTTTTCAATGTTGTAATCACCTGTGATCCTGAAATTACCTTTAGGATCAAGATTGATATTCAGAGGAGTGGCCGAACCAATGCCTGTGATTTTATCACCTGCCTTTTCATCGAAAATAAGCTGCACTTCGGCTTCCGGTGTAATTGTAAGATCCATTTTAAGATCAATTCCAACCTGCTTTGATTGTGTTGAGATTGTTTTTATTCCGCTATCGGAGATAGCTGCATGATCGACAAATGTAACAAATGAATACTCTCCAACAGAAAGTTCATCTGAAAGAGGGATGTAGAATTTTGTATTGTTCCCGGTCCGGGCAGAAATGTCGAACGATAACAGATCAGGTGAGGTTTTAATCTTTGTTACACCGGAGGCAAAGACTTTTCCGTAAAAGGTAGGATTATCCTTTGCCTGTGTATTCAGCGCGAGGAAATTATTTCCCATGTTGATAGTCAGATCAGCAGTGAAGTTTTTAAAGCTGTTATGATTAACAACACCTGTAATTGTTGCAGTTCTCCCGTCTTCATCGGCAAATTTCACATTATTGAACCTGATCCCGCTTCTGTCAAATCGTATTGAATCATTAATGAGATACGATGTCTGAAGGTAGTTGATCCTTATTTTCAGGTTTTCAGTTTTTGCGGCTCCAGTAAGGAATAAATCCTTTCCAGATCCGCTGAGATTCAATTTTCCGGTTGTTGAACCCGAAATCCCTGATGCAAATGATCTCAGAAGGGGATTTAATGCATCAACAGGTAGTCTGTTTGTAATAAAATCAATGTCAAAACCCTTGTCTGCAGGATTGAAATATCCAGTTGCATTGAACATTCTGAAGCCATCCAGATTATTACTTGCATTAATATCGACGACTCTCCTTATGTTATCAAACTCGGAACTGACATATACTTTGCCATAATCGCTTCCCAGTATTGAAAATCCATCCAGAGAAATATCGCTCTCGATCATAATATCATTATAAATGCCTGTAACAGCGGCTTTCCCATTAAGAATTCCTTTCAGATTATATCTTAATCCTGTTGTATCTTCCTCATTATTTGTTAAAAGATGATTTAAAGGCGAGATATCTATCCCGCTGAAATTAAGATGAATAGTATCGGTTGAATTCTCAGAGATTATTCCATTTACGTTATAGAACTTTCCTCTGCTCTCAACACCTATGTTATTTATTGCGACTGAATTTGAATCGATTATTGCAGAAGAACGGTTAATTGTCCAGATATTATTATTAATAAGAAGTGAAGACGAATCGATATTTATGTTAAGGATTGGATTATGATTGCCTTCAGAATTCTTCAGAAAGGTTCCCATCGCTGATATTGTTCCGCGATCTGAATTCTGGTTCCCGTCATTCCAGTCTGTGTGAATACGGAATGTATCCGGAACAGTATTCAGGCTTATACTGAAATTACTAAGATCGGTTTCCCCTGGGATTGATAGAGATGTTGTATTTATATCTGCATTCAGGCTGTTTCCTGTTGAGCCGATAAGAAAGTCAAGATTATTGAATCTGATATTCTTCAGGCTTACAAAACCAGCTTTGCCTTCGATGTTAAGTGATGTTTGCGGTGTGACCGATCCTTTGATGAAGCTGTTTTCAGCCAGCATCAATCCCATTCCCAGAAAATCATTTATCCTGTCAGTATTCTTAAACTTCACTTCAAAAGTAAAATCGTTTGGATTGACGGGTCCTGTTTCTTCGATCGGTTTCGACATAGAGGGCATAATACCGGCGAGTGCAGCAAAATAGAAATGCTTTAGACCTTTCAAATTGTAATTACCCTTTATAGTTGCATCTACAAAATCAGTATACAGGTTCAGTGCAGGAGTTCCGGTTTCTGATGAAGAGTTTATCTTAAAACCGTTCAATTTTATTGTTTTTCCATACCTCGTTATATCCGAACTTACGAGATTTACCTGCCCGTTAATATTATCTATGCTGTTACCGCTGAAATTAGTAGTGAGCACCAACGATAATGATGAAGTACTGTCTTTCTTATCTATGTTAAGCTTGTGCAGGTTAGCATTCGCAATATCAAGGCTGAAATCAAATTCCGGCTGCGTATTGCTGAAATTGAACATTCCGAGCAGGTCAAGCCTGATATTGTCATCTGTAATATTAATGCTTCCATTCCAGGTTTTTTCAGTAAACTGACCTTTCAGGTCTATATTCCTGTATTTGTAACCATTTATCTCAACACTGTCGATCATTCCGGTTATTTTCCCGGCAAATTTTTTTACCGATGAAGCATAACCGTCAAGATTCGCATGCATATTTAACATGCCTGCAATATCAGATTCTGTGATCTCTCTCAGATTAATATTCCGTCCGCTCATTAAACCCTGCATCTTGTAGTAATTATTTTTCTCAGGCCGCAATGAAATATCTGTGCTTATATCACCTACTGCGGATGTAAATTCACCATATGTAACAAAATCTGTTGTGAATCCCGAGAAGCTACCGTCAAATGTTATGTTGCCAAGTTTGAGTAAAACCTCAGGAAATTTTTTCTTGTTTGATAGCTTAAAATGCTTAAAATCAGTAGCATTAGTCCTGAGTTGGTTAAAGCCAATATAGATGAAGGAGTTTTCAATATCCGGCAGACCTGAAATATCAAAATTACAGTCGAGAAATGTCTTTTCCCTGTATTCGACAATAACATCTCTTCCTCTTAATTCGGCAATGGTTCCGGTGAACTTTCCAGATAAGAAAGCTGATTCTTCAATATTATCAGGGAGATGGACAAAATAACCTAAATCACCTGAACTTAAAAATGATTTGTTCAGCACAAGATCGAGCCTGACATCTTCCAGAAAATTACTCATTCCCGACAGTGAGTCAGGGGTGATCTGAAGTTTATCAATACTGAGCTCGCTTGTATCGGTTTGTATGAAAGCTGAGTGCGCAATGATCTTCCCTTTCGTGAAAGTAAGCCGGCTATTCATCTTTCTGATCTGAAATCCGCTTTTTTCCGACAGTGACAGGTTATAAATGTTCAGAGAGGTTGAATCTCCTGAAATTCTGAAATCTTCTATTGTCCCGTCTATTCCGGAAAGCCTCAGATCAGAGAAATCAACTTTCTTTTTTATTCGTACTGTATCCTTTCCGGAAGTATCAACAAGAGAGAATCTCCCATTACCAATATCTATCCTGTCTATTTTAAATTCAATGCTTTTTTTTGATGAGTCGCTCTGGCCTGACGGGAGCTTATCAAGATACCAGTTAAGATTCATCTGCCCTGCAGAATCTTTTATTAATGAAAATACTGGTCTTGTTATATTTACACGTCCGAGATTAATTATTTTGTTTTTCCTGTCGAATTTTCTTAAACCTGCGGACAGCTTTTCTGTAAAAAGCAATGTATCTCTGTTCCTGTCGAGGAAAAGAACATTTTCCAATGCAAGCTTATTAAAAAACCTGTAATCAACTCTCTCAATTGAAATTTCAGACTGGAATTTTCCAGAAAGGTTGTCTGTAATTGTCCTTACTATCCTTGTTTGAATCGCCGGTATCTGAACAATAATATAAAGGCAACCCGGAATAGCAAGAGCTATTCCAATGGTTATGAGGGAATACCGGATCCATTTCTTAATGACTTTGGCCATTAATCTCGCCTGTTCTTGGTGTTAAAGATAATAACAATTATGCACCCCAAATAGTATACCAAACATCGGAAATCAGAAAAACTCCTTATTTTTGAACATTACCGAAGTCTGAATAGTTGACAGGATATGGCTATTACTATACTCGCTATTGAATCTTCATGTGATGATACGTCAGCAGCCGTAATAAGAGACGGATATTCTCTTTCAAACCTTATTGCAAACCAGGATATCCATATGTCATACGGCGGCGTTGTTCCGGAACTGGCGTCAAGGGCTCACCAGTCAAACATTGTTCCTGTAGTTCAGCTGGCCCTTGGACGTGCCGGTGTCGCGAAAAATGAAATAAATGCATTGGCTTTTACAAGAGGACCGGGTCTTCTCGGTTCTCTTCTGGTTGGTACTTCATTTGCCAAAGGATATTCACTTGCACTCGGAATTCCTCTGATTGAAGTAAATCACCTGCAGGCACATGTGCTCGCAAATTTCATTCTCGAAAAAGACAAGGATAACAGGGTACCTGAATTTCCTTTCCTGTGTCTTATTGTGTCGGGCGGTCATACAAGAATAGTTTTGTTGAAAAGTCATCTTGAAATGGAGGTTCTCGGCAACACTATCGATGATGCTGCAGGAGAAGCATTTGACAAATGTGGGAAAGTCATGGGTTTTCCTTATCCTTCAGGTCCGCTGATCGATAAACTGGCAAATGAAGGGAACCCTCATGCTTTCCGGTTTGCAAAACCACATGTAAAAGGTCTTGATTTCAGCTTCAGCGGTCTGAAAACGAGCTTTCTCTATTTCCTTCGTGACAGAATAAAAGAAGATGTTGATTTTATTGAAAAGAATAAAGCCGATCTTTGCGCCTCTCTTCAGAACGTTATAATAGACATGCTTGTCGGGAAGCTTGTGAAAGCTGCTGAGATTACTAATATTAAAAATATCGGCATAGCAGGTGGTGTTTCAGCTAACTCGGGGTTGAGAAAAGCTGTGAAGACTGAAGCTGAAAAACATGGGTGGAATCTGTATATCCCTGAATTCAGATACACAACCGACAATGCCGCAATGATTGGGATTACAGGATATTACAAATATCTTGCAGGCATATTTGCCGGCCATGATATAGCGCCCATGGCAAGGTATTAATAATTGAATTGTTAAAGTCACGATGAATTCATAAATTTGTATCTTAGGGCAAAGCAATTAATGAAAGAGCTCAGGTTAACGGCAACGAAAAACACCCCAGAAGTGCTTCTTAATCCGGATGGAGTAATCAGGATAAGGGGCCGCTCCATTCATGAAAACGTGACTGAATTCTTCAATCCTATAGAACAATGGATTTCAGATTATATCGAAAAACCTGCCGACACAACTCAGGTCGATATGATCCTTGAATATTTCAACAGCGCAAGCGCAAAGGTTTTTATTCACCTGTTACAAAAAGTAACATATGTTACATTAAAGGATAAAAGATTTGTCTTTAACTGGTATTATGAAGATGGCGATGAAGATATCCTTGAGAGAGGTGAATATTTTGCATCGGTTCTTGATGTTCCTTTCAATTTTATAAGAACAAGCTAAGCCTCCTTTATTTCAGCTTGAATCAGTTTTGATACATTAAGTTTTCAGGTATTCCTGTCGTCATTCTTTTGTTTCCTGAGCGACTGTATCCACGATATCAGATAAATTAAAGAGAAGCCAAGAAAAATAATACCTATTGAAAGAAGCATTATGAACGACAATACAGAAGGCTTCTCATCATTCCAGGGATGATGAAGCCTGTATATATATCCATAGATTGTATAGGTGATTATAAGGATTGAAATAATAAAACTGTATATTATCCTTGTGCCGTCAAAAATTTTTGTTGTTTTATAGAATTTAGTCTTCCTGAACGAATTATATGATGTCCGTGCATACGATGAAGCTCTCATCCGGGATCTGTCCTGCCTGTATTTCCGCCAGTTTTCCATGGCCTGCCGATATGCAAGATCATCGGCTGCAATTTTTTCATGATTTGCAATAAGGAAATCATAAGCTTCTGTAACGCTTATGAACTTATCCCTGGCGTCAGGAGAAGGATTTATGTCAGGATGATATTGGTAAGCTTTTTTTCTATAAGCTTTTTTAATTTCGGCAATACCTGAGTTACACGGAATACCCAGGACGTCATAGTACTCTTTCAGTGTCATATTTACCTGTTTGAGTAAATATCGCACAATAAACGAAAAAAATCTGTAAGGCGAATCCTAATAATCAATTATTTAACTATTCCTGTGAAGCCCATGAAAGCCATCGCCAGAATTCCTGCGATAACAAGAGAAATAGGAACGCCTTTCATTCCTGCCGGAATATCGGCTAGCTCAAGCTGTTCGCGTATACCCGCAAGAATTGTTAGTGCAAAGCCGAATCCGACTGCCGTTGATGCCCCAAACACAACTGCCTGGATAAGACTGTAGTTTTTCTGAATTACAAGGATCGCAACTCCGAGAACTGCACAGTTTGTTGTGATAAGCGGAAGAAAAATACCGAGAGCCTGATAAAGAGGCTGGCTTACTTTTTTGAGGATAATCTCAACCATCTGAACCAATGCGGCAATAACAAGAATATATGTTATTGTCTGCATGAAGCCAATTCCTAATTTTTCAAGTACATAAACCTGGATGAGATAAGTCACAAGTGTCGACAGAGTAATGACAAATACTACAGCGCCTGCCATTCCCAATGCAGTTCCGACTTTATTTGATACTCCAAGAAAAGGGCAAATCCCGAGAAACTGAGTTAGTATCACATTATTTATCAGGACGGCCGATATAATCATTAATACGTATTCCATTTTGCTTAGATTTTTTTCTTTATTCTGTTAACTATTGCAATAAGGAATCCAAGTGCAATAAATGCACCCGGGGCCAGTATGAAGACGAGAATGCCGTCACCGGGCAGAAACTTATGACCGAAAATCGAACCGCTTCCTACTATTTCGCGAAAAGCGCCGAGAACGCCAAGCGCAAGCGTGAAACCAAGCCCCATACCCAAACCATCAAATAAAGATGAAATCACCGAGTTTTTACTTGCGAAAGCTTCTGCACGCCCCAAAACGATGCAGTTTACTACAATAAGCGGGATAAAAATTCCAAGTGTTACGTAAAGATCAGGAACATAGGCCTGCATTATAAGATCGACAATCGTTACGAATGAAGCGATAATTACAACAAAAGCCGGGATCCTGACCTTATCCGGAATTACATTTGCAAGCATCGAGATCACAGCATTTGATCCTGCAAGAACAAATGTAGTTGCAATGCCCATCCCCATTCCATTGAGCGATGATGATGTTGTTGCAAGGGTAGGGCAGGTTCCGAGAACAAGAACAAGAATAGGATTTTCTTTTATAAGCCCTTTTGTGAAATTCTGAAACTGGTTCATTTCTGACCTCCTTTCTGCAATGTGTTATAGCCGCGCTGAACTGCATCACAAAAAGCTCTTGAGCTTATAGTAGCTGCGGTGATTGCATCGACCTGGCCACCATCTTTTTTAACTTTCAGCGGGAAAGAAGAAGGGTTCTTCCCTTTGAACTGATCTTTGAATGCCGGTTCTTTCATCTTTGTTCCAAGACCGGGAGTTTCTTTCTGTTCAAGAACGCTTATATCTATTATTGTTCCATCGGGTTTGAAACCTGACATGAGTGTTATTTTTCCGCTGAATCCTTTTCCTGAATATGTTGATACGGCATAACCTACAATTTCTCCGTCTTTTTTGGCGGGATAGACCGCGAGACTGTCACCTTCACCTGTGGGCAGCATGTACATTTCATCATCAGGATTATTATTGAATTCAGGAACAACCTGCTTTATAGCGTTGAGCTTTTTATTCAGATTAGAGGTTTCAATTGGTTTTTTTGTCATCTCGTAGACAAATCCAAGACAGGCGGCTGCACATAATGAAATAAGTGTAAGCGATAAGGCCATGTTCTTAAAAGTCGATTCAGTCTTAGCCATTTAATGCCTCCCTTCCGAATCTTTTTGGTTTTATGTATGCATTCATCAATGGTACAAAAGCATTCATTATGAGTATAGCAAATGAGACACCTTCAGGATAAGCTCCATAAAGTCTTATTAACATTGTCAGTATTCCAATGAGGCAGCCATATAGAATCATGGCTTTCTTGTTCATTGGCGATGTGACATAATCTGTTGCCATGAATATTGCTCCAAGCAGGAGTCCACCGCTGAGGATATGGAATACAGGTCCGGCAGCAGCTTCCGGGTTTGTAATTTGCTGTATTGTGGCAAAAATCGCAACTGTTCCAATGATTGAAACGGGGATGTGCCATGTAATAATCTTCCTGTAAAGAAGGAATGCAAAGCCCAGCAGAAGTGCGAGGGCCGAGACTTCGCCCATTGAACCTCCCATTTTTCCTAATATCATATTCACTGTATCGGGGATCTTGCCCATAAGAGCAGAGATTGATTCACCGTTTTTAAGTCCTTCCTTGATCATTGCAAGGGGAGTGGCTCCGGTAGTTGCATCTGTGTAGCCTGTAAGGAAACCTTTTGGTTCGGGCCAGCTTGTCATTTTCACAGGGAAAGAGATCAACATGAAAACACGGCCAACTAATGCAGGATTGAAAGGGTTATTTCCCAGTCCTCCGAATGTCATCTTTGCCACGCCTATTGCCATCAGGCTTCCCAGGATCACAAGATGCACGGGTATGTTCGAAGGTAGATTGAAAGCCAGCAACAAGCCTGTGACGATAGCAGAGCCATCGGTGATGGAAAGTGGTTTTTGTAAAATATATTTCTGAATAAGAAACTCAAACAGCATACATGATAATATAGCGGTAGCTGTTACAATTATAGCCCCTGTTCCGAAATAAATAACAGATGTGATGAACGATGGTATCAGTGCGATGACAACTCCATACATCAGTTTTTTTGTTGTAGCCTCCCCGTGAACATGAGGGGAGGGAGACATATTAAAAAGGTTGCTCATTGGTTAAGATAGTTTCATACTTCTTTCCCGGATCATCTTCATTACTGTTGATTTTCCAAGTCTTATATAATCGAGGATTGGGCGTCCGGCGGGGCAGGTAAACGTGCATGATCCACATTCCATACAATCTGTGATATGCTCCTTTTCAGCTCTTTCAAACATTCCTCTTTCTGAAAGATTCGCAAGAAGAAATGGTTCAAGGTTCAGTGCGCATACAAAAGTGCACTTTGCACATCTGATACAGGGCGAGGGTTCCGTGCGACGCGATTCATCTTCAGGAAAGAGGATAATTCCTGATGTGCCTTTTACAACAGGAACTTCTGTATTGCTGATTGTTTTGCCCATCATCGGGCCGCCACTTATGATTTTTCCCGTATCTGAAGGCATCCCGCCCGCAGCTTCGATCAATCTGCTGACAGGAGTGCCGATTCTTACAATGAAATTGCCCGGATTACTTACTGACTTTCCTGTAATCGTGACAACCCTTTCGAAAAGAGGCTTGTTTTTCTGAACGGCTTCATATACAGCAAAGGCCGTTCCGACGTTATGAACAACTGCGCCAACGTCAATCGGAAGCTTCCCTGAGGGAACTTCCCTGTTTATCAAGGATTTTATAAGCTGCTTCTCGGCGCCCTGTGGATATTTTACCTTGAGTAGCGATACACTTATTCCCTTGAACTGTGATGCAAGCTTTGTAAGATTGTCAATTGCATCCGGCTTGTTGTTCTCTATTCCTATTATAGCTCCTGAGACCTTCAGGGCTTTCATAAGTATTGTTATTCCGACAAGTATCTCTTCGCCTTTTTCGAGCATCAGCCTGTGATCGGAGGTAAGGAAAGGTTCACATTCCACACCGTTTATTATTAGTACATCACATGTTTTCCCTTCAGGAACTGACAGCTTAACATGCGAAGGAAATGTGGCGCCTCCAAGCCCGACAATACCTGACTCAAGGCATTTTTTTATTATTTCCTCCGGAGCGAGTTTGATTTCTTTAACTATCTCCTTGCTTCTGTCGATGCTTTCAACCCATTCATCGTCTTCAACATCAATAAAAACGGCTGTTTGCCTGTATCCCGTTGTGTCATATATAGTATCAATACGATTGACTTTTCCTGAGACAGAAGAGTGAACGTTAGCTGTCACAAAACCTTTTCCGGACGCGATAAGCTGCCCGGTCTTAACTTTGTCTCCCTTATTCACAACAACTATTGCAGGAGCTCCGATATGCTGAGAAACAGGTATCGCTACTGTGCCTGTCGGAACCAGGTTAACTATCTGTTTCCCTGAAGTTATTTTGTTTTCAGGAGGATGAATTCCTCCAACCGGAAATGTTTTCAACACCTTAATATACTTTTATGTCTATATACTCTGAACTGATTCGGCCTGAATTTCTCCCTTTTCCTTCCTTGGTGGAAAATTGACCTCAATAATTGCATTTGTCGGGCATTCTGTGACACACTTTCTGCACAGCTTACATTTTGTTGCATCAATGTATGCAAGGTTGTTTTCAATCTTTATTGCATCATACTCGCACACCTTTTCACATTTACCGCATCCGATGCATGCAGCCTTACAGGCTCTTCTTGCAGGACCGCCCTTGTCACAGTTTGAACAGGCTACATATATTTTCCTGTCTTTCTTTGCTTTTTTCCGAAGCTCAATGAGATGTCTCGGGCAGGCTTTCACGCAGGCTCCGCATGCAACGCATTTTTCATCCGAAATCACGGGTAATTGTGTGGATGAATCGACCCACATTGCATCAAAGATACATGCTCTTACACAATCACCATAGCCCATACAGCCATATCTGCAGTCAGTTTCACCTGTAAAGAGACTGTTGGATATTCTGCAATCAGGGGCGCCGTTATATCTCGATGTTCTTGGTCTTACTTCAGGT
Organism: Bacteroidales bacterium; assembly: GCA_036261265.1. Classification (GTDB taxonomy): domain Bacteria; phylum Bacteroidota; class Bacteroidia; order Bacteroidales; family VadinHA17; genus LD21. Next base: position 79,625 of record DATALC010000055.1, read on the forward strand.
GAACCGTTACATTTCAATACTGCCACCATCGGATCCACTACAGGAGCTTCTCTGCCTAAGATTCTGCCTGCATTACCCATTACTTCTGCACCTCCGACCGGACAATTCAACCCTTCGAAAGATGAAGAAGAAACAAGAGCTTCGGCAAAATTTCTGCAACCTGCAAAGCCGCATCCTCCACAATTTGCCTGTGGTAAAACTGCCGCAACCTCATCAATACGGGGATCTTCGAACACCTTGAATTTCTGAGCAACAAAGTACAGGATGACGGCAGACAGGAGTGCCAGAATGCCAAGACTTATAATAGTTATCAGTATTGTGGAATTCATTATCTTGACTTTAAAGTAAACGTAAATTTCTCACTCAATCTTTTTCTGAAAAAATATAATATCAGGTAATAAGGCATAAGCATTCCAAATGAAATTAACCCGGCCGTCAGTTCAGGCAGGTTAAATGATATTGATGTAACGAGCGAAATCAACAGCACGAAAAAGGGGAGAATGTATCCGAAGAACAAAGCTGAAACACCCATTGATCTTTCCATCAGAATATTTACGATATCGCCGGGCTCTACAGAGTATGTTCCTATTACTTCTATCAGCTTCTGCTCTGTTCCGAACATATTACAGGAACCCTTTGCATGACACCCTGAACATGCGGATTGCGATGATATCGAGACAATTACAGACTTTCCGGAATTACTCGTAACAACACCTTCATGGTTTATTACTTCACTACCTTCAGCCATTATTTTTGATTGGACAAAAAATGAATCCGCAATTTTATAACAAGTGATTTACCTTCGGAAAGAATTTTGTCAGTTTTTGATATATGCCGGCTTATTTATATAGATTCTAAATAAGGAATTTCAGTTCTTGTTTCAGGATATTTTGCTCCATGATTGTTTACCTGCATTTTGCTTTTTAAGCTCTTCTCTGAGTACGGCATTTTTTTCATCTTTCAGGAGGGGATCGAGGGTAAGTATGTCATTTGCAATATTTCTTACATATTCGATAAGCTGGCCGTCTTTTCCAAGGTCGGCTATCTTCAGATCGAAAGGAATGCCGCTCTGCTGAGTGCCTTCTATGTCGCCGGGTCCTCTCAGGCGGAGATCCGTTTCAGCTATTTCGAACCCGTCATTTGTCTTAACCATGACTTCAACTCTTTTTGCAGCCTCTTTCGACAGCTTATCAGACGTAATGAGAATGCAGTAAGACTGGTCGGCTCCCCTGCCAACCCTTCCTCTTAACTGATGAAGCTGCGATAATCCGAATCTCTCAGCGCTTTCGATTACCATTACAGTTGCATTCGGGATATCAACACCCACCTCAATTACTGTTGTTGCAACTAGAATATGAGCAATGCCGTCTTTAAAAAGCTTCATTGAAACCTCTTTATCGGCAGTTGTCATCTTGCCGTGAACAATACTGACGCAATATGCAGGCGGAGGAAATGTCCTCGATATCATATCCCAGCCGTCCTCAAGGTTCCTGTAATCCATACTTTCCGATTCGCTTATAAGCGGGTAAACAACATAAACCTGTCTCTTATAGGCGATCTGCTTTCTCATAAAGCCGAAGACTTTATTTCTTTCCGATTCGAAGAAATGCATTGTCTTCACAGGGATTCTCCCGGGCGGCATTTCATCAATGACTGAAACGTCAAGGTCACCGTACAATGTCATTGCAAGGGTTCTCGGTATAGGTGTTGCTGTCATAACAAGTACGTGGGGAGGATTAAGGTTTTTTTGCCACAATCTTGCTCTTTGTGCGACTCCGAATCTGTGTTGTTCATCAATAATTACAAGCCCGAGGTTGCCGAACTGAACATTCTCCTCTATAAGGGCGTGAGTACCGATGAGAATATTAAGCGAACCATCAAGTAATGATTGCGATATTTCTTTCCTGGCTGCTTTTCCGGATGAGCCTGTAAGAATATTTATTTTAATACCCAGTCCGTTCACAAGATTGCTGATTGTGTTGAAATGCTGGTTAGCAAGGATTTCAGTTGGAGCCATCAGGCATGCCTGGTATCCGTTATCAAGTGCAATTAGCATGCTCATCAATGCAACAAGAGTCTTTCCGCTTCCTACGTCACCCTGAAGAAGACGGTTCATCTGCTTACCCGATCCAAGATCTTTCCTGATTTCTTTTATCACTCTTTTCTGTGCTTCAGTGAGGGGGAAAGGAAGGTTCCTGAAATAAAAATTATTGAATCTTTCACCTACTGACGAAAAAACGAATCCTCTAACTTTCTGTTCCCGTGATGCTTTCAGCCTGAGAATACTCAACTCAATAAAAAATAACTCCTCAAATTTGAGTCTGTATCTTGCTCTTTCAAGCTCTTCCGGAGAAGATGGGAAATGAATTTTATGCAGCGCCTCATGAAGATCAGCAAGCTTATATTTTGAGACAATATATGGGGGCAAAGTCTCAGGAATCCTGAAATTTATCTGTTTCAGCAGAATTCCTATAAGCTTGCTAATTGTCTTAGATGTAAGGAACTGATCCCTGAGCTTCTCAGTTGTGCTGTACTGGGCCTGCAAGTCTGAACTCAACCTTTCAGCAACTTTCCCTGAATCTTCTATTTCAGGATGAATAACATTCAGAACCCCGTTAAAAATCCCCGGCTTACCAAACACAATGTATTCAACACCGGTTGTATATTTCCCGGTGATCCATTTCAAGCCTTTGAACCATATAAGCTTAATATTCCCTGTCTCGTCTCCGAAGTCGGCAACAAGCCTTTTTCCTTTTCCATGTCCCTCAGAATAGAAACCTTTAATGAACCCCCTGACCTGAACATACGGAAGCTCGGCATCAAGTTCAATGACTTTGTAGAACTTTGTCCTGTCCACATATTTGTAAGGAAAATAGTAAAGAAGGTCACGAAACGTATAGATATTCAGTTCTTTGTTGAACAATTCGGCTCTTTTAGGGCCGACTCCCTGAAGGTATGTTATGCCTGTATTGATGAAATCCTGAATCATGATCATCGAAAATAAGTAATTTTGAAAACCTGTCCTAATAAAAACAGTACCCTATGCGATTGTACCCTGTTACAAAATATATTGAATACTTCTTTTTTTCCCGTCACAGTGGCGGCCATGGCGTACACAGCCCGTTCATTTTTGACATCGTTTCAAGGGTGTTCCGGAATAAAACAGAGCGAGAGGTTGTCTTAAGGATTGAAAAGATCAGGAAAGGACTTCTGAAAGACAGCAGAATTATTATTGTGAATGATCTTGGGGCGGGTCAAATGAAAAGAAAAAGCAGGAATATATCAGAAATAGCCAGGTCATCAGCCGTTCCGGAAAAATACGGGAGGTTGTTGTATAATCTTGCTGCAGAGTTTGGAGGCTCTTCAATAATCGAGCTTGGTACTTCTTTGGGAATCAGTGCAATGTATATGGCCGCTTCAGCGCCATCGGCTAAAGTATATACTGTTGAAGGTTGCAGTGAATGTGCTGAAATTGCACTTGAAAATTTCAACGAGGCACGTTTTGATAATATAGTTCAGATGAAAGGTGCATTCGACGATGTTTTACCTGAGATCGCATCATCTGGTATCAGGCCATCGATGGTTTTTATTGACGGCGACCACAGGAAAGAGCCTTTGCTTAAAAATTTTAAAAATCTTTCAGACATATCAGATGAAAAAACAGTTATTGTTGTCGACGATATTTATTATTCAAGGGAAATGACTGAAGCCTGGAACGAAATCAAAAACTTTAAAAATGTCTCAGCCACAATAGACATTTACAGGATGGGAATCGTTTTTTTCAGGAACAATATAACACGTAATCATTATAGAATCAGGTATTAACAAAAATTAAGAAGTATTAATCGGTTAATTAAGTTATTTAATCTATTTTCGGACATTTAAATTCAGAGATCATGGACAAGGAAAAGGTAATTGAGATTCAGAGTATCGTTAAAAACTACCAGATAGGATCGGTGATAGTAAGGGCATTAAGGTCGGTTTCAATCGATATAAGGCGGAATGAATATGTAGCAATAATGGGGCCCTCCGGTTCAGGAAAATCGACACTCATGAACCTTCTTGGTTGTCTTGATACTCCGACAAGCGGAAAATACATTCTTAACGGAACTGATGTGAGCAAGATGGAGGATGACTATCTTGCTGAGATAAGGAACAAGGAGATCGGTTTCGTATTTCAGACATTCAACCTGCTTCCCAGGTACACTGCCCTTGAAAATGTCACATTACCGTTGATTTATGCGGGTGTTCCGAAAATCGAAAGAGATGCACTTGCACGAACTTCCCTTGAACAGGTGGGTCTTAATGACAGAATGGATCATAAGCCAAATGAACTTTCAGGAGGACAGCGACAACGTGTCGCCATCGCCAGGGCTCTTGTGAATAAACCCTCCATTATTCTTGCGGATGAACCCACAGGTAACCTTGATAGCAAGACTTCTATTGATATCATGGGTCTTCTCGATGCAATACATAAAAAGGGCAATACTGTTATTCTTGTAACACATGAAGAGGATATTGCAAGACATGCCGAGCGTATAGTCAGGTTATTTGACGGGGAAATTTCACAGGATTATATTAATGAAAACCGTGTGAAATACAATTAATCTCAAATCTGTTATGAAAATTTATACCCTCACCGGAGATGACGGATCCACTTCATTATCAAACGGAAAGAGGGTACCCAAATATTCTTCACGGATAGAGGCTTATGGAAATGTCGATGAGCTTATATCATGGATTGGGGTTTTGAGAGATCTTGTCGAAAACAGAAGCAGATCAGACATTTTACTGTATATTCAGGACCAGCTGATGAGGTGCGCTTCAATACTTGCGACCGAGGAGCCAGGACAACACAGCAAGTTATTATTACCGGATAATGATTGTCTTGCTGTTCTTGAGAAGAGCATAGATTTAATGCAGGATTCATTACCAGCTCTCCGTAATTTTATACTTCCCGGCGGGAATAAAGCAGTATCCTTCACCCATGTTGCAAGATGTGTCTGCCGCCGTGCTGAACGATCGGTGTTTAGTCTTAAACAAACCGAGCCTGTGCCAGATATTGTTGCATCTTTCCTGAACCGGCTCTCGGATTTCCTTTTTGTTATGGCCAGAAAGACTTGCTATGAATCTGGTACTAAGGAAGATAAATGGCCATTATTATGAATTGATAAATAAAGTGATCATAATATTGTTTATTTAAAATAATATATATATTTGCGACTTTATTTAAAGCCTTATTTTTATGTACTGGACGCTTGAATTAGCATCAAAATTAGAGGATGCTCCCTGGCCAGCAACCAAGGATGAGCTCATTGATTTTGCCATAAGGTCTGGTGCGCCTATGGAGGTTATCGAAAATTTGCAGGAGATAGAAGATGAGGGTGATATTTATGAGAGTATTGAAGATATCTGGCCGGATTATCCAAGCAAAGATGACTTCTTTTTCAATGAGGATGAGTACTAGCAAATAACTGAAAATGAATTATAAAAAAGACCGGCGTCAACCGGTCTTTTTATTAGTCTTTGAAAATATCTGACTTTTTCTTTGGTCTGAGATTATCGTACCACATGAATCCTTCAAGTTTAACCTCAGCAGGGTTGATATTCAGTTTTGGAGGATCAATTACACCCTCCGGATTTCCATGGTTAATTATATCAGTAACGCTGCCATCGCTTACAAATGCTTCGATCCTTGCACATCGCGACTGGTTGACTCCGGTAAGTTTATTGCCGTCGATAAGGAAATAAATAGATTCTACATTTCCTGTCACATCTATTTTTTCGAGTTCATTATCTTTAAAGTAGCCTGTTAATGATTTCCCTTTTATCTGGTTATATCTTGTAGTATCAATCATCGAGATGACGAAAGCTGAATTATAGAGTTCAAGCCTTTCAGCCTGGTTGTTCTTTGTAAAAATGGCCATCGAATCAGCAAGCAGCTGGTATTCCTCTGCCCACAGAATTGGTTCTGTGTAAAACCTGATGACTGAATCCCTGAAAGAGTAGGAGAGAGAGTCGCATTTAACCTGCAATCTTTTACTAAAAACCTTGCATTTATGATAAGCTCTCATAAGCCTGTACCCTGATGCAGATGTGTCTGCAACTGTAACAGCGCTGATAGTGTCGGCATGAAGGAACAATGAATCCTCATCAGAGATCTGGATGAATACAGCTTTTTCGGTTACAAGGAATCTCTCCGGTTGTTTGTAATACCAGGCGTAATCTCCTTCAATTGCAAGATTGTTTACTGTATCCTGTATAGTTACGTTCCTGTAAGCTTCTCCGTAACCTGTCATATCATTGAAGAACAGAGAATCACCCTGTACTATCTGTTTCCGGTTATCAATTAATGCGTTTTTCCAAACAGATGTAATTTCATTTTTTGTATCGTACCATCCTTTTTCGCAATACAGGTATATGCTGTCTCCTGTCAGCGTTGTCGGGCCGGTGAAATAGGAGATCTCGGTTTTAGTATTATAGTCCATTGTATCTCCCTTCATAACATAATCGGGATTAACGATCTTAACGCTGTCCTTGAAATGAAAAAGACTCTGAGATACATAATAAACTCCGATTTTACTTGTCAGAACGTTGTCTGCGTTGGTTATCCGTCCGCCTGTTGTATAATTAGCCACCTTGTTTAATACATCATAGTGTATCTGATCAGTATAAAGGTGAGTTTCCTTATCGATAAGTTCAACACTGTCCCTGACGAAGGCAGTTTCATTCATTCCGTCATAGAACAGGTATTCACCATAAAGATCGAGTGTATCGCCCTGTTCAATATGAACATTACTGAATCCTGTCAGCTGTTGTTTCGAAGGTATGTAATGAGCGCTGTCGCAAAACATCAGAACCTCGTTGTGTTTAAACCTGACATCCCCGACAAGGTGGTGGACTTCTTCTCCTGTGGGATCTTTTATTATCTCATCATATCCTCCAAGAACCTCAATTTTTTTCCTGACAGTTTTTTTTGTCTGCTGTTCCTGTGCAGCGAGAGATATAAAGAATAGCGCAGGGAGTAACAAAACCAGGTACTTCAGCAAACCAGATATATTCTGCTGTTTTATTTTAGCCATCCTTCTTTCAGAAATTCACAGGACTTAAATTCATCACTAATTTTAATATAGGTCACGTCGATTTTGTTCTTAATCCACTTTTCAAATATCTCGTTCCTTTCTTTCTGAAGCGAAGCATCGTATAGTGACTGGTAATCATCTTTGAGATTGGCTGAATGGGCAGGAAGCATTTTATCAAGCCTTATAATTCTGAAGACCTCATTGTTGTTCTCATCAGTAGACCTGAATGGTTCCGATATCTCGCCGACCTTAAGGTCTCTGACAACCCTGTACATTTCAGGACTCAATTCTTCAAGAGTAAACCATGTGGTCCGGTCAGATGGATTGGCGCTTACGAGTTTTCCCCCATTGATCTTGCTGTCCTTATGAGTTGAAAGCCTTATTGCAGCTGTTTCAAATTTTATACTGTCTTCTCTGATCTTATTTGCGATGCTGTCGAGTCTTGTTATAGCTGCCTGTGCCTGATTCGGTTTTACTTTTGGCCGGATAAGAATATGACGAGTATTGACCATATCGCCTTTTTTGTCTATTAGCTGGATTATATGAAATCCATATTTTGTCTCTACAATTCTTGAAACTGTGTTCTTTGTAAGGCTGAATGCGACATCGGCATATTCTTTTTCAAGCATGTTGCGGGGCAGGTAACCGACTTCGCCGCCTTTCCTAGCTGTTTCAGTATCTTCAGAATATGCCATAGCAAGGGCGCTGAAGCTTGTTCCCGCAAGAATACGGCTTCTTATGTCGAGCAGCTTTTGTCTGGCTTCGGCCTTGTTGTCTTCTGCAAAAGGCGGATCAACCTGGATAATGCTAATCTCGTATTTTGCAGGCACTACAGGAAGACTGTCTTTCGGGATTGAATTATAGTATTTTTTTAGAGCGGCAGGTGTGACCTTAACATTTTCAGCAATTTTATTCTGCACTTCACTCACAGTTTCCTGCTCAAGAAGCGATTTCTTTATATCGCGCCTGATCTCAATCATGTTTTTCTTAAAATATGATTCAAGAGCCTGTTCACTTCCTGCCTGCATAATTGCATTATTGAGGCGGGCATTAACTTCACCCTCAACAGCATCTTCAGTCACTGAAATGCTATCAATCCTTGCCTGATCGAGAAACAGTTTTGATACAAGCATCTGTTGAAAGTAATCGCATCTTGCGTTGTCGGCAGAAAGTCTTGGATTGTTGCGTCTTGCATCAGCAACAAGACTCTCGAGTTCGGAAAGATAGATAACTTCATTTCCAACTATTGCAGCTACTGATTCAACAAGCACCTGTGATCTGGCGGTATTTAAAAAGGTAGTCAGTATTACGGCCGGCAGAAGGAGACATTTAAAAATTCTTTTCATCATTTATTCAATATATCTTAATTTTTTTTCTTTTAATGCATCATTGTATAATCCGTTTTCAAGTGAAAGGATCAGCTCAATTCTTCTTCTGTTCCAGATTATTCGTTTAATATCGTCTCTTACATATTCAAAAGGAGCGAGGGATGATCTCAATCTGTAATCCCGGATCGATATCAGGTACACAAATGAGGAATCCGCTGTTTCATAGAACGTATTCCATCGCAAAAAATTCTCTTCATTCTCAATATCCTGATGAATTTCAACTTCAAGCTTATCCATTGTGAGCCAGTTTTCATTGAAATCATCGTATTTCTCGGCAAACTGAAAACATACGCTTTCAAGTTGCTGAAGATCGGTTTGGTTGTTTGACCTGGCAAGTGTTTTTATCCTGTCGAGCCCGGGAGTTTCAAGAGGGACTTTTATAAACAAAGCTTTCACAATATTTGAAGACAGCATAAAAGCCTTGTCGTTTGTAATGTAAAAATTCTCAAGTTCGGATTCAGTAATAACTGTATCCATTCTCTCAAGAAGCATCTGCTGTTGATATTGATGAATAAGCAGGTTAGCCCTTGTCTCACCAAGCTGGTTGTCAACTTCATTCTTCTGAGCAGGGGTAAGATTTTCCTCAGCTTTCATAAGAAGCAGTTGCCTCCTTGCCCAAGTATTAATATAATTCTGGATCAGTTCAAGGCTATCGGCTTTGTCAGAGCCGTTGTAAACATGAACAGGTATCTCATCAAAATAAAGAACAGTTTTGCCAACTTCAGCTACAGGTTTTCTTTCAGGCGGTTTGCCATTTGTGCAACCTGTGAGAAGTACGACAAGCAGAATAGGGAAAATCGTTTTCATTGACCGAGTGTCTTCTTAACTTCTCTTAATACATTATTATCAATCGAAATCTTATAATTCTTTTTAAGATCTTCAATCCATGAAGACTCAAGAGAATCCTGCCAGCCCTGCATCATTTCACCCTGTACATTTGAGAATGGCAGAGGAGCCGGTTCAATAATTTCAGTAATGTTGATAATTGCAGGATAACCCTTATAAGTTATCAGTTGTGTGCCTTTTGCTCTTTTCAGGTCATCGATCACTTTATCTTGGCCTGAGAACCATTTCCCTTCCTTTATAACCAGTATTGAATCATTTTTCCTGTTGAATTTTTTATTAAGCAGCGCGTCACAATCTCTCTTTGATGAATACTTTTTGTATGCAGACTCGAGTGTTCTGGCGCCGTCGTTTACCCTCAGCAAATATATCTTTCCCGATATTCCAGGCTTCGTCAGATATTCGTCCTTATGCTCTTCATAATATTTCAGCAAACCGGTAGTGTCTTCATTTACCCTGTTCCAGACTTTTTTACCTGAAATCTCAAACAGAAGAATACCATCATGGAACTCATTCATCAGGTATCTGAATTCAGGATTCTTCTGCTCGAGTCCTGAATCTTCGTATGCAATAAGTTGATCTGCGGCTTTTGTCTCTATTGTTCTTTTGATAAAATCAACAGAATCCTTTGTTTCGATAATATACCCCCGCTTTTCTATATAACCTGCAAATTCATTTCCCGATGTTTTCTGGTTGGCGAAAGTGAAGATGTTTCCCTGTGGAATTGTGCTCCTGTCATATTTTCTGCGACCCTGGATTATCAATGTATCAGTATTCATAATGAACCAGTCGTACATTTCAGGATTAATGCTGAAATTGTAAAGTTTTTTCAATTTGCTCACAAAAGATCTTTTACTTACGGAATTCAGATAAGATTGATTGATCCGGCTTTCGAGGTATGATTTTGATTCCTCGTATGATTTTATTGGCTGTTTATCCAGAAGTTTGATTATATGCCATCCATATAATGTTCTTACGGGTTTTGTGTATGCACCAGTGTCTTTAAGTGAGAAAGCAGCCTCAGAAAAGTCGCTTATAATCTCTCCTGTTCCGAACCATTGTAATTCACCACCAGAAGCGGCAGATTCTTTGTGATCCGACAGCTTCTGAGCCAATTCCCTGAAATTGCCGCCATTTTTCAGGAGATTATATATTGAATCAATCTGAAGTCCGGCGTTTTTTGCTTCGGCATCGGGAATTCCCGGAGGAGCAACTTTCATTATATGGGCGACTTTTATTCTTCCTCTCGAAGGTCTGTTATTTGTCACCCTGATTATATGATACCCGTATGGTGTTCTGACAGGGGCCGATATTTCTCCTTGTTTTAGTGCATAAACAGCATCTTCAAACGGCATTATCATCTGAAATACAGTAAAATATCCAAGATTGCCTCCGTTTGTCAATACAGATTTATCATCGGAGCTGCTTCTTGCAACCTGTTCGAATGGTTCCCCGCTAATGATCCTTTCCCTGATCGCTGTTGCTTTTCTCCATGCCTTCAGAGTGTCTTCAGGTTGTGCATTTGGAGAAAGAGAAACAAGTATATGCCAGGCGTTTATTTCGGTAAGTGACCTCTGGTAAGCAGATTTAAGAAGTCTCTCCTTTACCTGGGTATCTGTAAGATAATTTTGTGCGAGCTGTGATCTGTAACCGTTAAATTCAGTTCTGAAAGCTCTCGTTGTATCATAACCTTCCCTGATAGCATCGGCGACTTTAAGTTTAAATACTATGAATTGCTTAAGGTAGTCATCTGCATTAAGTGTTTTGCCAGGGTCCAGGTTTTTTTTGTACATCCTTGTGAATTCCCCGGCTTCGATCTTATGTCCGTCTATTGTAAGGAGTATGCGATTATCAGGTATTTGCCCCATGCAAAAAAAAGATGGCAATAAAACAAGAATTGTAACAAAAAGCCTGAAAATCATCAGCCTGAGAGTAGTTTTTATTCGAAAGACTTTCTACTATAGTTTGGAGCTTCCCTTGTTATTGATACATCATGGGGATGGCTCTCTATTATACCTGAATTTGTTATTCTTACAAATCTGGCATTTTTTTTAAGAGTGGCAATATTTTTTGCTCCGAGATATCCCATGCCGGATCTAAGCCCGCCTTTCATCTGGTAAATTACTTCAGCCAGATTTCCCTTGAAGGGTACCCTGGCTTCAATTCCTTCCGGAACAAGCTTTTTAATATCATCCTCCACATCCTGAAAATAACGGTCTTTTGATCCCTGCAGCATTGCTTCAGTTGATCCCATTCCTCTGTATGCCTTGAATTTTCTTCCGTTATAGATTATTGTATCCCCGGGTGACTCTTCAACACCTGCAAACAGCGAACCCGCCATAATTGAATCTGCGCCCGCGGCAATAGCTTTAATTATGTCGCCCGAATATCTTATGCCTCCGTCGGCAATGACAGGAATACCTGAACCTTCGAGAGCTTTCGTTACATCATATATTGCAGAAAGCTGGGGGATGCCAACTCCTGCAATTATGCGGGTTGTACAGATCGATCCGGGACCAATACCCACTTTAACTGCATCGGCGCCTTCTTTTGCAAGCATTACGGCTGCTTCAGCCGTTCCGATGTTTCCTGCAATAATGTCAGTTCCCGGGTACTTGTTTTTAATTTTTCGCAACATCCTTATCACATTTACAGAATGTGCATGTGCCGTATCAATAACTATTGCATCTACTCCGGCGTTTACAAGGGCGTCGGCTCTTTCAACAGTATCTGAAGCGATCCCTACTGCTGCGGCTACCCTCAGCCTTCCTTTCTCATCCTTACATGATTCGGGCCTGTCTTTTGTTTTTGTAATATCCTTGTAGGTTATAAGTCCCATTAGCTTTCCTGACTCATCAACCATAGGAAGCTTTTCTATTTTATGTCTCTGAAGGATTTTGGCAGCAGCGGCAAGGTCTGTCTGGTGGTTTGTGGTTATCAGGTTGGTCGTCATTACTTCAGTGATCTTCCGGGAATGGTCATTTTCAAACCTGAGGTCACGGTTTGTGACAATTCCTTTAAGAATACCGTTTTTATCAATGACAGGTATCCCGCCTATCTTATATTCATTCATCAGATTAAGAGCCTCTGCAACGGTTGCGCCGGTATTAATTGTAATAGGGTCGAGGATTACGACGTTTTCAGCTCTTTTAACACGCTTCACCTGTGAAGCCTGTTTCTCAATGCTCATGTTTTTATGGATGACGCCTATTCCTCCCTCCCTTGCAATCGCGATCGCAAGCTCATCTTCGGTCACAGTATCCATGGCAGCGGAAACTACCGGAGTATTAAGCCTTATATTCCTTGTGAACCATGAACTCAGATCTACTTCTCTCGGCAGTACTTCGGAATATGATGGCACCAGAAGGACATCATCGAAAGTCAATCCTTCATACAGTATCTTATCCTCGATAAATGACATCTGATGATTGTTTAGTAATTTGGCGGGCAAATTACGAAAAAAAAGCTGAACTTTGTCAGAATGGATACCGGAATATACAGGGATATATTGAAGAAATACTGGGGGTTCAATGAGTTCCGGCCGCTTCAGGAAAGTATAATTAACAGCGTAGGTAACGGGAGGGACACACTTGCCCTTATGCCGACAGGAGGAGGCAAATCTCTTACATTCCAGGTTCCGGCTCTTGCGAAGGAGGGCATCTGTCTTGTCATCACTCCGCTCATCGCCCTGATGAAAGACCAGGTTGCCCGTCTGAACAGCCTGTCTATTAAATCTCTTGCAATACATTCGGGCATGTTTGCCGAAGAGATCGACAACACAATCGAAAATGCAATCTACGGCAATTACAAATTCCTGTATGTATCTCCTGAGCGACTCGCTACAAAAGATTTTGCAGGGCGCGCCAGCCGGTTGAATCTCTCAATGATAGCTGTTGATGAAGCTCACTGTATATCGCAATGGGGATATGATTTCAGACCATCCTATCTGAAAATAGCAGGTATTCGCGAAGTGATCAGGGAAGATGTGCCTGTTCTTGCTTTAACAGCAACAGCCACTTCTCATGTTATCGATGATATAATGGACAAGCTCGAGTTCAGGGAAAGAAATGTTCTCAGAACAAGCTTCAACAGGAAAAATCTCATTTATCTGGTCAGGAAGGTCGAAGACAAAAGGGCTTATCTTCTTAATACTGTAAAAAAAGCTTCAGGCAGCGGTATAATTTACGTCCGCAGCCGAAAAAAAGCCGCTGAAATTGCCGGACTGCTCCGCGATGATGGCATCAGCTCTGATTTTTATCATGCAGGTCTCTCCGATGAGCTTCGTGATATCAGACAGGAAAAATGGACACACGATAAAATCCGTGTAATTGTTGCCACAAACGCTTTTGGAATGGGGATCGACAAACCTGATGTGAGATTTGTGATCCACTGGGACGTTCCCGATTCAATTGAAAATTATTTCCAGGAAAGCGGTCGCGCCGGACGCGATGGAAAGCAGTCTTCAGCTGTCCTGTTATTTTCATCCTCTGATAAAAGCAGGCTCTCGGAAGCAATGCGAAAAAAGTTTCCGGCGATTGAGAAGATTAAAGATATCTATGAGGTTCTGTGCAACTACCTTCAGGTACCCCTCGGTTCAGGGAAAGAAATTGTTTACGATTTCAGGATGTCTGAATTCATCTCAAAATACAGGCTTCCTGTTACAGAAACAATAAACAGCCTCCAGTTTCTTCAACGTGAAGGCTATATCGAATTCACTGAAGAGATAAATAATCCTTCAAGGGTGCATTTTATTGTGAGTCGCGACGATCTGTATAAATTCCAGGTTGCGAATGAAGCATTCGACAGTTTTATTAAACTTCTTCTGCGTTCGTATACGGGGATGTTCAGTGAATTCGTTCCTGTGAACGAAGATGATCTTGCAAGGAAGTCTGGCGCCGACAGGGATACAATTTACAGGTATCTTGTAAAGCTTTCATCATTTCATATAATTCGTTATATCCCGGGTAAAAGAACATCACTTATAATCTTCAGGGAGGAGAGATTGAGCAGGAAAGCGCTTCGTATATCTGCTGAAAACTATCATCATGTTAAAGAAAGGTACACTGAACGACTGAACAGGATGATTGATTATGCCGAATCTGACGACAGGTGCCGGAGCATAATGCTTCTGAATTACTTTGATGAAGAATCGGAACCTTGTGAAAAGTGTGATGTCTGCAGGAAAAAATCAGACGTGAAGTATAATGCGAAAGAAAATGACAATATCTCAGCCGGTATAATAGAGATTCTTAAGGATCGAAGGCTTGAAGCTGCCGAGATCGCCGGAATGATCCCTTTTCCTCAGGAAAAAGTTATACAAACGCTGAGATGGCTCCTGGACTCCGATAAGATCAGAATGGATAAAGATAATAAGCTCTATCCGGTTTGCTGATTATCTCAGTTCAGAAATTGTAAAATACTCTCTGAAGCAGGGATTGTTATCTCATGGAAGCTTGTATCCGGTATTGGCTCATAAGATTCCTTTGAACAGAAAGGACAGCCGTGACTGTTATGAAAGTGTTTTCTTCCTTCATTACTTGCTTCATCACATGATTGGAATCTGCCCAGGTATATTCTTTTATTATCATCAGGCATAAAGGGACAGCCTTCCCTGTGAACAGAATGGATCTCGTTTGTCTGCGGTTTTACAGCGACATAATACTTCTCAACAGTTTCTGGACTTGCTATCATTGCTATAAGATTTAATTATTTCAAGCAATTTTTATTAAAGAATTAAACCTCTGATCGATATTCATACGTTTAATAGGTTTTGACCCCGATTTGTTACCCTGTTTTTTGGTTTTTTTTTCATTTTGTTCAAATTTTTTTTCAACAGCCAAAAAAATCAAAAAAAATCATAAATTATATCTAATTGATTATCAAATAGATGAAATTTTTTTTTCATTTTTTTTAAAAAAAGTTGAAAAAACAGGGTAACAAATCGGGGGGTATTCCTATTAAACTATAAAAACTGACCAAACCTTTAACAGAATACACCATGAGAACCAGAACCAAAACATTCGAAAACGAAAAGAACATCGCTCTTCTTGTTTCAAAAATCTCGGAAAATGAAATTCTAGGTATTAACGAAATGACTAATATAAGGGGTGGGGACGATCCAGGAATGCCTCCAACTCCACCAGTATTACCCAAACTATAAATCTGCAATTTGGTTTACTCATCCGATGAAGGGTCAAATGCATCCCGGTCTGCAGGGATGCATTTTTTTTATTCAATTTATATTCTAATTTTGAATTTCCATCACGGATGATTGAAGAAGATAGTTTCCATATTCGTTTTATTTCTTTCATTTACGGGTTTTGTATTTTGTTCAGATCAGGCCGACCTCAATAAAGAATTGCATAGGCTGGATACCGAATACGAGAGATACCTGCAGGAGGGCGATTTTATCAATGCCGAAAAAACTGCAATGCTATTCCTGCAGTATCAGCTAAGTGATTACTATAAGGGTTTGGCATATTCCTGGCTTGCGACAATATACACCCGGCTTGGAAGGTATAATGATGCTATATCGTCGCTTAAGAAAATTGAATCGCTTAAGCTTTCAGAAGGCGAGAAATATTATATGGTTCCATATGTTTATGCTAGTCAGGCGGTTGTATTCGAGAGGAGGCGATCATATTTTCAGGCAATAGAATATACGGATAAGGCAATAAGACTGTGTAAGGAAGTACAATCTGATGAGAAATATTTTAAAGAAGCGCTCGCGACTTCATATCACAATATGGGTACCTATTATAATCCTCTGGGTGAATATAATACAGCATTGAAGTACTTTGCGTTGAGCATGGAATTTAAGGAAGACAATGGGTTAGCCGAGAAAGCTATGACATTGAATACAATGGCAAAATCGTATGTAGGTCTCGGGGATTTTATTAAAGCTGAGGATCTGTTCAGGAAATCAATAGAGACAGGTATATCTGAAAATGGAAACAAGTATTTTAAGCTTATCGATTTATGTTATAATTATGGAGAGTTCCTTCAGAACCAGGGCCGGTTCAGGGAAGCCTTTGCAATGTTCAATAATAGTCTTAAGAGAAGCCTTGAGCTCTATGGCAGCAAGCACAACCAGACTTCGGTTATCTACGGCTTTATTGCACGAAATCATCTTCTTTCGGGAAACGTTGACTCCGCAATCTATTTTTATCAGAAATCATTGATTTCAATTGTTTCAACCTTCAATGAGACGGATATAGCTAAGAATCCGGAGATTGATTCATCTTTCCTTGATACAAAGCTGATGAACAGCCTTAAAGGAAAGTCAAATGCCTTAGAGGTTCTGGCTTCAAGACAGTCTGGTGATCAGAAGCTGAAGACTCTTGAGCTAAGTCTGAATACAATCGTCCTGGCGCTTGATTTTATTGATGCTATCCGTAATAACGATCCTTCTGAGGAGAACATGATGTATATTACAGGGATTGAAAAAGAAACATACTTGTCGGCGCTGAGAATCGCATCGTCAATCTACCACTTGTCAAATGATGAGCTGATGTTGAAGCGTATGTACTCTATTGCACTCAGGGCAAAAGCTGCTGTTCTGAAAAATCAGATTACAGGAAATAATCTTCTTTATTCCTCCGCTCTCCCTGAAAAGATCCGTACAAAACTTCTCAACCTGTCATCAAATATTGCCGGTTACAACAAGCTCATTCTTGATGAGAACAGCAAAGTATCGCCGAATGCCTCAATGATATCGCTATGGCAGGATGACCTCTTTGAAATGAAGAAGCAGAAGGAAGGACTTGCAGACAGTATCTCAAAGGTTTTTCCCCAGTACTTTTCAGTGCTCAGGAAAACAACCCCTGTGCCATTAGAGTTGATTCAAAAAGAACTTGAAAAGGATGAGACTATAATTGATTATTTTATATCGAATAAATATGTTGACGGGAAAAGGAAACTTTATATGTTCCTTGTTGACAGAAAAAAGATAAGCCTGATAGAACGAGATGTTGACTCACTATTTTCAAAGAATGCATCTGTTCTTCATTCAATGGCTGATCCATTATCTGATAAACGGGCAGTTACAGGCTATTTTAGATCCTGTACTTCCGCATTATACTATTTCTACCAAAATCTCATATTGCCTGCCGAAGGCTTTTTAAGAGGAAAGAGATTGATCATTATCCCTGATGAAGAGATCAATTGGCTTCCCTTTGAAGCATTTTTAAAAGAAGCTCCCGGAAAAGATAAGAATGATTTTGATGGTCTTCATTTTCTTCTTAAAGATTACAAATTTTCACATTCTTATTCTGCCTCACTCCTGGTTTCTGATCCTCAAAAGTCAGGAGGAACAAAGGTTTATTCATTTTCTCCATATTATGGAGTACTGTCCGGCTATGACTCTCTCGATGGAGCAATGGGTGAAATAAATAATATATCTAATCTGATGGGAGGCGAGTCATTCACATTCAATAAGGCCACAAAGGCTGCGTTCCTGAAGTCGCTCTCTCGTCCGGGTATTTTTCATCTTGCGATGCATTCAATTACCGACAGCATTAATTCTCTTTATTCTTACCTGCAATTTGACGCTAACAACGAAGGTTCCGAATCAGCGAAATTGTACAATTACGAGATTAGCCTCAGCAAGGTTAATTCTCCTTTGATAGTGCTTAGCTCCTGTAACTCAGGCACGGGGAATATGTTCTCCGGGGAGGGGCAGCTCAGTCTTGCAAGAAGCTTTATTCTTGCAGGTGCGTCCTCTGTTGTTAAGACTGCATGGGAGGTGAATGATGATTCCGGATCTGAAATAATAACGCGCTTCTACTATTATCTGTCAAAGGGAAAATCGAAAGATAAAGCTTTGCAACTTGCCAAGCTTGATTATATCGACAATGCCTCACCGATGCTGCGCGATCCGTACTATTGGGCAGCTTATGAAATTCTGGGAGATAACGGACCAATTTCGGGAAATGAAGGTAAAATTGTAACAATTGTTACAATCCTTATTATATTATCAGGCGTTTTGTATTATTACTCGAGACGACGCAAAATCTTCCCGGCATCCCCGCGGTAATAGCCATCTGAGGAAGCCAGTATCCTGAAATGTTCAGAAGCTTTTGATTT
>DATALC010000057.1:0-79242 GCA_036261265.1 Bacteroidales bacterium
CGGAGATGATCCTGATGCAGTAACAATCGATATTATGGAAGACGTCGCAAGAATGATATATGTGGCTCTTACAAATATGGCGAATGGAGATCTGAGTTTGTAAAGTTCATAAAGTTTGTAAAGTTCATAAAGTTTGTAAAGCTTTATGGGCTTTGACTTTCACTTTTCACCTTTCGCCTTTATGGATTTAAAGGGTTTCGGGTTTCGGGTTTCGGGTTTCGCCTTTCGCCTTTTTTGTAACATATGTTACAATTTATGAATTATTTCGCAATTATGTTTGCAGTGTAAAAACAAAACTGCAAATATGAAAAGAGATATTCTGAAGATCGACGATGAATTATGTAACGGATGCGGTCAGTGTGTTCCTAATTGCCACGAAGGCGCCCTTCAGGTTATCGACGGGAAAGTAAGGCTTGTAAGCGAACTTATGTGCGATGGTCTTGGCGCATGCATCGGACATTGTCCGACAGGAGCCATAACAATTGAAAAACGCGAGGCCGAACCTTATAATGAGACCAGGGTAATGGAGCAGATGAAAGAGAAAGGTAAAAACACTGTCATAGCCCACCTTAAACATCTTAAAGATCATGGTGAAAGCGGTTTTCTCCGCGAAGGTGTCGTGTATCTTCAGCAACACAGGAGTGAGCTGAGCTTCGATCCTGATGAAGTGATGATCGAAGTGCATAATCACGGAAAGAAAGCTTTTTCAGTTGATGCCGGTCATCATGGTCATGGCGGCGGATGCCCGGGATCAAGGGAACGGGTAATCGAAAGAGCAGACAATATCTCAGCTCAACCACAGGCAGCGCAACAATCAGAGCTCAGGCAATGGCCTGTACAGATGCATCTCGTGAACCCTGCCGCTACATATTTCAGGGATTCGGACCTTCTCCTGGCGGCTGATTGTGTCGCTTTCTCGCTGGGAAATTTCCATTCAAAATTCCTGAAAGGTAAGTCGCTTGCAATTGCATGTCCTAAGCTCGACAATGGTTCAGAGATATATGTTGAAAAGCTTGTTTCAATGATCGATAATGCAAGGATAAACACAATCACTGTAATGATGATGGAGGTTCCATGTTGCGGAGGACTCCTGCAGATTGTCAAATCGGCGCTGTCAAAGGCTTCACGTAAAATACCTGTAAAAAAAATCATTGTAGGGATAAACGGAGAGATACTTCAGGAAGAATGGGCTTAATGCTGTTTAACTTAACAGGTTTCGAATTTTTAGCTGTAATATGCCTGATTTTATGAGATAATTCATTATATTTGAGATATGTGAGCCCGGTCTGGAAAAGCAACATTAATCTCAGATATGACCCTGAATTCCGAACAGTTTAATCCAAACTTCCAATATTTCATTGGCCTGGACCTTGGTTCTGTTTCCCTTAACACTGTAATAACTGATCAGGAAAAGAACATTATTGAAGATTTCTATGATTATGTGCATGGCAAACCTTTTGAGACATTGTTCGGAAGATTGTCGTCGGTTCTGGATACTTATGGAAGTGCCGGGTTAAAAGGAATAGCTGTGACCGGCTCGGGCGGGAAGCTTGCAACAGAACTTGTCGGAGGTGTCTTTGTAAATGAAATAATATCGCAGGCTTCATCTGTAGGAAAATTTTATCCTCATGCCCGTACAATTATCGAAATAGGTGGGGAAGATTCGAAGCTGATCATTCTTGAAAAAGATCCAAATACGGGTGAATCTGTACTCGTTGATTTCGAGATGAACAGTATCTGTGCCGCTGGCACTGGTTCATTCCTTGATCAACAGGCAAGGCGAATAGGTGTGGCCATTGAAAAAGAGTTCGGAGAAATGGCTTTGAAATCCATTAATCCGCCAAGAATTGCAGGCCGTTGCAGTGTATTTGCCAAGAGCGACATGATCCATCATCAACAGATCGCAACTCCCCTCCATGATATTGTGGCCGGGTTATGTTTTGCCCTTGCGAGAAATTTCCGCAGCAACCTTGCAAGAAGCAAGGAAATCTTAAAACCCGTTGTATTTTCAGGTGGCGTAGCAGCTAATGCCGGGATGATTAGAGCATTCAGGGAAGTACTCTGTCTCAATGAAAATGAGCTTTTCATACCTGCACATTATGCATCAATGGGAGCTATCGGAGCTTTGATTTATGCAGGCAGGAACCGGATTGAAATGAATCATTTCGCAGGACTTGAAAAACTGAGCCGGTACCTCGCCGGCAATTCGGCTATGTATACTCACCTGCCGAAACTAAAAGAGTCAGAAGCCACTTACGTCAAGGATACTCATTTCAGCATTAACGGTAAAGAAAAGCTAAATGTATATCTTGGTATCGATGTCGGATCATTAAGTACGAATGTAGTACTAATCGATAAGCAGCATAATGTAATTGCGAGACGTTACCTTCCGACTGCAGGAAAACCTCTTGAGGCAATCAGACAAGGACTGTCTGAAATCAACACAGAGACAGCAGGTAAAGTGGAGGTTATCGGGGCGGGCACTACGGGTTCAGGTCGTTATCTTACAGGCGATTTCGTCGGAGCAGATGTCGTAAGAAATGAAATTACCGCTCAGGCTACTGCAGCTATTGATTATGACCGCACAGTCGATACAATATTTGAGATCGGGGGGGCAGGATTCGAAGTACATAAGCATTGAGAACGGTGTCGTTGTTGATTTTGAAATGAATAAGGTTTGTGCTGCCGGTACGGGATCATTCCTTGAAGAACAGGCCGAGAAGCTTAATATAAGTATAAAAGATGAATTTGGAGAAATGGCCCTGCGTTCCGAAGCTCCCGTAAAGCTCGGCGACAGATGCACTGTATTCATGGAATCTGATCTGAACTCGTTCATGCAGAAAGGGGTCAAAGATGATAATCTTGTCGGCGGGCTCGCCTATTCAATAGTATACAATTATCTACAGAAAGTTGTCGGTGACAGGAAAATCGGGAACAGAATATTTTTCCAGGGTGGGGTAACGAATAACAAAGCTGTTGTTGCGGCCTTTGAAGCTGTTACAGGCAGAAAAATAATAATCCCTCCTCATTTCGATGTTACAGGAGCTATCGGAGCTGCCATCCTGGCTGAAAGATCGATGAACCCTGGACAGAGATCAAGGTTCAGGGGATTCGGAATAAGCAATGCCGAATACAGCCTGAGCAGGTTTACATGCAACGGCTGTACAAATCATTGTGAAATAAGGAAAGTGAAAATAGCCGGTTTCGCGAAAGCCCTTTATTACGGGGGAAGGTGCGAAAAATGGGAAACTGATGAAAGAAACATTGTAAGACAGGATATTCCCAATTTATTCGAGAAAAGGCTCAGAATTATGCTCGAAGGGTATGCACCTTCTTCAAAAAAAGGGATGCCCACAATAGGAATTCCAAGGGCGCTTATGATTTTTTATCAGCAATTCCCCTTCTGGAGGACATTCTTCGAAGAACTTGGCTTCAATATAATATTATCGCGGGAATCGGATAAGGAGCTTGTAACAAGGTCAATTGAAACGGTTACAACAGAGACATGCCTTCCCGTAGAGCTTATGCATGGTCATGTAATGAACCTTATTGATGCAGGCGCCGATTACATATTCATGCCTTTCATAATAAATGCAAGAGCCAGGTCAGCAAACCCCACATTTAACTGTAACTGCCCCTGGATACAGAGTTATCCGTTTATGGTTAAAGCCGCGCTTAAAAACAAGGTTGATGAATCAAAGCTGCTCACCCCTGCCCTTCACTTCAGATTTTTCGAAAGAGCCCTTATTCCTGAACTGACAAAATACTTCAATCTTAAATTCGGGATAGATAAAACAGCTATCAGAAAAGCAATCAGCAAAGCAGATGAAGCCCAGCTCATGTTTGAGAAATCAATTGTAATTGAAGGCAGGAGAGCTTTTGAAAATATACCAGCATCATGCCGACCCGTTGTTCTGCTGGGAAGGCCCTATAACACGACAGATCCTTATCTTAATCTCGATATTGTTGAAAAGCTTATTCGCCAGAATGTAATGCCTGTTCCTGTTGATATGCTTGATCTGAGCAGCTACAACGTCTTTAATGATTACAGGAATATGTACTGGCCTAATGGTCAGAAGATAATAGCAGCATCGCAATATGTAGCTGAACATGACAATATATGGGCAGTTTATCTCAGCAACTTCAGGTGCGGACCTGATTCGTTCATCTGGCATTATGTTACAGAGGAGCTGAAAGGCAAACCTTTCCTTCACATTGAAGTGGATGAGCATTCTGCCGATGCAGGGATGGTTACAAGGATCGAAGCCTTTCTTGACAGCCTGAATGGCGCTTTAAAAAACAAAAAGAAGGATGCACAGGTAATCAGGCCGGTAAAAAGTCCCGCTGCGCCTCAACCGGGAAGAATCCTGTATTTTCCATACATGAATGATGCCGCTTATCTTGTTGCGGCTGCGGCGAGAAGCTGCGGCATTCCTTCTGAAGTTTTGCCAAAGCAGACTGACGAGGATCTTGCAATAGGAAGAAAATACACATCGTCAAAAGAATGCTTCCCGATGATATGTACAACCGGGAGCTTCATTAAAAAACTGCAGGAACCAGGATCAGATCCCTCCAAAATGATATTTTTCATGCCTGATCACAACGGCCCATGCCGTTTTGGACAGTACAATCAATTTCAAAGGGTTCTTTTTGATAAGCTTGGTTACAGAGATGCCGATCTTCTGACTCCTTCAAATGATACTTCTTACGCTGATGTTGCCGGAAATAAGAGCGGTAAGTTCAGGTTAAATGCATGGAGAGGATTTGTTGCGAGCGATTTTTTGAGGAAGATCTACAGGGAAACCAGGCCGTATGAGATAAAGAATGGAGAAACTGATAATATCTATAATCAATCATTGACTAAGCTGGAAAGATGTATTGAGAACGGCTCCTCCGGTCTTCATAAAGAACTGGCTGAGATAACCGATAGTTTTCTTGCTATTGAAACAGACAGAAGCAGAAGAAGACCTGTTGTTTCAATTATTGGCGAGATCTTCATGCGCGACAATGCTCCATGTAACGGCGGTCTTGCAAACAGGCTTGAAGATCTGGGGGTTGAAGTTGTAATTGCGCCGATTGCCGAATGGCTCATCTATTCAACTCACAGGTTTACACGCGACAGCCGGTGGAAAAACGACAGGATCAGTTTACTAAAATCCAGGATTCAGGGCGTTGGTCAGGAGCTGATCGCAAAATCGTTGTTGAGAGGTGTTAAAGAATTCACAGATGCTGAAAAGGACATTTCATTGCATGAGATGTTAAGATTATGCAATGATTATGTGGATCAAAACTATGATGGTGATCCGCCGATAGCTCTTGGTACGGCTGCAGCTCTTTATAATAGAGGAATATCAGGAATTGCAGCAATACTGCCATTCACCTGCATGCCGGGAACATTAATAGCCTCGGTAAGCGATGTTTTCAGGAAAGATCACTCGAACCTGCCATTTATAAATATTGCATACGACGGACAGGATAATGTATCCCTTGAAACACGCCTGCAGGCTTTCGTATACCAGGTAAAGGAATATGCAAAACAGTCACTTTAGTCACTCGAAAACTATGGTTCCGAACTTTTCGTAATCGTGGAAGTTCCTTGTCACAGGCTGCCAGGTCCAGCTGTTGCGATTGTTGTCATCATAATCCACTCTGTACATGTTGGCTCTCCACTTTGTACCCGGTTGAGGTATATTGTTATTGAGAGGTTTCAATAGCTTCCAGGGAAAAAAGAACTCGGCGGTCCATGCAGATACTCCAGCCATGCTCTTCTTCTCCCCTCCCCTTACAGAAGTTGCATGAAGGACCTTCCTGTTATCCTCGTAGTGAAATGGCATCCACCTAAGCAATTCACCTTTTTCATTCGATATTAGCAGCGGCAGCTCATACCCGAGAGGTGATATTTCATATTCAAAATAAACAGGCATACTTTCATCAGTCCAAAGAAAAACTTCTACAACATCTTCAGTCCAGAGATCAAGAAAATCTGCATCCATTTTTGATGTAAGCTTCTTATCCATACAGTCGAAAAGGAAATAAATACCTTTATCCGAATACAAAGACTTAACCTTCGTTATCATATCCCTGCCATTGCCGGATCTGAGCTCAAGATTTACCCAGCCTGTATTATTCCAGTCAGTGGCAGATCCGTCACCGGTTATTGTGAAATCTTTCGTCTTTTTAATGAGCATCTCATTGTTTTTCAATTGCTGTCCAGAAACAGAAAAACAAAAAAGGATCAGAAGAAAAGATGTGATTGTTTTCATCGCGATAAGTTTTCGTTCAATAATATCATAATCATTTCAAAACCTGAAACAATACGGCTCTCAGATTTTACTCAGTTTTGAAACCAAGTTCCTTAAGCATCTTGTGTATTTCCTTATTTCCTGATTTCAACCTGATTTTATAAGAGGGGAACTCTCTTCTAAGCGGATAATCGCCACGTTGTTTCTCAAAATCACCCGGTGAGAGACGCAGGCGCATATCATCCCTGTCGATATTATATGAGTGGTTGACAGCTTCCCTGATTATATCAAAATCCGATTTTCCTTTACAGTCTATTAAAAAATCAGTATCGGCCGGCGCCGGAACATTTTCAGGATACCAGTTTTTTAAAGGCAATCCAAAAAATTTCGCAAGCGCATTGACTGACATTGCTGTCCCGTTTGCCTTTCCATCGGTTGAATAACCGGCAATGTGAGGAGTTGCGATGAAGGCCAGGTGCATAAGGTTAAGATCGATCTCTGGTTCATTTTCCCAGACATCAAGAACCGCATGTATCTTATCGTTTAAAAGAGCTCTCTTAAGCGAAACTGTATCGGTGACTTCTCCCCTTGATGAATTGATGAACCATGTGCCTTTCCTCATTTTTTTAAAGCTCTTTTCATTGAAGAGGTGCAACGTGTTATCCTCACCTTCTGTAATCAATGGGACATGGACTGTTATAATATCTGCATTATACAAAATATCTCCAAGAAGCACAAAATCCTTTTTCCCTTCCTTCCTTTCACGGGGAGGGTCGTTAAGCATAACATTCATTCCAAGGATCTTCGCTGTCTTTTCGACTTTTGAGCCGACATTTCCAACTCCGACAATACCGATTGTTTTATCGGCTGGATTAAAATGATGATCATGGGCAATCCTCAGAATTGATGCAGTTATATATTGCTGAACTGATGAAGAATTGCATCCCGGTGCATTTGTCCATTTAATGTTATTTTTTTCACAGTACTGTGTATCAATATGATCATATCCTATTGTTGCAGTTCCTATGAATTTTACCGCAGTGCCTTTCAGTAATTCCTCATTGCATTTAGTTCTTGTACGAACAAGAAGTGCATCTGCATCCTTTATAATCCCGTTATTGATCTCTTTCCCGGGAACATATATTATTTCCGCGTATTTTTCAAGCGCCCCTTTCAGGAAAGGTATCTTATCGTCTGCAACAATTTTCATCTGCCCTGTCTCACGGATATATTTAATAATAAATCTAGTCTACAAGTTTCATCTCATTTATAAGATATCCTGCGCCCGCAAACTTGTCGATAATAAACAGGGCATAACGAATATCAAGGCTTATATTGCGGCTTTGATCGGGATTGAAATCCATATCGCTTGCAACACCTTCCCAGTCTCTGTCGAAATTTACTCCGATAAGCTGGCCTTCAGCATTAATTACAGGGCTGCCTGAATTTCCTCCTGTAGTATGATTATCGGCAATAAAACAAACAGGCATCCTGCCTCCCTGGGCGTATCTTCCATAGTCTTTGGTCCTGTACAATTCCTTAAGTTTTTCCGGAACGTCATAATCGAAGATATCAGGATTATCCTTTTCAATAATACCCTCAAGAGTTGAGTAGGATTCATAATAAACTGCATCTCTTGCTTTATAGCCTTTAATGTTGCCATAAGCAACTCTCAGAGTCGAGTTTGCATCAGGATAAAACAGTTTGCCTTTCTCATATTCCATCTGTGCAGCCATATAAAGACGGTTAAGGTTTTGAATATCAGAATTTAGCCTTATCAGTTCTCCCTGGACATTTGCAGCCAAAAAAACAGACATCCCGTTGGCAAGAACATAGAACTTGTCTTTTTTCAGGGCATTAATTGTTGATTTACCGAATTTTGTCACGAATTCAACAAATCTTTTTTCATCCGCAAACGGGCTTTTTAAATACAGCTTTTCTGCTGATGATGAGAAATTTCCTTTCACCTCTGCCTTGTATGAAATATACTGAGGTGAAAGCCATTTTGCATCAAGGTTAACGCCGTATAGCTCCATAACTGCAATAAATAACTTTTTGTCAGTTTCAGGATTATAGTCTTTGAACATTGAGGGAGCAGATTTTACAAGCTGTTCCTTTGCCTGTTTTATTGCATCGTCTGAACCACCTGTTTCAACAAGTTCCATGAGTGTTTTAACAGAGGATGCAAAACGGAATACATCAGCTCCACCGGATACTTCAGCAGTATAGTTATTTGCCAGAAGAAGTTCCTTAAAAGCCGAATACGTTTTCTCGTATGAAGACATTATTTCACCATATTTTGCTTTTCTCGTTTCGCTCTCATTCACCCATTTTATAAAACCTGCTTCATAATCCTGCTTTTGTCCTATTGTATTCATTTTGTCAAGGCCAAGGATCTCTCCCTGCCATTTTTTCCAGGCATTGGCAATCCCAGATTTTTTTGCATAATACTGAATTCTTACAAGAGGATCTTTCGCCATCTGCTCTTCCATGATCCGGATCTTCTCAGTTCTGATATCTATTATTTTTGGATTGATATAGTTTTTTACCATATCAACATAGTACGATGGCACATATTCATAAGTTGTGCCCGGGTAACCAAAGACCATAGTAAAATCGCCTTCTTTTACTCCTTTAAGCGAGATTGGAAAAAAATAAACAGGCTTATATGGAATATTGTCAGGTGAATAGTCAGCCGGCTTATTATCCTTATTTGCATAAATTCTGAACAACGAAAAATCGCCTGTATGTCTTGGCCATATCCAGTTATCGGTTTCAGATCCGAAATTCCCAATGGCTGCCGGCGGCGCTCCGACCATTCTTACATCCCTGAACACTTCATTGACAAAAAGGAAATACTGGTTTCCCATGTAGAAAGGTCTCACAAAAGCGCTATATCCTGTCCCGTTAATGGCTTCGGCAATAATCGGATCAATGTTTGACCGTATAATTTTTTCCCGTTCTTCCCTGGTCATCTGATCCGTGACTCCTTTGAGCACCCTGTCAGTGACGTCGTCCATCCGTTTCAGGATGGTTACAGTAAGATTTGGATTCGGCAGTTCTTCCTGTTTCGACATTGCCCAGAAACCATTCGCTATATAATCATGTTCAAGAGTCGAATGTTTCTGTATCATACTGCGTCCGCAGTGATGATTAGTGATAAGCAGACCCTCTCCTGAAATAATTTCACCTGTGCATCCGCCGCCAAAACTGAGAACTGCATCTTTCATGCAGGCTTTATTTATACTGTAAATATCTTCGGCGGAAAGCCTGAATCCTTTCTCCTGCATTAACTTTATGTTATATTTCTCAATCAGGAGAGGGATCCACATACCCTCATCTGCCCGCAAATTTCCCGGGATAATATATGCCAGCAGGAAAAATAAAACCAGCATTTTTTTAATATTCGAATTAGTATTCATCAGAGAAGATTTCATTAGTTATTTTGATCGAGTAAATTTTTTTAATTCATAATATAATTTCTGTACAGGCAATCCAACAACATTGAAATATGATCCTTCAATGCGGCTGCATCCAATAATTCCGATCCATTCCTGGATACCATAGGCGCCTGCTTTATCAAACGGTTTATATTTTTCAGTATAATATTTTATCTCTTCCGTACTAAGCGTCTCAAAAGTAACTCTTGTAGATTCTGAAAAGGTTATTTCGTCCCATTTCGAACTTATTGTAACACCTGTTATAACTTCATGGACATTTCCTGAAATGGCTTTCAGCATTCTTAATGCATCTTCATTGTTAACGGGTTTACCGAGTACCCTCCCGTTGCACCATACAATAGTATCTGCAGTAATTATGATATCATTACCTGATAGCTCATCTTTGACTGAGTGTGCTTTTGCTGCTGAAATATATTCAGCAATTTCTTTTCCGGAAAGGCCTGCCGGATAATCTTCATTAAAATCTCTTAGAATGACATCAAAATGAAGCCCGGCCTGTCTTAGCAGAGCCTGCCTTCTTGGAGATCCTGATGCGAGAATTATCCTGAAATTTTTAAGTTCGTCTGTTAACATCGATCAGTAAAGATCATAAGTAAGAATTATCTTCACTACTATCGCATATAGCACCCCACCGAACATAACAACCTTCATCAGGTTGCTTGCGCTATGAAGATTTTCCTTAGTTGCACTTTTTCTTAGCCTGAATATTATAAAGAACATCGGTATAACAACAGTCGATGATAAATATATCAGTGTAATAATATCATTCACATAAAAATGCCAGGCAAGGAAAAGCAGTATCAATGTGATGACGATCAAAACAACAGATATGATTTTCGATGACGCAATACCAAGCACGACAGGAAGAGTATTTCTGCCGTATGCAATATCTCCTTCAAAATCTTCGATGTCTTTTATAATCTCCCTTGTTAAGGTTGTAAGAAATGCAAAGACTGCAAAGGCTCCGGGCCAGTAAAGCACAAAACTTATATCAGGCATTTCGATCGAATTGGCAGCATAGAACTGGTAAAGAGCAGGCCATTCAAAAATGGCAACAAGCATTGGTACCGCTGCAGTTAATATTGCAACAAGAAGATTTCCAATCAGGAATTGCCTTTTGTAACTGGCCGAATAGAAATAAAGCAGTCCTGATACTATCAGGAATAACGCTCCCATCATAAAATACTGTGCGCGCCAGGAAATGTAGAACCCTATAATAACTCCGGCAGCATTCAGGATTAAATGCCACATCATTGCTGTTCTTCTTGGGATTTTTGTGCCGACTATAACCTTTCCCCTGTTTATGAGATCAGTCCTTATATCAAAGTAATCATTTATAACATAGCCGCCTGCAGTAATAAACATTGTAGCTAGTACAAGAAGTATGAAATCGAAAAGCGGAAATTGAAGTCTCATTGCAATTTCCCTCGAAGGATCGCTATTTAAAACAACATTTGTCTTACTGACAAAAGGCTGAATGATCGCGTATCTCATAAGTATCATCGTGACGGCAACAATCAGCAGGTTACGCCATCTGATGAGGGTTAGGAAGTTAATTATTCTACCAGTTGAATGCATCTGAATCCATCCATTTATTGTGAAGTCTTAATACCTGTTCTATAACATCTCTCACACATCCTTCTCCTCCTTTCTTATCGGAAATATAAGAAGAAATTTGTTTTATCTCACTGTCCGCATCTGAGGGGCAAACAGGGATCCCGGCAACTTTCATTACCTCAAAATCGGGAATGTCGTCTCCCATATACAATACCTCCGAATTATCAAGATTGTGCTTCTTAAGGAAAGTATTGAACTGAAACATCTTGGATCTGCAATTCAGGAAAACATCCTTTACTCCCAGGAGCTTTAGTCTGCGAAGATACTCTTTGGAGCTGCATCCGGATATTATCCCGACAAGATAGCCCTTTCTAACAGCCAGTTGTAACGCGTAACCATCACGAAGGTTTATTGTTCTGTTTGGAACTCCGAAAGTGTTGAGATTTATTGTCTGCATTGAAAGAACGCCGTCAATATCAAAGACAAATGCCCTGACCCTCAACAGATCTTCTTTAAAATTTGTCACCGCTTGTTCTTGTTATAATAATTTATGATAGATTGTGTAACTGCTTCATATAAATAACGGAACTCCGGAAACTCCGGAAACTCCTGAAGCAGATTATAATGTTTTACTATTGTATTTTTATCGTTCCTTAAGGCAGGACCTGTCTGGGATGATCCGGGCCCCAGCTCAAGAGCTTTGGAAATTGTCTCCTTTATAAGCGGTTCAAGAATATCATTGCTAAATCCGGCTGACTCAGCTATTTCATAACCGGCTGTAAGCATATGATTCGTAAAATTGCCGGCAAAAACTGCTGCGAGATGGATCAGCCTTCTTTTTGGTGCATCTGCATAAATAACATTCCTGCTTAATGATGAAGCTAAACCTGATAACGCATCAGAAGTTTCTGTATTATCAGCTTCAATCAGAAATGGAATTTCTGTAAAATTCAAATTCCTTCCTTCCGAGAATGTCTGAAGGGGATAAAACACACCACGTCTTCTGATCTCAGGAGGAAAGATGTCTAACCCATAGCTGCCCGCAGTGTGCGCAACAATTGTCTTGTTATTGCATCTGATCCTTTTTAGCACATCTTCAAGAGAATTGTCGGAAACACAGATAAAGATAATATCTGTTGACTGCGGAAAAACAGGTTTGTCCGACCATGAAGCCTTTACGGCATCAGCAATCAGATTTCCAGTTTTTTCAGTCCTTGAAAATACAATGTCAATTGAATGACCGGATTCGTAAAGCTTTCTGGCAAGTGCGCCTCCGACTTTTCCGGCCCCTGCAAATGATATGTGCAGTTTCTTCAATGAGAAAATTTTTCAGAAAGATACAAAAAATGCATCTATCCGAAAGCTTGTTAGTGAATGAATGAATGATTGAATGAATTAAGAAGTCCTGATTATTGAGCGGGTGTTGTTTTGTCTTTCCCGTAAAGATCTACAAAAATATCAGTTGCCTGGAACTGGTATACACGGCGCATACTGCTCATATATGAATAATTACTTGATTGATAAACATAATTGCATTCCCAGAAAGCGTCTCCGGAAACAAGCATTATATCGCCAGAATTCACTTCAGAGAGTTTTGGAAACATCTCGTGCGGATTACATAAATAAAATGGTGAGTAGAGATCATTTACAAGATAAAATGTGATGTTGGAGCCATCAGAATCAAAAATGACTTTTGCCTGTGCTCTGTTGAGAGTGAGCACAACGTCTCCGTCACAGCCGCATTTTACCTGCTTCTTGCAATCAGAAACAGTGAAAACCGGGGCAACTATAATCAGTGTAATTAATATCTTTCTTAAAACCTTTGTAATCATCTGGGAGAATTTCACAATTTCGTTTAATAAACGTTGCAAAGTAACCCTTTATTTTGATGAATTGCAAATTTGTGGGTTACGCTTCTGCCTCAATTGCCTCAGGGCTCCTGAAGGCATAAAAAAACCCTTCAAAGCTTAAGCAAAGAAGGGTTTTTAAAAATGTATTATTGTGTTTACGCCTGGGCAGTTGGACCGCCAAAATTCATTGGCATTAATGGCCCGGATCCCTTAACTTCCTTTATTGGGCCGTTTACAGCTTCATACTTATCGATATTGTCCTGCAGGGCTGCCACGAGTCTTTTCGCATGCTCGGGTGTAAGAATGATTCTCGACTTAACCTGAGCCTTGGGAATACCCGGCATTAACCTGACAAAGTCAATAACGAATTCTGAAGATGAATGTGTTATTATAGCAAGATTTGAATAAGTACCCTGTGCTACTTCATCATTCAGTTCAATATTGATCTGTGTGTTTTTGGGATCTGCCATGTTTATTTGATTTAATTACTTTTCAGTTACTGCTTTCTCCTGTTCCTGGTCGACGCCTACAAGATTCTCGTATTCTTCAAGCGATCCGACAATGATACCATTGTAAAGGCGCTGACCTGTTCCGGCAGGGATAAGGTGACCGACAATTACATTCTCCTTAAGACCTTCAAGCTTGTCGATCTTTCCAAGTATTGCAGCTTCATTAAGAACCTTTGTTGTTTCCTGGAATGAAGCAGCCGAGAAGAAGCTCTTTGTCTGAAGGGAAGCACGTGTTATACCCTGGAGAACCTGGCTTGAAGTTGCAGGAACTGCATCTCTTGCTTCCACCACTTTAAGGTCGCGGCGCTTGAGCATTGAATTCTCATCCCTCAATTTACGGGATGATATAATCATACCTGGCTTAAGAGTCTGTGAATCACCGGCTTCAGCAACAACTTTCTTTCCGTAGATCCAGTCGTTCTCATCCATGAATTCAAGCTTATCAACAACCTGTTTTTCAAGGAATTTTGTATCACCCGGGTCGACGATCTCAACCTTACGCATCATCTGACGTACTATGATCTCAAAATGCTTGTCATTGATCTTAACACCCTGAAGACGATAAACTTCCTGGATCTCGTTTACAATGTACTCCTGCACTTTTGTGGGACCCTTTATCGAGAGAATGTCAGATGGAGTTATAGCTCCATCAGAAAGTGGTGTACCGGCTTTCACATAATCGTTTTCCTGTACAAGTATCTGTTTTGACAGTGGAACAAGGTATTTTTTAATCTCGTCTGTCTTTGATTTGATTGCAATTTCCCTGTTACCTCTTTTTATCTTTCCGAATGATACTTCACCATCGATTTCAGAAACAATAGCCGGGTTCGACGGGTTACGGGCTTCGAAGAGCTCAGTTACACGTGGAAGACCTCCGGTGATGTCACCTGATTTACCAACAGCACGCGGAATCTTTGCAAGAATATCTCCTGCTTCGATCATTGCGTCGGTATCAACAACAAGATGTGATCCAACGGGCAGGTTGTACACTCTTAATTCCTCACCTTTAGGACCCATCACCTTTATAGCCGGGTTCTTTGTCTTATCCCTGCTCTCAATAATAACTTTCTCCTTGAATCCTGTTTGCTCATCCGATTCTTCACGGAAGGTAATACCTTCAATGAGGTAGTCGTATGCAACTTTACCGCTCAGCTCGGAAATGATAACGGCATTAAAAGGATCCCATTCGCAGATGAGCTTACCTTTTTCAATCTCCTGTCCGGATTTTATATAAAGCTTTGATCCGTAAGGAATTGTATGAGTAGTAAGAGCAATATTAGTTTTCCTGTCAATGATCCTGAGTTCTGCAAGACGTCCGATAACAATCTCGATGTCGCCTTTTTCAGGGTCTTTCTTGGGAACTGTTCTGAGTTCGTCTATCTCAGCTATACCACCATATCTGGCTACTATCCTCGATTCTGTAGTAATGTTCGAAGCGGTACCTCCTACGTGGAATGTACGAAGTGTAAGCTGTGTTCCCGGTTCACCGATACTCTGTGCAGCAATAACTCCGACAGCTTCTCCCCTTTCGACCATGCGTCCTGTTGAAAGATTTCGTCCGTAGCATTTTGCACAGACACCTTTCTTAGATTCGCATGTAAGAACCGAACGGATCTCTACCTGTTCAATGGGTGAATCCTCAATTTTCTTCGAGATATCCTCTGTAAGCTCCTGGCCGGCCTCAACAATAAGCTCGCCTGTAAGCGGGTGATAAACGTTGTGAACTGTTGTACGTCCAAGGATCCTTTCATAGAGAGTTTCAACAACTTCCTCATTTTTCTTGATAGCAGTTGCAACGAGACCACGGAGAGTTCCGCAATCGTCCTCATTTATAATCACATCCTGTGAAACGTCAACGAGACGGCGTGTAAGATAACCGGCATCTGCAGTTTTAAGAGCTGTATCTGCAAGACCTTTACGTGCACCGTGTGTTGATATGAAGTATTCAAGAACTGACAGTCCTTCCTTAAAGTTGGAAAGGATCGGGTTCTCAATGATTTCAGAACCTGTTGATCCTGATTTCTGTGGTTTTGCCATAAGTCCCCTCATACCAGAGAGCTGACGGATCTGTTCTTTTGAACCCCTTGCGCCGGAGTCAAGCATCATGTAAACCGAGTTGAAACCCTGCTTATCAGTAGAAAGCTGTTTCATGAGTGTCTGCGTCAGGCGGGCGTTAACATGGGTCCAGATGTCAATTATCTGGTTGTAACGTTCGTTATTCGTTATGAATCCCATGCTGTAGTTGTTGAGCACTTCTTCAACCTGTTCATAACCTTCATTGACGAATTTTGTCTTTTCCTCCGGAATGATAACATCATCAAGGTTGAACGACAAACCACCTCTGAACGCAGAATTAAATCCAAGGTTCTTGATAGCATCGAGGAAGTCGGCTGTCTTTGCAGTACCTGCTGCCTTAAGAACGCGACCTATTATATCTCTCAGGGATTTCTTTGTAAGAATCTCATTTATGTATCCAACTTCTTCGGGTACATACTGGTTAAAAATAACCCTGCCGACCGTTGTTTCAATGAGATGGTTAACCATCTGGCCATCAACCCGGTCATTAACCTTTACCTTTATATGAGCATGAAGGTCGACTTTGCCTTCATTATATGCTATATTAACTTCCTGCGGTGAATAAAATACTACTCCTTCACCTCTTACTTTTTCTGTTGCAGTACCCTTTCTGCCCTTTGTTATATAATACAGTCCAAGCACCATATCCTGAGACGGAACGGTTATCGGGGCGCCATTTGCAGGGTTAAGAATGTTGTGAGAAGCCAGCATAAGCATCTGGGCTTCAAGAATTGCATGGTTCCCGAGAGGAAGGTGAACAGCCATCTGGTCACCGTCAAAGTCAGCGTTGAACGCCGTACATACGAGAGGGTGAAGCTGAATTGCCTTGCCTTCAATGAGTTTAGGCTGGAATGCCTGTATACCTAACCTGTGCAATGTAGGAGCACGGTTAAGAAGAACAGGATGTCCCTTAAGAACGTTTTCAAGAATATCCCATACTACAGGGTCCTTCCTGTCAACTATCTTCTTTGCAGATTTAACAGTCTTTACAATACCGCGTTCGATGAGCTTACGTATAATAAAGGGCTTATAAAGCTCTGCAGCCATGTCCTTGGGAAGACCGCATTCATGTAATCCGAGTTCAGGACCAACGACGATAACCGAACGTGCCGAATAGTCAACCCTTTTACCAAGAAGGTTCTGACGAAACCTTCCCTGCTTTCCTTTAAGACTGTCGCTTAAGGATTTGAGGGGACGATTGGCGTCAGTTTTAACAGCATTTGCTTTCCTTGAGTTATCGAACAATGAATCAACAGCTTCCTGCAACATACGTTTTTCATTTCTGAGAATGACTTCAGGAGCTTTGATTTCGATGAGTCTTTTAAGACGATTATTCCTGATTATGACCCTGCGATAAAGGTCATTGAGGTCGCTCGTTGCGAAACGGCCGCCGTCGAGAGGTACAAGAGGTCTGAGCTCGGGTGGAATAACAGGAACAACCTTTATTATCATCCACTCAGGCTTGTTCACCTGTTTTGAATCCCTGAAAGCTTCAACAACCTGAAGTCTCTTGAGAGCTTCATTTTTACGCTGCTGTGAAGTCTCAGTATTTGCCCTGTGACGAAGTGAATAGGACATTTCATCGAGGTCGATGCGGCTCAGGAGCTTATAAAGCGCTTCGGCACCCATGTCAGCCACGAACTTGTCGGGATGACCATCCTCGAGGTATTGATTTTCCTTTGGAAGAGATTCAATTATCTCGAGATATTCCTCTTCTGTAAGAAAATCAAGGTATTTTACACCGTCAACAGCCTTTATACCGGGATTAATTACAACGTATCTTTCGTAGTAAATTATCGAATCCAGCTTCTTTGTGGGAAGCCCCAGAAGATAACCGATTTTATTCGGAAGTGAACGGAAATACCAGATGTGAGCAACAGGAACAACCAGCGATATATGTCCCATTCTTTCACGGCGGACCTTTTTCTCAGTCACTTCAACACCGCAACGGTCGCAAACAATCCCTTTGTAGCGGATTCTCTTGTACTTTCCGCAATGGCACTCGTAATCTTTCACAGGACCGAAGATTCTTTCGCAGAACAAGCCATCGCGTTCCGGCTTGTAAGTACGGTAGTTTATCGTTTCAGGCTTCAGAACCTCACCGCTTGAACGGTCAAGTATTTCTTCAGGTGAAGCCAGTCCTATTGAGATCTTCGAGTAACTTGTTTTTGTTTTGTTATCTCTTCTGAATGACATATTTTGAATTTATTTATTCTGAAAATAATAGTTAGTCAAGTATCACGCTTAGTCCGAGGCCGCGAAGCTCATGGAGGAGAACGTTGAGTGATTCAGGTATGCCTGGTTGCGGCATAGGTTCACCTTTAACGATTGCCTCATAGGCTTTTGCACGACCTACAACATCATCAGACTTGATTGTAAGTATCTCCTGGAGAATGTGAGCCGCCCCGAATGCTTCGAGAGCCCAGACCTCCATTTCACCAAATCTCTGGCCTCCGAACTGTGCTTTACCGCCGAGAGGCTGCTGTGTGATGAGAGAGTAAGGTCCGATTGATCTTGCGTGCATCTTGTCGTCAACCATGTGACCGAGCTTGAGCATGTAGATTATCCCGACTGTTGCGGGCTGGTCGAATCTCTGACCGGTTCCGCCGTCGTACAGGTAAGTTTTTCCGAATTTAGGAATACCTGCTTTTTCCGTATACTCAGTGATCTGGTTGATTGTGGCCCCATCAAATATCGGTGTGGCGAACTTCACCCCAAGTTTCTGACCTGCCCAGCCAAGAACAGTCTCATATATCTGTCCCAGGTTCATACGAGAAGGCACGCCAAGCGGGTTAAGAACTATATCGACAGGAGTTCCGTCCTCAAGGAACGGCATGTCTTCAGCACGTACGATTCTTGCAACAATACCCTTATTACCATGTCGACCTGCCATTTTATCACCAACTTTAACTTTACGTTTCTTGGCTATATAAACCTTTGCAAGGCGAACGATACCTGCAGGCAGCTCATCACCGATGGTGATATTGTATTTCTTACGTTTGTAAACACCATCGATTTCTTTGAACTTAATTATATAATTGTGAAGCAGCTCTTTTATCTGATCGTTTTTCTTTTTATCAGTAGTCCATTTGTTTGGATTGATATTAAGGAAATCGATCTCCTGAAGCTGTTTCAGGGTGAATTTGCTTCCCTTGGGAATAACATCAACGTTCAGGTAATCTTTGACACCCTGTGATGTTTTGCCATTTACAAGAATGAAAAGCTTATCAACAAGACGTGCTTTCAGTTCCTCTACGCTACGGTTAAAATCGGTTTCGATCTTATCGAGAAGAGGCTTCTCAACTGCTTTTGCTTTCCTGTCCTTGATAGCCCTTGTGAAGAGTTTTTTATCAATCACAACACCTTCGAGCGACGGGCCTGCTTTCAATGAAGCATCTTTAACATCACCGGCTTTATCACCGAAGATTGCACGCAGAAGTTTTTCTTCAGGTGAAGGATCAGATTCACCTTTTGGCGTAATCTTTCCAATAAGAATATCACCCGGACGAATATGCGCTCCAATCCTTATAAGACCATTCTCATCGAGGTTCTTTGTTGCTTCCTCGCTGACGTTAGGGATATCGGATGTAAGCTCTTCAAGACCGCGTTTTGTATCGCGAACTTCAAGCTGGTATTCGTCAATGTGTACTGAAGTAAAGTAATCTTCCTGAACAACTTTCTCGGAGATCACGATTGCATCCTCAAAGTTATATCCTTTCCATGGCATGAAAGCCACTTTCAGGTTCCTTCCAAGAGCAAGTTCTCCTTCTTTTGTACCGTACCCTTCAGTGAGAACCTGGCCTTTCACAACCTTTTCACCTTTCCTTACGACAGGAGTCAGGTTGATACAGGTGTTCTGGTTTGTTTTCTTATATTTCGGGAGAGTGTAACGTTTGATATCATCATCAAAGCTTACAAATTTCTCCTCGTCAGTACGTGTATATCTGATTACAATTTCATTTGAGTCGACATAATCAACGACTCCGTCTCCTTCTGCAACATAAAGGATCCTGCTGTCGGTTATAACCTGGGCCTCGAGGCCTGTGCCGACGATAGGAGCTTCCGGGTTGATTAGCGGAACTGCCTGGCGCATCATGTTCGATCCCATCAATGCCCTGTTGGCATCATCGTGTTCAAGGAACGGGATAAGTGATGCAGCTATTGAGGCAATCTGATTCGGAGCTACGTCCATGAGGTCAACCTTATCGACTTCAATAAACGGATAGTCGGCTTCATAACGGCATTTTGCCCTGTTATTCTCGAATGTTCCGTCGTTTTTCAGGGGAGCATTTGCCTGTGCAATCATTTTTTTCTCTTCTTCCTCGGCGCTGAGCCACACAACTCCCTCTGCGGAAAAGTCAACTTTAGCCTCAGGCTTGTCGGGATCTCCGTTGTGGATTACTTTTCTGTAAGGTGTTTCTATGAAACCAAGCTCATTTACCTTTGCAAAAATACACAGGGAGGAAATAAGACCGATGTTTGGTCCTTCAGGAGTTTCAATCGGGCAAAGACGGCCATAGTGAGTATAGTGAACATCCCTGACCTCAAAACCGGCTCTTTCGCGTGAGAGACCGCCAGGTCCCAGGGCAGACATACGGCGCTTGTTTGTCATTTCA
The DNA here is from genome assembly GCA_036261265.1 of Bacteroidales bacterium. GTDB lineage: Bacteria > Bacteroidota > Bacteroidia > Bacteroidales > VadinHA17 > LD21. The sequence goes on from DATALC010000057.1 coordinate 20,312, forward strand.
GCAAGCGGGTTTGTCTGATCCATGAATTGTGAAAGCTGGTTAGTCCCGAAGAATGAATTTATAACAGAAGAAAGAGTCTTCGAGTTAATCAGGTCAACGGGTGTGAATACTTCGTTATCCCTTACATTCATTCTTTCACGGATTGTTCTAGCCATACGGGCAAGACCAACGCCGAATTGTGCATATAGCTGTTCGCCGACTGTACGTACCCTTCTGTTGCTGAGGTGATCGATATCGTCAACTTCAGTTTTTGAATTAATAAGCTCGATGAGATAGCCGATGATCTTAATTATATCCTCGCGAGTGAGGATTTTTGTGCTCATGTCTGTCTCGAGTCCGAGCTTTTTATTTATCCTGTATCGTCCGACTTCACCAAGATCGTATCTTTTGTCGGAGAAGAACAGCTTGTCGATTACATCGCGTGCTGTTGCTTCATCGGGTGGTTCTGCATTACGCAGCTGACGGTAGATATAGATCACTGCCTCTTTTTCAGAGTTGCAGGGATCTTTCTGAAGCGTATTATATATTATAGCATAATCCGACAGGCTTGTATCTTCCTTATGGAGGAGGATAGCTTTTGCTCCTGAATCGACAATAAGATCGACATGATCATTTTCGATTACAGTTTCCCTGTCGAGTATTACTTCATTACGTTCAATTGAAACAACTTCGCCTGTATCCTCATCAACAAAATCTTCAACCCAGGTTTTAAGAACTCTTGCAGCGAGTTTTCTTCCGACAAGCTTTTTAACGTTTGTCTTTGAAACTTTATGTTCTTCTGCGAGATTAAATATCTCGAGAATCTGCTTATCGCTCTCGAAACCGATTGCACGAAGAAGGGTTGTTACCGGCAGTTTCTTTTTCCTGTCGATATATGCATACATGACATTGTTAATGTCGGTAGCGAACTCTATCCAGGAACCTTTGAACGGTATTATCCTTGCGGAATACAGTTTGGTTCCGTTAGCATGAATGCTCTGCCCGAAGAAGACCCCGGGGGATCTGTGAAGCTGTGAAACAACAACTCTCTCAGCGCCGTTGATAACGAACGTTGCACGTTCAGTCATGTAGGGAACTGTTCCGAGATATACATCCTGGATAACAGTATCAAAATCCTCATGCTCCGGATCGGTGCAGTAGAGTTTTAGTTTAGCTTTTAGCGGGACACTGAATGTTAAACCGCGTTCGATGCATTCCTCGATAGTATAACGCGGAGGGTCAATATAATAGTCAAGAAATTCAAGTACGAAATTGTTTCTTGTATCAGTAATGGGGAAGTTTTCTGTAAAGACTTTAAACAGTCCTTCTTTTTTCCTGTTCTCGGGAGTCGTTCCAAGCTGGAAGAACTCTCCGAAGGATTTTAACTGAATTTCCAGGAAATCAGGGTAATGTAACTGATTAACCCTGGAAGCGAAACTTATTCTTTCGGTATATTTTGAGGACATTTAAAAAAAAGATTAAGTGAACTTATAATTTAAAGAACGAAAGGCTTAGTCCCGAAAAAGCCGGGACTAAACCTGTATAAATTGCCTGGGGAACCAGGTAAACTTATTTAAGTTCAACTTCAGCTCCAGCTTCAGTCAACTGATTCTTGATGTTCTCAGCTTCTTCCTTGGAAACACCTTCCTTAACGGGAGCGGGAGCAGAGTCAACTACTGCTTTAGCTTCTTTAAGGCCAAGTCCGGTGATATCCTTAACTAATTTTACAATCTGGAGTTTCTGGCCACCTGCATTTTTGAGAATAACATCGAATGATGATTTTTCTTCAGCTTTAGGTGCATCACCGCCAGCTGCCGGACCGGCAATAGCGACTGCAGCTGCAGCAGGCTCAATACCATATTCTTCTTTCAGTATTTTTGCCAGTTCGTTTACTTCTTTAACAGATAAGTTTACCAGTTCTTCTGCAAATTTTTTCAGATCTGCCATTTTATTGATTTTTAAGAGTGTTTAATTTTTATTCAGCTTTTTTAGAGAGTGTTTCAAGAACACCATGTAATTTATTTCCACCTGATTGAAGGGCTGAAATAACGTTTTTAGCCGGTGACTGCAGCAGCGTGATAATTTCGCCGATGAGTTCCTCTCGTGTTTTCACAGTGACAAGTGCATCAAGCATATTGTCGCCGAGGTAAACCGACTCCTGAACGTAAGCTCCTTTCAGTACAGGTTTATCATGTTCTTTGCGGAATTCCTTAATAAGTTTTGCAGGACTATTTCCGTTATTTGTAAACATGATGGACGTAGTTCCCTTCAGAACCGGAAACAGTTCTTCAAAGTTAACTCCGGTTTGTTCGAGAGCTCTTTTGAGAAGTGTATTCTTAACAACAACAAGCCTGATGTCGTTTTCGAAGCATTTTCTCCTAAGTGCGCTTGTATCTTCAGCGTTGAGCTCAGCAGTGTCAGTCAGATAAAAGTGATTGTATTCCTTTAATCTTTCAGATAGGGTTTCTATGATAGCATTTTTTTCTTCGCGTCTCATTTTTCTTAAGATTTTTAATCTGATAAATTAATCTTCAAGACCTTTGGGATCGATCTTTACGCCGGGGCTCATCGTGCTGGAGATATACATGCTCTTAATGTAGGTACCTTTAGCGGCAGCCGGTTTGAGCTTGTTAACCATTGAGATGAATTCTTTAGCGTTCTCAGCGATCTTATTTGGTTCAAATGAGACCTTTCCAATAGAGGCATGGATGATTCCACTCTTATCGACTTTGAAATCAATCTTGCCCTGCTTCACTTCCTTGACAGCCTTTCCTATTTCCATGGTAACTGTACCACTCTTAGGGTTAGGCATCAAACCTCGCGGACCAAGTATTCTTCCTAACTGACCGACTTTTCCCATCACGGATGGCATGGTTATGATAACATCCACATCAGTCCATCCTCCTTTGATCTTTTCGACATAGTCGTCAAGACCAACAAAATCAGCTCCTGATTCGGTAGCTTCCTTTTCCTTGTCGGGTGTGCAGAGAACGAGAACACGTGTCTGCTTACCTGTACCGTGAGGAAGAGAAACAACACCGCGGACCATCTGGTTGGATTTCCTTGGATCTATACCTAACCTTACATCCAGATCAACTGAAGCATCGAATTTAGTTTTGGTCATTTCTTTGACCAGAGAAGATGCTTCTTTCAATGTATAAAGCCTGTCCTTTTCCAGTTTTTCAAGGGCAAACTTCTGATTCCTGGTAAGTTTAGTCATTTTTCTTTAATTAATTATTTTAACGGGGAATCACCTTTCACTGTTATTCCCATACTTCTGGCTGTACCAGCTACCATCTTCATTGCGGAATCAACTGTAAAACAATTAAGATCCTGCATTTTATCTTCAGCAATTGACTTTACCTGGTCCCAGGTTACTGAAGCCACCTTATCGCGGTTAGGTTCCTGAGAACCCTTCTTTGCTTTAGAGACTTCTAGGAGTTGAACGGCTACCGGTGGAGTTTTAGTAACGAAATCGAATGACTTGTCACTATAAACCGTAATTACAACCGGGATAACCTTTCCTGCTTTATCCTGGGTCCTGGCATTAAACTGCTTACAGAAATCCATAATATTTACACCTTTAGAACCAAGTGCAGGTCCTACAGGTGGTGATGGATTAGCTGCCCCGCCTTTGATCTGTAACTTAATAAGTCCAGCAACTTCTTTTGCCATAATTTTAAATTTGCGTATTTATTGCGAGAGCTTGACGGTCATTCAGGAAGCATTATAGTTATTATAACCATCAATTTCTTCAGTTATTCTTAATTCTCTTTTTCAACCTGCATAAAACTAAGCTCAAGCGGTGTTTTTCTTCCGAAAATCTTGACCATAACTTTAAGCTTTTTCTTTTCTTCATTTACCTCTTCAATAATGCCGGTGAAACTATTGAACGGACCATCGATAACTTTCACTGACTCTCCGACAAAGAATGGAACGTTAAGTTCCTCATCGCTTGCGTTGAGTTCATCAACTTTTCCAAGTATCCTGTTAATTTCTGATTTTCTGAGTGGTACAGGCTCTCCGTCCTGGGAACCCAGAAAACCGATTACATTTGGTACATTTCTGAGAAGATGGGGTATTTCACCGACAAGTATTGCTTCGACTAAAACATATCCGGGAAAGAATGTACGCTCTTTGCTTATTTTCTTTCCTGATCTGATCTGGTAAACTTTTTCAGTAGGAATCAGTACCTGTGAGACATATTCTCCGAGGTTCAGGCGTGCCACTTCGTTATCGATGTATTCCTTTACTTTCTTTTCTTTACCACCGATAGCCCGAAGCACGTACCACTTCTTTATATTCTCACTCATTGGAACCTTCTCCTGTAGTTTAATATAACAAACTATAAATGAATTGCATTGAGCGGCTAAAAACAAAATCAACGCCGGCTACAAGCAGAGCAATGATAAGTGTTGCAACCATAACGAGAACAGCGCTGTTCTGTAACTCATTCCACGTTGGCCAGGTCACTTTATGAACAAGTTCCGTGTAAGATTCCTTAAAATATCCTTTTAGACTCATAACAACTTTCTTTTCGCACGGGAGGAGAGACTCGAACTCCCGACACCTGGTTTTGGAGACCAGTGCTCTACCAACTGAGCTACACCCGTGTTTTTATTATATTATATTGGTGGAGACACAATTCATTGTGTCTCCACACATTATTGTATTAAGAACCAGTTGCTTACTCAAGTATTGCAGTAACCTGACCTGCTCCAACTGTCCTGCCACCTTCACGGATAGCAAAACGGAGACCAACATTGATAGCAACGGGATAAATAAGATCAACTGTGATTGTAACATTATCACCAGGCATCACCATCTCTGTTCCTTCAGGAAGCGTAATCTCTCCTGTAATGTCAAGAGTTCTGATGTAGAACTGCGGGCGATACTTGTTGTGGAAAGGAGTGTGGCGACCACCTTCTTCTTTCTTAAGTACGTAAACCTCAGCTTTGATCTTTGTATGAGGAGTGATTGAACCTGGTTTTGCAAGAACCATACCTCTCTTGATCTCAGTTTTCTCAACACCGCGGAGAAGCAGACCTACGTTGTCGCCGGCTTCACCCCTGTCGAGGATCTTACGGAACATTTCAACACCGGTACATACTGATTTTCTTTTTGCTGCGCCAAGACCAATAAGCTCAAGCTCATCGCCTGTAATAACAACACCTGTTTCAATACGACCTGTTGCAACTGTACCGCGTCCAGTGATTGAGAACACGTCTTCAACCGGCATCAGGAATGGTTTTTCATTTTCACGTGGCGGAATTGGAATATACTCGTCAACAGCATCCATAAGCTGCATAACTTTATCTTCCCATTTAGCCTCGCCATTCATAGCGCCAAGTGCTGAACCACGAATTACAGGAGCATTGTCGCCGTCGAATTTATAAAAGTTCAGAAGATCACGTACTTCCATTTCAACAAGGTCAAGAAGTTCGGGATCGTCAACCATATCAACTTTATTCATGAACACCAGAATTCTGGGAACACTAACCTGGTGAGCAAGAAGGATATGTTCACGTGTCTGAGGCATTGGGCCGTCATCAGCTGCTACAACAAGAATAGCGCCATCCATCTGGGCGGCACCTGTAACCATGTTCTTAATATAGTCAGCGTGACCCGGACAGTCAACGTGTGCATAGTGACGTTTTGCTGTCTGATACTCTACGTGAGCAGTGTTAATTGTAATACCTCTTTCTTTTTCCTCAGGGGCATTATCGATTGAATCAAAATCCCTGACTTCAGAGAGTCCTTTTTTGGCAAGAACCATAGTGATAGCTGCCGTCAGGGTGGTCTTACCATGGTCAACGTGACCGATTGTACCAATGTTTACATGCGGTTTCGACCTGTCAAATTTTTCTTTTGCCATAACTCCAAGCGTATTAAAATTAAAGTTTATCTATAATCAGTTAAAAATTTTAATCCTTGTTGAGCCGGAGGGGGGAATTGAACCCCCGACCCCTTCCTTACCAAGGAAGTGCTCTACCCCTGAGCTACTCTGGCCTCAAATAAGTTGAGCGGGAGACGGAGCTCGAATCCGCGACCCTTAGCTTGGAAGGCTAATGCTCTACCAACTGAGCTACTCCCGCATTCATAATTCCAAATAACATTCACAAAGCGGCTAAGCTCTACCTCCCGATAGCTATCGGGATGAGCTACTCCCGCCTGATATCGTCCAGGAGAAAATTATCTGTTCGTTGTGGGGAGAGCAGGATTCGAACCTACGAAGGCATTAGCCAGCAGATTTACAGTCTGCCCCAGTTGGCCGCTTTGGTATCTCCCCCCTTCAAACAGATGTCTTCTCAAAAGACATACATCTTACAATATCTTAAAGAGCCGATGAAGGGATTCGAACCCCCGACCTGCAGATTACAAATCAGCTGCTCTGGCCAACTGAGCTACATCGGCAATTTAAAGAACGCCCGTCCTGATGTACATTATACCCTCAAAAAACGGTTTGCAAATGTATGAATTTATATTTTATAATTCAAAATAAATCTTTGTATTTTTCTGAACAGAAATTTCAGACACCTCTCTTCTTTTCCTTCAGCTTAGTAATCTGTTTCTTGATAGCATCTATTGCTCCGTCCATAGCTTCCTCGAATGTTTTGCTCTGCTTCCTTGCAAATAAAGGCCCACCCGGCAATTCAAGACGTATTTCACTTATTTTGTTTTCTCGTTCAAGATCGTTGTCAAGCCTGAGAAAAACTTCGGCATTGACTATGTCCTCACCCACCTGTGTAAGCTTGCTCAGCTTCTGATGAATAAAATCTATCAGCCTTTTATCGGCATCGAACCTGACCGAATGAATCTGAACGTTCATAATAGTACCTCCTATCAATATTTGGTTAACACTGGCCCCTGTAAGGGGCTATCCTATTGTCTTTCCTTCTTTCTCCTGCTATCATGTTCCCTGGGATGAAAATCAGTATATATCTGCTTCAGCCGTGTAAAAGTGTTATGTGTATAAATCTGTGTTGCTGACAAGTTGGCATGCCCCAGAAGTTCCCTGATTGAATTCAGATCAGCGCCTCTGTTAAGCATATGTGTCGCAAAAGTATGTCTCAGAACATGAGGGCTCTTCCTGTCGGCTGTAGTGATCATACGTAAATATTTGTTCACTGTATTATAAACGAGTTTATCATACAGTTTATTCCCTTTTTCAGTTATAAAAAACCAGTCTCCTGCAATTGGTCGTTTAATATCATTCCGCACCTTCTGAAATTCCACAAGCCGTCGCTTTAAAGGATCAACAACAGGTATTATTCTTTGTTTATTGCGTTTTCCGGTGACTTTCAACGTACACTCTGAAAGATCCACATCCTCATTTTTTAAACCTATGAGCTCGGCTCTTCTCATTCCTGTAAGAAAAAGCGTCTCAAGGATCGTAATATCCCTTACGCCTTCATAATCATCCGCGAATTCTACATTGCTGTAAAGCTTTCCAAGATCTTTCTCCTCGATAAATACAGGAAGCGTCTTTTTCTTTCTTGGAAGAGAAACATTTACAAGTGGATCATTCTTCATTATGCCTTCTTTCCTGAGATACCGGTAGAAAACCCTTAGGCATGATATTCTCCTGTGAACGCTGACTTCACTTATTTTGGAGAGATTCCTGCTGTCGAGCAATGAACCAAGCCATCGACGTATTTCAGCTGGTGTAACGATTGTCGGGTCAGTACCAAGACCCTCGGATGTTAAAAAAGAAAAAAAATGGTCAAGGTCGTTTGAATATGATCTGACCGTATGCGGTGAATACCGCTTTTCCGTCTCAAGATACCTAAGGAATGATTCCTTGTGAGTCATGAAGGAACCTTACCTGTAAGTTAAATAATAAAGAAGCAGTAAGAATCTATTCTTCGTTCTCCTGCAACTTCTGAACGTACATAGCCTTCTTGATTTCTTCCCTGCGACGTACTGAAGGCTTAACAAAAGCCTGACGTGATCTCAGTTCACGGATCACACCTGTTTTTTCAAATTTCCTTTTGAATTTCTTCAGAGCTCTTTCTATGTTTTCGCCTTCTTTTAATGGTACAATGATCATATTAATTCTGTTCGGTTTAAATTGAGGCGCAAATGTAGAAATATAAATAAGAATTTCAAAAGAATTAAGGATTAAAATTGTTCATAGGTATAGTTTTTTAGAGCATAATCACAATAAAATCTCTCAAACCTGATCTTATAAATTTAACGAATAAAAGAATGAGAAACAAGACATTTATTATAAAAGAATTTATATTTCAGAAGCGTGTATACGGCTTTATTTTTTTTGCAATTGAGTCTGTCAGTATATGATTTTTTACAAGATCGTCAAGACTGTTTATCCTGCCTTCAAGCTTACGGAAATTGAGTATGTCCGTGACCTGATATCTTTTCAGGTACGGAAGATGGATCAATTCTCCGTAATCTGCTTCATTTAGGTTGGTCTTTCGCACAAGAGCAGTATCGGCTGTAATCAAGGGCCTGATCTTCTCAAATGTCTCTGAGGATAACCCGTAAACTTCTTTCAGTTGCTCAACTGAAATGAATCCGCCTGTTAAATTCCTGTACCTGATTATTCGTGATGAAAGAACGGGTCCGATTCCGGGCAATCTTTCGAGCATTGCTGAATCACACCTGTTCAGCTCAAGAACGGTGCGTTTCTGAAATTGTGTTGAATCAGTGTAACTCTGAATTCTGATATTCGGAATTATATCTGAAGCGCTGGTTGAATCGAGACCATAAATACGTCTGATATCAGACGGTTCTCTGAATCTTCCCCCCTTTTTTCTGTAAGCGATAATTCTTCCAGCCACATCATCTCTGAATCCCGCTTTTACGAGAGTATCATAAGGCGCTTTATTCGGATCAAAGGAAACAAAGTCCTCCTTGTCCGGAGTGGTTCCTTCAGTCCTGGAACCTGAATCTGTAAAAAGCTGAGACGTTAAATCAACTACTTCAATTTTCTTATCAGGAAGAATAATCCTGATAATCAGTACAATAATTATCAGGATTATTAACATGAGGGAAGCTCTTCTCTCCTTCCTCGTATATCCAAACCATTGTTTTACACGGCCACTGATCATTCATAATTGCAGTAAGACAAAGCAAGTTATGAACTTTCTTCAGATCAGGCAAATAAATCTCAGATTACTGATACCCTTATCAGCCTGAGATTTGTTTCAAGCCTGTCGAGATATACAAGTGTCCAGACCTGGAAGTTATTTGAGAAATATAAATCAAAATTGTCTTTATTTTCAGAGTAATCAGGCAATTCAGCCATTTCTGCAATAACTTTCGCCATTTCTTTATATCCTTCTGTTGAACGAGCATTAGAAACAAGGCTGTTTAATGCATTCCGGAGTTTCTTCCCATCATTTAGTTCCGAATAATTGTTTAATGACATCTGAATTGCCGTCCGGGAATCGGCGTTTATAAGCTTTTCAGGATTATTGTTCCATTCACTTTCTGTTAATCCATTGTATTTCAGGATCGCACCCTGGTATTCATCTATTACTTTCAGAACTGAATCAATTCCGGCTAAGACAGGCGATTCACCAGCTTTGTCAAAGGTCCCTGTTACAGACATTTTTACGTTGTTGATCTCATGAGAAAATAAGATGCTTTCATCTACTTTCTGCTTGGCAACATTCAATGATAATAGCGCACTGAATACTGAATTGAGTGCAAGCAGGAGTAAAACGGCTACTGTTTTATAAATACTGAACTGATTATTCCTTGAAGTCACAATAAGGAATACAGGCAGAAATACAACATAAGGAAAAGGAAGTGCAATTACAAGCAGCGCTCCCGCAAATGGCCAGTGCTGTATCTTGAATAACATTGCAGTAAAAACAAGGAAACATGTTAATCCTGCTACTATATATAGTATGCGGCTGTTTTTATCCTGAGAGTGCCTGTAAATATTGATAAGAGCCGCAGGAATATACAGAAGCACGAATGATACAAGACCAATTGTAAGCAGTATCCCTGCACCCGGGAAGTGGAATATTTTGAAAATTGCCCCGAGAAGCACAACGATCAGGTTAATAATACCTGTTGTATAGAGTTTTTGTTTCATTTTTTCAGGATTTACAGTTTAATTTTCAGAAAGCAATGATTTCAGAGCAACCGATTCGGCAGCAAGTATGCTTGTTTTTAGAAGATTCAATGATTGAATCTGTAATAAAACAGAGGCATTCTGATCAGAGAACAACTGATGACATGTGAGCATGTTCAGTATACTTTCATCGGCCAGAGGTGCAAGTTGTCTAAGGTCTTGATCATATTGCTTTACTCTTTCGGCTATCGTGTTTTCAGACACATTCCGGGAATCGGTTCCTTCCAGATTTAAATGTCGGGCAATATGTTGTTCTTTTCCCATCAGAGCCATCTGAATATCATCAATTGATGTAACAAGTTCAATTGTTTTCCGGTGTATCTCACCCGCTTTACCTGATGCTACAGAATCAGAAATTTTGTGCCTTAGAGATATGTTATTATTATCAAGGAATTTATAAAATGAACTCTCTTTTTCCTGGTTAATATAATAACCATTGTCAAATGATTCCTGCAAATTGAAGTTAACTATTACCCCAGGCACAACAATAGCCATACATGCAATAATTATAAATAAAAAAGAAGGTTGCACAGCCTGCTCAGTCTTCCATCTTATTACAGAATACCATGGTATTGCAACGATGCAGATTGTAACTATACCTGAGACGATAAGTACGTTCGTCAATGGCCAGTGCTGAATTCTGAAAAGCATGCCTGTCATATATAACAGGGCGCCAAAAATTCCGAAAATAACTGCACTCCTGCTCTTTTTGAGTTCTGTATCTCCGGTAATCATTAAAAATGCAGCGGGTAAAAATAAAAATAATGAAGTAAAAAATGAGATACTGAGGATGATAGCAGAAGCAGGCCAGTGTTGAACTTTAAAAAGAGTTCCGGTAATAAAGCAAACACCGCTTATGAATGCAGAGACAAAAAGAAAAACTCTCCTTTTATTATGAGTTTCCTTCCAAAGCACTCCGAGAGCGGAAGGAAGAAAGACAAGAGCCAGGATAATAGCTCCAATTGTCATTAGTATGCCGGCAGCCGGCCAGTGCTGAACCTTGAACATTGCGGCAGTTCCAAAAAGTACTGTTCCGGCAATTCCGGAAATCTTCATTGTGTTTTTCATATTTCTATATTTTAGGTCGACAGCATAAAGGGAGTCTCTCTGGATATTCCTGAAAGTATCGGGTCCGAATTTCTTCTTTACAACAGAATAAGCCTCGGAAAAAGTGAGGCCCGAGAGCATTTCATTTTCAACATCGCAGCAGACATGGTCAATCAGTTCATCGAGCAGATGGGAAAAGCTAATTTCCTGCCTTGAGATATCAAGAGTTATCTGTTCAATATTATCCGGTGACAGTTCAGGCATGGTTTATACCGGGTTTTGCATTAATTATGAGTTGTAGGGAATCGATGAAATCAAGCAGTTCCCTTATTTTCTCATCAGCCAGGGAATGTCCTTTGGGAGTGAGTGCGTAATAGATCCTTGTACGATTATTTCTTATTTCAGTTGTTGTGACAAGGACTTTTTCTTTTTCAAGCTTATGAAGTACGGGGTAGAGTGCACCATAAGTAAGTTTTATTTTCCCTCCTGTCAGTTGTTCAACTGTGTTAGTTAGGAGGTAGCCATGCATTGGGCCTTGTTCTTTAAGGACTTTCAGGATAATTGTTCTGAGTGATCCTTTTACGAGTTCGGTTGAGATCATAATTGTAGATTATATATAATTAAAACCTATATATATTAGTTTCTAATATATTGCAAATATACAATATTATTTTCATCTGCAAGCTTATGCAACAGAAATTTAATTGTAGAGTCAGGTGAAGTACCTGCTTTCGATTTTAACACACACTTATTATGGGCACCTTGTATGGAGAAAAATCAAAGGAAAACCTGGTTCGTGATATTTGAATTGGAACCAGGCTCACCTTCAGTTTCAAGTTTGAAACAAAAAACTTGTTTAGAAAAATTCTTTGCAGAAAAGTATTAGTCAGACGCTAATAATATCGCCTTTTTGATTGACTAACACCCCGTGGATATTGCGCAATATATTAAATCTCTCAATTCAGATTCGCACCACGAGACGTTATAAAATAGCCATCGAAATTACTTCACTTCAGATTTGCGATACATTTTATAAAAAAGTAATGGGAATAGTGCAAAATTTATTATTGCGACAGCTGAAAACAACTGGATGGAGACATTTCCCCAATGCTGCAACTTAAACAGAATAGAAGAAATGAGCAGTAGTATTCCAACGAAACCTAACATGTACAAAAGTTTGTTACTAAAGGATCTGACTATTTCTCTTTTATAAAGATTAAGAAACAACGATGGAAGAAAGAGAAACATTAAAAAAAAGGAACTTGCCAACAATGCAATGGAACCACCTTTAGTATGGGTTAGTTTCATTGCAAAAGTTGTTGTAATACAGACTGCAGTCAGGTAACCAGACACATACGTAAAACGTTTCATAGCTTTGATTTTTTTTGAGGTTAATAAATAGACAGTTTCCTGTTGAATTTCATCTAATCCATTGGGACAGATACTTTGATATGCTTTCTTATAAGATTTTTCAAAGCTTAGTCCTTTGTCCATATCTTCCTCAATGGCACAACAAAAATGATCAATAAGATCTTCCTTCATCTCAATTGATTCGATTCTGCTGTTACTGATGATTCCGGTTATAAAATCAATGTTTTGCTCAGATAATTTACTCATAGAAAAGGTTTTAAGAGGTCATGATTTTATTGATTGTACTTAGAAAATCCAGCAATTCAGCTTCCTTTGCTGCTTTTACATTCATTCCCTGGGGAGTTAATGAATAATAATGCCTGATCCTTTTTCCAATAAATTCAGTCTCAATTTTAATTAAGCCATCCTCTTTTAGCTTATGTAAAGCCGGATATAGGGATCCTTCTTTTAGCAAAATTTTATTATCAGATATCTTTTTTACATGCTGGGTAATCTGATAACCATACATTTTACCATTTTCTCCAAGCAATTTCAGCACAATTGCAAGTAGCGTTCCTTTTAATAGTTCTTTTGAATACATAGAACAAAGATACATAGATATATGATGTATACAAATTTTTTGGTAATTTTTTTATAAAATCTGATTTGAACTTCCTTAAATAGAAGTTTATAGGCACATTCAGCAGATAGGGAATGCACTTAAGAAGGTATTGTATTTGAATATCATCTTACAACATAAACATCACAATGCATTTCAAAAAGAAATGCATAAATTCAAATTCGCTACAATATTTGAGTAAATACTTTAGAATGGATAACCAATACCTAAAACAAAGGCAAAATCTTTACGTCCATAAGGTCGCCTCCCTAATATCCAGCCTTCATCGATCCGCGGGTCACGCAGCTTTATCCCAAGATCAAGCCTTGCAATAACAAAACTGAAATCGAAACGCAATCCAGTACCGGTGCCAACAGCTATATCTTTGTAGAAAGGACGCGCTATAAGCTCGCCGGTTTCAGGTGACCTCTTTTCTCTGAGCGAAAACTGCGTGCCTGGCCTGTTTTTATCTTCATGAAATGTCCAGATATTCCCCGCATCCATAAAAAGAGCTCCTTCAAGTATCCAGAATAACTTAAAACGATATTCAGCATTCAATTCTATCTTGATATCAGCAGTCTGGTTAAGAAAAGCAGTATCGGGAGGAGAATACGACCCGGGGCCAATTGCCCTTACCTGCCATGCCCTCAGGCTATTGGAACCTCCACCGAAATATTGCTTTTCAAATGGGATTGCAGTTGAATTACCATAGGGAATACCGATCCCGACAAATCCCCTGTAAACTGTTCTGCTTACTTCATTGTAAGCATAATTGTATCTTAAATCAACGTCAGCTTTTACATACTGCGCGTATGGCTGCCCAAGGAACATGTATGAAGTCGAATCTGTTTTTGCCGTCCCCGAAATCCTGCTCAGAAGTGAATTCACATTACCTGCAGTCTCAAAATTAGCCCTGAGGAAAACATAGTCCTTTGACTTTTGTATAAGCTGATTGTTGAAGATGTATGAATAGCCTCCTCCCAATATCAGAACATCCTCGTAGCTGGGCTTCAAAAATGTCTCACTGATAGTCTTCAGAAAATCGGGATCAATTGAATTCGGCGGAAGCTTAATAAGATTGAGCTGAAACGGATTGATTATATGAGTCTGGTACCGTCCTGCTTTCCAGTTATAACCGAAACTTGCCGATGCAACAGTGCGTGTGAATAATGGCATAGCCTGGTAGCCATAAGCCGCAACAATGCTTGTGGATGGATTATACTTCTTAATGAATCCTTCAGTTTCTATGAAAGGAATAAGAAACTGAGGAAAACGCAAGCTTGTTTCTGCCCCGTATTCCTGAATGCTTTGCAGCTTTCCTTTCATCTGCGTGGCTCCGTAAGCGCCTCTTAAAGTAGTACTGAATAGCTCTGCCCCGTGAAAAAGGTTCTTATGCTGGTATACAAGATTAAGGGCGCCACCCATGTTGCCGGCAGTATTTGTTCCTTCCAGTTCCACCTTATAAGACTGGGGTGTCAGAAGGGTTAGCATTATGTTACAATTCAAGCTTCTCCGCAGATCTGACTCGTTCTCCTGAACATCTGTTTCATTATAGCTTATATTCACCAGCCTATAGACCTTAAGACCCATAAGGTGCGACTGAGTCTGATCAGTATTTGTAAGGTTGTACCCGGCTCCGGGCTTGAGATATAGCGTCTGTAAAATAAGATCGTACCTTATAGCCCTCCTCTCTTCCGGAACAACAAAATAATATCCCTTATAAGAAATAGTATCAAGCTGCTTATAGTACGAATCACCCTGCTGCAGGGCTTTACCCGGGTCAAAATCCGGATATATGTAAATGTTCTTTAAGTCGTATATCGGATGAGGCTGTATAATCTGCCTGCCTGAATTATCTGACGATAAAGGGTTACCTATATTATAGTATATATCAACCTGCCTGCTACCAACAGTACTATCGACTTCAAATGATATATAATCGCTTGAAAAGGAATAAAAGCCCTGGTCGCGGATGAAACGTTCAAACCTTGTCCTCTCTTTCTGAAGTACATCAACATCATACGGTTCGCCTCTCTCGATAATACAATTTACAGAATCGAAATAAAAATATGTCCTTATTAGTGTATCAGTAATATTAAAGTAAAGGTTATGAATTGTGTAAGGTGGCAGCAGATCGACCTTATAGAATACTTTTGTCTTCCTGTCGTCTGTTTCTGCAGTCTCATTCACTTTACTGTCAAAATACCCTTTCGACTCAATATATGATTTGATCTGACCGGTTGAGAATCTTGCTGTTTCCGGGTCAAAAATAACCGGCTCCTCACCAATCTTCCTTAGCCAGCCATGTGGAAACTTAGTCTTGTTTATATTTGAGAGATTATATAACCCAAGATAAAACCTGGTACCAAAAATTCTCTTGTTCGGCTGTTGCTTTATGTAAGGTTCGAGTTCAGACTTTTTTATGTATTCTTTATTAAGATCAATCTGGTTCCTGTCGAGCAGTGACTTATTCTCAGGAACATATTTTGTTGGATTACAGGAACTTAAATAAAACAAGATAACCGCAAGAGTACAATATATCCCGCTGCAGATTTTCCCGCTATGTCCCCGTCTGAAAATCAAAATTCTTCAAATTAGAGCATTATACAAATATATCAAATAATAATAGCGTATTTTTGATAACGGTTTCACAGGAGAAAAAATACCTGAAATGCTCAGCAAAAATAAGGCCAGATTTATCGTTTCACTTCAGAAAAAGAAAGTGCGTGATGAAGAAGGGCTATATGTAATTGAGGGTGATAAAATTGTACGTGAATTTCTTTCTGCAGGGGAGAACATCAGTCTTCTTGTCGCAAAACCTGAGTTCATAAGGTCCCTTTCATCTGAACTGCTTGAAAAAGTTGATGAAACTGAAGAAGCAGCTTATGAAGATCTTAAACATATCAGCACATTAAAGACCCCGCATAACGCACTTGCGATTGTGAGAATGCATGAAAAAAATATGAACATTCACGATCTTTCAGATGGAATTACATGCGTTCTTGAATTTATACAGGATCCGGGAAATCTCGGAACGATAATGCGGGCGGCGGCATGGTTCGGGATAAAAAACATAGTATGCTCACCTGACAGTGTTGACATATATAATCCGAAAGTAATCCAGGCCAGCATGGGGGCGTTGTTGCATGTGGATGTTTTTTATAGTGATCTGCCTGACTTTCTCTCCCGGATAAAAGATCAGGGTGTTCCTGTATTCGGAGCTTTGCTTGGCGGGATGCCTGTCTATGATCATCCTCTTTCAGACAAAGGCGTTATTCTCCTTGGAAATGAATCAAAGGGAATTTCTGAAAGTATTCTTCCTTATATCACTGATAAGATAATGATCCCTGGTGAAGCTAAACCCGGAATTGATTCTTTGAATGTCGGGATGGCTGCTTCTATAATGTTTTCAGAATTCAGAAGAAGGAGATTCAATATCTGAATCTGATTACCTGCTTAAAGATCTAGTAATGCTGTCGGCGGCTAGCATACCATCAACTGCTGACGATATTATTCCGCCCGAGTAACCCGATCCTTCACCACAGGGATATAGTCCTTTCATTCTGATGTGTTCAAGCGTTTCAGAATCCCTTGGTATCCTGAGCGGAGATGAAGTTCTTGATTCAACACCAAGGATTACAGCATCATTTGTAAGGAAACCTTTCATCATTACACCGAATAAATTGAAACCTTCCTTTAAACGGCTGCTAATCGGAGCAGGAAGCCATTCATCCAGTTGTGATGATGTTACACCCGGGAAATAGGATACTTTTGGAAGTGAACCCGACTGCTTGCCCGCCACAAAATCGGCAAGACGTTGCGCGGGCGCTTTCTGAGTCTTTCCTCCATTAATCCAGGCAGAGTGTTCAAGTTCTTCCTGGTATTTCAATCCTGCAAAAACGCCTTCTTTTGAATATTGCCTGAAATCTTCAGGCCGGATTTCGACTACAACCCCGGAGTTTGCATAAGGCGACCCCCTGTGTGATGGGGACATTCCGTTGACCACTACTTCTTCCTGTGTTGTGGCAGAAGGAACAATGAATCCGCCGGGACACATACAGAACGTGTATACCCCTCGCCCATCAACCTGTTTTACAAGGTTATAAGATGCAGCAGGAAGATAGTTCCCCCTTGAATTACCATGATATTGAATCCTGTCAATGAGCTCCTGCGGATGCTCCACCCTTACTCCCATTGCAAATGATTTCATTTCGACCTCAATGCCTCTGAGCCGGAGTATTTGATATATATCCCTTGATGAATGCCCTGTTGCAAGTATTACATTATCGGCCCGGAACGTTTCTCCGCCTGAAAGAATGACGCCTTTCACACTGTCGTTTTCAACCAGGATATCATTAACCCTCTTTTCAAAGAGGATCAATCCGCCTGCATCAATAATTGACTTCCTAATATTTGAAATTATTCCGGGAAGTTTATCAGTACCAAGATGCGGATGGGCTTCATAAAGAATATTCTCATTGGCGCCATGAAGACAGAAAAGTTCGAGAACACGGCTGTTATCGCCCCTTTTCTTTGAACGGGTGTAAAGCTTACCGTCAGAATATGTTCCTGCGCCGCCTTCACCGAAACAATAATTGCTGTCGGGATCAACAATATGCTCCCTGCTTATTCTTGCGATATCTCTTTTACGGGCTGAAACATCACGGCCACGTTCAATGATAACAGGCCGTAAACCTGATTCAATGAGACGTAAAGCTGAGAACAATCCCGCAGGACCTGCTCCGATTATAAGAACCTCTTTTGATTTCGATACATCTTTCAATCTGAAAGGTTTAATCACTGCCGGAGAGTCGCCTGTGAACAATTCAACTGTCAGGTTTATACGGATATCTTTTTTTCTTGCATCCACAGAACGTTTCAGAATTCTGATCTCGGTAATGCTGTCCTCTTTTAAACCTGAAGTTTTAGCGGATCTTTTCTTTATGATCCCATCATCAGAAGCTTCGGCAGGAGAGAGATTTATTTGGATTTGCTGAGACATTATTCAAAATGAAATGAAAGCACCCATATCTGTGATCTAAGTTTTGCAATAGCATTGTAGAACTCTGCATGGCCGGGAGCCGGTTCCTGCACAAGGACATCTGTGAGTCCGCCCGACAATTTTGCTTCGATTGAAAGTTTGAAATATGTAAGATAGAAATCCATCCCGGCGCCTGTTTCTATGTAAAGATCAGGCTTTTTCAACCTGATGTAGACTGCCTTTTCATCATCGTATTCCTTCTTTGCTGCAAGATCATACCTGTAGTTGAGCCCCGCTATAACATAAGGACGGACATTATTAAGCCTGTCACCTTTGAATTTCAGTATAAGCGGAAATTCAAGGAAGGATGATTCCAGCCTCTGCTTGTCATTATAGAGAACCTTATTCCTGTAAAAATTAATTGTCCGTTGTCCGAATGAAACACCGGGAAGAAACCTTATATCGAAGTGATCAGAAAGACGGCCGTTTGTGACTATCTGGATATTTATGCCCGGTTTAAGGCTTGTAACTTCGGGATAAAGAGAATCTGACTGGCTTGAAAATTGCGAAGGAGTGGACAGAAAATCCATTGTATTAAAGCCTATCGTAAATCCGTAATGCATGTATTTGTCATCATACCACGATTTATTCTGCGGCTTCTTTTTCTGTGCATTCATCTCACTACCGATGAAAAACACAAGAACAAACAGTACCGATGTTGCTTTTAATTTCAATCAATTCTGGATTTACCGGTAAAGATAATAACTGCCATTCTATTACTTTATTGCTTATTCCTGAATCCTGTGTATATACTTGCTATTCCTCCGGTGAGTCTTTTTTGCCCTGAATTCACGAAGCCTGCATTTTGCAGAAGTCTGAGAAATCGTTCATTATCAGGGAATTTCATAACAGAATCCGGCAAATAGCTGTATGCATTACGGTCCCCTGAAAAAAATCTTCCAAGAAACGGAAGTATCTTCCTGAAATACAAAAGATAAATACGGTTGAAAATAATGTTATCGGGTTTTGAAAACTCCAGTACCATAATCATTCCGTCTTTTTTGAGTACACGGTGCATCTCTGACAGACCTTTTTCTATATCTGAAAAATTCCTCACACCGAAGGCAACCATTGTCACATCGAAGCTTTCATCAGGAAAAGGGATCTGCTCGGAATCGCCATACATAAGTTCTATTTTCTCTGCTAATCCGAGTTTCTTAATTTTCTCCACTCCTATCCTGAGCATACCTTCCGAAATATCTATACCGGTAATCAGGCAGGGATTGATTTTCAGCGCTGCTATTGACAGGTCTGCCGTTCCGGTTGCAACATCGAGTATCCTTGGATTTTTCTTAGACTTTGAGATTATTGTTATTGCTTTTTTCCGCCAGTTTCTGTCTATTCCAAGAGAAAGGAAATGATTCAAAAAATCGTATTTCAGCGCGATTGAATCAAACATTGATTTTATATAGCTCTTCCTTCCGGAAGCCGGGGTTTTTAAAGCATCTTCCATTGTGATTTGCAAAGATAGCCAAATACTGCTTAATCTTATAAGTTAACAGCTATGAACGGATATAATTGCCGGAGAATACCTCAAAAAATTAACCTGAAATTTGAAAAAATTCAGAATTGTAGTTGATCAGACCTGTCAAATAATGGTAATTTTACATAAACAAAACTAATAATATGAACAAAGTTATATTGGTAACAGGCGCAACATCAGGATTCGGGAAAGCCATAGCCAGAAAATTTGCCGCAAACGGATATGACATTATTATAACAGGCCGTCGCAAAGACAGGCTGACAGAGCTTGAGTCCGAACTGAAGGCTGACGGAAGCACAAAGGTGCTTTCCCTCTGTTTCGATGTGAGAGATCGTAAGGCTGTGAAATCTGTAGTTGATAATCTCACCGACGAATGGAAGAAAATCGATGTGCTTGTCAATAATGCCGGTCTTGCTGCAGGATTGAGCCACATCGATGAAGGCGATATTGACGACTGGGATCAGATGATCGATACAAATATAAAAGGTCTGTTATATGTTACAAGATCTGTCGCTCCATTAATGGCGAAAAGAAATACCGGACACATTTTTAACATCGGTTCGATAGCCGGGATTGATCCATACGAAAATGGAAATGTTTACTGTGCAACAAAAGCTGCGGTGGCTCAGCTCTCAAGGACAATGCGGGTTGATCTTCTTAAACACAGTATAAGGGTTACAAATATTGCTCCCGGAATGGCTGAAACAGAGTTCTCTCTTGTAAGATTCAGGGGCAACAATGAAAAAGCAGATGCGGTCTACAATGGTGTGAAATCATTAACAGCAGAAGATGTTGCCGATGTTGTCTGGTATTGCGCTTCACTTCCGCAACATGTTTGCATAAATGAACTTGTAATCACACCTGTGCAACAGGCAAATGCATTTTATGTAAACAGGGTCACTGGTTCATAAAACCCTGGTCCTTCAGGAATCCGAGGAGCATTCGTGAAAAATGTTCGTTGTCTTCCTTTTTGTACCTGATGTCTGTAAACACCTGGGCAAGCGTTTCCTTATTATTCTCACTGGTGAACATGAGAGAATCGGCTCTTGATTCCTTTTCAGAATAAATAAAGTCGATCGATTCATCTGTGTAATCTGTATAAGATTCTCTGTGAACAATACCCTCAAGCGGAAGCCGGCCGACATCTCCAGGTTTCTCAGCAGGCCATCCGAGAGTCACTGTTGTCACAGGAATAACACCCTTCGGAAGTCCAAGAATGCCCGAAATCTCTCTAGCCATGTAAGTAGTGGTCCCAAGATAACAGATCCCGAGACCTCTTGCTTCCGCGGCAATGCAGACTGTTTGTGCCACAAGGAGTGCATCAATTGCAGCTGTGAGGAAAGACAGGAAATTGTCATAACCAGGCTGGGCATTACGTGCCCTGCACCATTTATTAAACCTGTTGAAGTCGGCACAGAAAGTAAGAACAACAGGCGCATCGGTTATCATTTTTTGTCCAAAATGCAAAGGCAGTAAAGCCTTTTTTCTTTCCTGATCCCTTGAAATTATTATGCTGTATACCTGCATGTTCCCTGTGGTTGATGCACGACAACCTGCCGTCAGTATTTCGTCAAGCAGTTCATCATTCACAGGTTCGGGGGTATATTTCCTTATTGTCCGGCGGTTCAGCAGAGTTTGAAAAATGTCGTTCATCTTAATTAAATTTTGTACAAAGTTATTTAATTTGAAGCATAACAAACCTGATTTATGTAATTGCACACAGGCTTCATTTTATTGCTTTTGTGCGGAATGTTTTTTATAATTGTTGAAGATTTTAAAAACAACTTAAATATATTGAATATGAGCAGACCTGTTACAATTTTTACCGGACAATGGGCTGATTTACCGTTTGAAACCGTTTGTCAGAAAGCAAAATCATTCGGGTATGATGGCCTTGAAATTGCATGCTGGGGGGACCACTTTGAGGTGAATAAAGCTGACGATGCCTACTGCCGCAGGAAGAAAGAAACCCTTGCAAAGTATGGTCTTAAAGTATTTGCCATTTCAAATCATCTTGTCGGGCAGGCTGTATGTGACCGTATCGATGAGAGGCATAAAAGCATCCTGCCGGCTTATGTCTGGGGAGATGGTGATCCTGAGGGTGTCCGCCAGAGAGCAGCCCGTGAGATGATCAGCACAGCTGAAGCTGCAAAAAGGCTTGGCGTTGATACAGTATGCGGATTTACAGGAAGCTCTATCTGGCATCTTCTATACTCATTTCCGGCAGTGCCTGCTTCAATGATCGACGCCGGTTACGCAGATTTTGCAAAACGCTGGACGCCAATCCTTGACAAATATCATGAACTCGGCATTCACTTTGCCCTTGAAGCCCACCCGACAGAAATAGCTTTTGACATAGCATCTGCACACCGTGCAATGAATGCAGTTAATAACCACCCGAATTTCGGCTTCAACTATGACCCGTCGCACATGGGCTACCAGGGAGTTGATTATGTGAAATTCATCTACGAATTCAGCGATAAGATCTTCCATGTTCACATGAAAGATGCAGGATGGTCACAGGTACCAACTGATGCCGGCGTGTTCGGAGGACATACAGAGTTTGGAACAAAAGGCCGTTTCTGGGATTTCAGAAGTCTTGGTCATGGAAACGTTAAGTTTGAAGAGATTATACGGGCCCTCAACCGTATTAATTACAAAGGCCCGCTCTCAGTTGAATGGGAAGACAGCGGTATGGACAGGGAATTCGGTGCAAAGGAGGCTTGCGAATTCGTGAAGAAAGTTGATTTCCCGCCATCAGCAATTGCATTTGACGCCGCATTTGAGAAGAAATAAACTGGGTACCAGGTTCTGGGTGCTGGGTCTGGAACCAAGCACCCAGCACCTAGAACCTAGCACCTAGAACCTAGAACCTTTTAAACAAAAAACTTATGAAAAAGATCAGAACTGGCATGGTCGGAGGAGGTATTGGCGCTTTCATCGGTGATGCTCACCGGCGGGCCTCAAGAATTTGTAACGACTTCGAACTTGTTGGAGGGGTTTTTGACGCTGATTTTTCGAAAAGCAGGCAATTTGCACAACAGGAAGGAATTTCACCTGAAAGATGCTACGAGAATATTGACCTGATGATAAAGGGCGAACTATCATTACCTGAAGACAAGAGAATAGAGGTTGTTTCAATCGTAACTCCTAACGCACTTCATTATAAGATGGCTAAAAGCTTTCTTGATGCAGGTTTTCATGTGGTTTGTGAGAAGCCGATGACAATGACTGTCGAAGAAGCTCTTGATCTTGAAAAAACAGTTGCCGCGAAAAAGCTGACATTTGCACTGACACATACATACACAGGATATCCAATGATACGCCAGATGAGAGATCTCATTTCAAAAGGTGTCCTCGGAACGATCCAGAGAATTGATGCACAGTATTACCAGGGATGGATAAATTCGATAATTCACGGAACAGGCAGCAGGATAACCGGAGTATGGAGGCTTGATCCGAAGCATGCCGGTGTAAGCAGCTGTATGGGTGATATCGGAGTTCATGCATTTAATCTTATAGAGTTCACAACTGGCCTCGAAGTCAAAGAAGTTCTTTCCGATCTCAATTCGGTTAAGGAGAATGTTGCACTCGATCTCGATGGGACAGTGTTACTACGGTTCAGTGATAAGCTTAAAGGAGTAATAAGATCGAGCCAGGTCTGTGCAGGTATTGAAAATGATCTTGTAATTGCTGTTTATGGTTCAAAAGGAAGCCTTAAATGGTCACAGGAGAATCCGAATTACCTTTACCTGTACAGTGATGCTGAACCTACAAAAATCTACAAGCCGGCCCATGGATATAATGAGCCCTCGGCTGAAACATCACACACAATGCCCGCAGGACATCCTGAAGGCATTTATGAAGCGCTTGCCAATATATATAAAGGTACGGCAAAATCTATCCGTGGCCAGAAATTCGGCGCAGAGGAGTTCCCGACAGTACATGACGGTGTGAGAGGAATGAAGTTCATACACTCAGTCGTGAAATCAAATAGTGAAGGGAATAAGTGGGTGAGTATGGCGTAGGGTTTCGGGTTTCGGGTTTCGCGTTTCGGGTTTCGCGTTTCGGGTTTCGCGTTTCGCGTTTCGCGTTTCGGGTTTCGGGTTTCGAGAGATCAATGCAAATGCTCCCTCTTCTCCCCCTCACCCTTTCTCCTGCGTCGGAAGCCAGACAACTTTCTGCTCTGAAGTATGCTCCTTCCCGATTATGTCGCGGTATAATTCAGGTCGCCTTGCCTTGATGTATCTGTATCCACCGGCCATTGTAAGCTTTTCAGGAGTAATATCTGCAGTGACAAGGTCATCACCCAGCTTTCTGCATTCTGCAAGGATATCTCCGAATGGATCGATGATCATCGAACAGCCATTCTTAAGCTGATCGTCATCCATCCCGATCGGATTCGAAAAAACAACATAAACTCCATTATCATAAGCCCGCGAAGGAAGCCATTTCATGAGCCAGGAACGTCCCTTCATGCCATCGAACTCAAGCCTGAGAGATGTAGGATCAGCCTCCCTGTTCTTCCACAATGCAGGATCAACGAACCCGGCTCCGGGACGTGTTGAAGGTGTGCACATCGTGACATGAGGCATGAAGATTATCTGGGCGCCAAGAAGAGCGGTGGCTCTCACGTTTTCGATTACATTATTATCATAACAGATGAGAATACCGCATTTCCAGCCATCAATATCGAAGATACAATATTCATTTCCGGGAAGAATATTGGGATTAATGAATGGATGCAGTTTCCTGAATTTTGCGATCATTCCTTTACCATCAACGCATACCTGTGCTTTGTAGATATTGTCTTCAGCGTCCCTTTCAAACAAACCGGCAAGAATTATAATATTTTTTTCTGCTGCGATCTTTATCAGTCTTTTTACGGAAGGTCCGTCCGGTACTTTCTCACAAAGCTGAAGCATTTGTTTCCTCGACAACTTCCTTGCAAAGGTATAACCTGAGACTGAACACTCATGGAATGCAACAACACGGGCCCCTTCAGCGGCTCCTTTCCCTGCAAGCTCTGATATCCTGGATAAATTATATTCCTTATCTCCGCTGGCATTTTCAAACTGGGCAGTTGCAATCCTGATATTCTTCATGTGTACTTATTTTAATTCTGACTCCGCTCTTGTTGATTGAAGATTAAGATACAAAAAAAATCCCCCTCATCGGGGGATTAATTCGTTATTTTTTCTTCTTTCGAAGTACTACAACAACAACACCTGCAACAACCACAACTGCCACAGCAATAATTATTACAGTAGAGCTGCTGCTTTTCCCTTCGTCTGTAGTTGCATCGTCTTCTACAGCATAATAAAATTCAGGTTTGGCATTTGAGTCCATGTTAACCGTATCCTTTTTCGGGGCAGGTTGTTCCTGTGCCTTCAGGCTCAAACCACCAAGAAGAAGGGTAAATGCCATGAGAAATACTAAAACTGATCTTTTCATCTTACAATTTTTATGTTGATTAATTAAACTTCTTTGCCTGTTCATAATATTTTTCTGCAATTTCAGGATTGCTTCCCCTGTAAGTATCTCCGAGCGCCAGTATTGCAGGAACATATTCAGGATTTACAATAAGACAGTCACGAAGAATTTTTCGTGCTTTCAGTACATCCTTTTCTGCGAACAATCCCGAAAGCTTCACGTAAGCCTCAAAATATTTTCTGTTGCTCTCAATGACCTTCTGATAATAATCAGCAGATTCAGCCGGCATCCCCTTTTCACTTGAAATATTTCCAAGATACATCAGAATATTCTCTGATCCGGGATTTAATTTAAGTCCTTCCTTCAATATCGAATCAGCTGCAGAATGATCGCCAAGCTTATAAAGAACGCCCCCAAAATTATAAAAAATCATTTCATCAGTGTTATTTACTTTAAGTGCTCTTTTAAAATATTCAGCCGCTTTACTGTAATTCCCTTCAATACAGGCCTGATAACCTGCATAATCATCTTTTGTTTTCCTTTGAAGAACAGAACAAACAGGGACATTATCGACATAAATAGTATGAATGGCATTTTCAGGAGGCCAGATGCCATTTTTTAACTGGTATGGAGGAATGTATCTGTTCACAACTATTGCATAATCCCAATCTGCCATACTCCGTTCTTCAAACCTCATCCACGATGTTTTTATATCGGGATAATTTCTAAATAACCAGCTGACAGAATAAGTTGCGCTGACTTTCAGTGGTCCTGTTATATTATTGTCTTTAATATAATTTATAAGCCATTCCGAAGCCTCAGTCTGGCTTGTATAATAGTAATCGAGCTCATAATTTCCATAAGTGTTCTTTACACCTCCGGCGAGTTCATTATAATAAATGTATTCATAAGGATGATTCTTTATCATGAATCTTACCGGTCCGATCACAGATATCAGCAGGATGGAGACAATTACAATTGCGTACTTTTTTGCTGATTTGTGAAGAAGGAAATTAATCCCTGCTGCTGAGAGAATAACAATTCCGGGATAAACAAACAGGAACTGCCTCCAGGAACTGTAAAGATTTGATTTAAGAATAATCACAAATAACAGAGGGAAAGCAATTGTGAATGCCAGGAACACGTAAAATATGAATCGTTTTTCATTTAAGAACCTTTGTGAAAAGATGAGAGAGACTAAAAAACCGGCAATCACTGTAAGAGGGATTGTGATAAACATCGATTTTGGGAGGTAGTACCACGGCATATAATCAGACCATTCCATAACACCTTCGAATAATTGCCTGAATGTTGCCGGGTAATGAGCCATTATCTTATATGAAGATATTATATTTCTGAAAGGATCCTGCAATGCGTAGGGCCATTGCAATGAGCTGAGAAGAAATGCAACAAGGCTGATAACAAATATCCAAGCGGTTTTTCGAATCATCTCATTTATATTTATTCTTCCCGTTGTTAACCATTTCCAGGTATAATACAAAACAAGAAAAAGAAACAGGTAACAAATCAGTATAAGACCTCCGGCCCTTATGCTTATGCAGAATGCAATGCTGAGAGTCAGCAGAACTGCATCCTGAATTTTTATTTTTCCGCTTTTTCCGAGAAATCTGAATGTCATCCATATCCCTGAAATATAAGCAAAAGCAAAAGGTATGTCTTTAAGATTGTTATATGAATGCCCGATGAAAAATGGGGAGACTGCAAATAAAAGCAAAGTAATAATTGCACATTTTTCATCGAAAAGCCACCTGGCAAAAAGAGCCGTTATAAGAATCGTCAGCCAGCCCATGACAGCGCTCATCAGATGCCTGAAAAGGTAGATATCCCTGATATGCAGTAATTTTGTAACAAATGTTACAAAATTATCATAAGACTGACCGTAATACTTAAGGTTAAGATCTGTGTCGGCAAGAGCGGATTTATCTGCACCTCCTGAAGCAAAATAGTTGAAGACTTTTACAGACTGACCATAATGAAGTATCTCGTCACATGATATTCCTGCATTCCATGAGGCGAAAAGCATAACAACGAGCAACAATATTGCTGTCAGCCGGAACCAAAGCCTCAGTGGTTTGTTCATTTTTTCTTATCTCCGCCTTCATAGTATTTCCTGACAAAGTATACAGGCCTGTTCTGGATCTCTTTATAACTCCTATAGATATATTCGCCAAGAATGCCAAGAAATACCAGCTGCACCGATCCAAGGAAATAAATGCTGAGTAAAGTTGAAGACCAGCCTGTTACTGCAAAGCCTGATATCTTTGCAATAAGCGTATAAATGCCTGCGCCCATGAAAACTACAATCCCTATTGTTCCAAGGACAAGGCAAAATCTAATCGGGAATCTTGAGAAAGAAAAGATAGCATCAAAGGCAAGGGTTACAAGCTTTTTGAAGCTCATTTTTGATTCACCTCTAAAACGTTCCTCCCTTATGAAGTCTATATATTCATGTCTGAATCCGATTATTGTTCTTAATCCAGGCAGGTACCTTACCTTCTCTTTCATTGTAAGAAGCGCATCAACTGCTTCGCGTTTCATCATTGAATAGTTCCCTGAATTTTCCATGCCCCGTATTTCACCTATTCTTCTGAAAAGCCAATGGAAAACGAAAAACCAGAAGTTTTTTGAAGGTTTCCCTCTCCTGCTTATCTTTTTACCGCTTACAATTTCAATGTCTTCTGTTGTAAGTTTCCTGTACATTTCAACGAGGAGTTCGGGAGGATCCTGGAGATCTCCGTCCATCATGCCAACAATGTCACCGTGCGTATATTCAAGACCGGCTGTATAAGCAGCCTGGTGCCCGAAATTTTTCGATAATGAGAGTATCTTTATCCTTTGATCTCCCTCCTGCCATCCAAGAATTTTCCCCAGGCTGTCGTCGGTGCTGCCATCATCTACAAAAATGATTTCATAATCTGTTGTGAAAGATCCTATTGCGGCCAGGGTTCGCCGCATCAGTTCATCAATCAGATTTTCCTCATTAAATATTGGTATTACAAGTGAAAACATCAGGGTATGTTTCAACAGTTACTTTATATAACTATTGTTGTATCACAAATATAACCATTATTTTTCCTGCCTGATCATAAAATAATTGCTGTTCCCGGAACAGGTGTTTCAAACTTCATGTCAACAGGGCCAAACTTTATTTCGGAAGGTCCAAGATCCATGTCAGATTTAAGTATTGCATCCCAGCCTATAAGGAAACCTGTATATGCTGCTGTTCTGCCCATTATAGCAGTGAGAGTCGAAATTGCTGTCTGCTCAGCCTCGTTAACATAATTACCCGTTCTGATTGCATGAACAAGATGCATGTGCTCCTGAACATAAGCCGGAATTTTAAGTGAATTAGTAGCATTCCCGTTTTCATCTTTTGGGTATTCGAATTGCCACTTTACGTTACCTTTAAGATCCCATATTGTATTCTGACAGTTTGTATATCCTTTAGTTCCCATTATCAGCTCCCCGGTGGCATTAGCACAGCCATCAATCTGCCTGCACATGCTGTGAGAGCAAACTCCATTGCCATAGTCAAAATCAATACTGAAAAAGTCATATTGGTCGCCTGTTACTCTTCTTGCTCTTCCGCCATAACCAAGGGCTTTTTCAGGATGTTTTCCCAGGAACCAGTTTATAACATCAATATTATGAACATGTGTATCAAGAATATGATCCCCGCAGAGCCAGCAGAAATTGTTCCAGTTCCTGATCATATAAGTCATATCATCCCATCCTTCTTCTCTTTCGCGGAACCAGACATGATCCTGATTCCAGTAAGCTTTTGCAGATGTGATCTCACCGATTGCGCCCGAGACAACCTGTTTATATGTTTCAATATAATCTTCCTGGTGCCTCCGTTGTGTTCCGGTAACGACACAAAGTCCGAGCGCCTCTGCTTTTTTTGCAGTTGTCAGAACTGATCTTATCCCGACAGGGTCTACCGCGATTGGTTTTTCAAGAAATGCATGCTTATTATTCTTCACTGCCTCAAGGAAATGTTCCGGCCTGAATTGTGGCGGAGTTGCAAGAATAACAACATCAACATCGGGCAGCGCCATAAGCTTTTTATAACCATCGAAACCTGCGAAACAGTTTTCGGCAGGAATAGGCAGATCAAATGATGCGAATCTTTCACGGCAGGCATCAATTTTATCCTGGAAAACATCTGCCAGTGCAATTATTTCAAGATCCGGTCCTGAGCTTATAAAATTTATTGCAGCACCGGTTCCTCTGGCGCCTGCACCAACAAGACCTGCTCTTAACTTTTTTCCTTTTGGAGCGCCCCTGAGAATGGGTGGCAGTCCAAGCTCTGCATTTTCCGGTTTTCTTTTGCATGAAGACAAAATTGCGCCTGCACCTGCAAGACCTATGCCTGCAAGAGCTGTCTTCCCAATGAAATTTCTTCGGTTAAGATTCTGCATTTTATATGTATCTAAATATCACTAGTTTATAATTGAAGTATCAGGTTCGCAAACCACCCTGAAACCGACATCGATTACATCTGAGTACCACCATATACTTTTGGGAACCTGAGGGTCGGTAACGAGCCAGGCGGTTGTTTTTGTGAAATCGCGGGCAGCGCTCCTGACGTCTTTCGCATCACTCTTGAATGAACCGCCACGAATTACATGCTCCTTTCCTTTTGCCGGTCCTCTCGGGTTTATTGCTGCAATGGTATCAGCCTTATATGTAGTCTCCGAATACCAGTCGAGGCAGAACTCGGCTACATTGCCGGCCATATTTTTAAGCCCCAGGGGGTTAGCCTTTACTGAAGCAGGTTCAGCAGTCTTTGAGTTGCTGTTAACCTTATACATCACTCTTGAAGCAATAACCGAGGTGTCGGGTCCGAGAATCTTCCTGAGAAATCCGTCGGACGAAAGCTTTTTCGGATTACCCTCAAAGAAATAAGGTGTTGAGGAACCTCCCCTGCACGCATATTCCCATTCTGCTTCAGTCGGAAGCCTGTATTTTCTGCCAGTCATCTTCGACAGCCACTGGCAATAAACATTCGCAGCATGCCAGCTCATTGTAATAGCCGGTCTTTGTCCTTTGCCCCATCCCTGGTCGGGAGCGCCCCATGGGGGAGTCGGGCCGCTTATTGCATCAACATTCCTGTTCTTTACAACCTGTCCTTCAGTGCGTCCCTGAGATCCTGTCGACCTGAAAAAAGCAAGGTACGCATCCCAGGTTACCTCAACCTCTCCAATCCAGAAAGGTGAAAGTGTTACCTTGCGCAATGGTCCCTCATCGTTATCGCGTAAGGGCTCTGTTTCAGGCGATCCCATATTGAAGGTACCACCCTGAACTGCAATCATATTAAAAGAAACGGTAGTTCCGGGTACCTTCTCGGTGAAACTTTCGAATTTGTCAATAGAAGGCGGGGCGGTATAAATTTCAAGCTCTGCAGTCTGTGTAACTCCGAAAGTCGAATCATGTGCATGCAGTGCGTTCCTGTCGTAATGACCAACGTTAAGATGGCAGCTTATGCAACTGGCCGGCTCGGTACTTGTTGTATAAAAATAATGGGCATTGCTGCCTTCGACTGACAATGTAACAGGAAAGAGATTAGTATGGCAGTTTAAACATGATTCTTCATACACATAATGCTTCGCATTATCCACAAGCTTCTTTGCTTCCCAGTTTATTTCTGCGCTGTCTTTAAACCAGTAACCATAGAGATCATTGAAACCATGTTTCGCTTTTGCAAAGAGATAACCTTTCCCCTTCGGCGGTAGATGACATTCTGCGCAACCAGTAACGTTTCCGGACGGATTATTATAATGTGTTGATAATTTCCAGCTCTGATCTGCCATCGGATGAATATGACAAGACATACAATATTCATCAGTTGATGTGTAGTCCATCACAATCCTGCCTGATTTCAATACAACCAGGGCAATGATAAACCCGGCTGAAATCAGCCAGAGTTTCTTTTTCCCTGCTGATACCTTATCTGAATTGTTCTTTAGGCTCATTTTCAAAAATAAAAATGCCTAAAGATAATTATCTGCAAAAAATAGAGTGAAATAAAAAGTTAAATAGTCTTAAAATCAAAAGAATTTTAACTTTTAAATCCTGATTCCTCTTTTTTTTCAAAAGAAGCATTTTCAGGAAATCAATTATTTCTGTCAGAATCTTTTAGTATAAGCGTGGCAGTACGGCATTTTACCGTTATTGAAATAATAATCCTGGTGATAAGCTTCAGCAGGATAGAATTCCGATGCCTTTGTAACTGCTGTCGCTACTTTAAGTCCTTTTTCCTTTAGAACATTCAAATATTTTTCAGCAGTTGCTTTCTGAGAATCATTCAGATAGAAAATTTCCGAGCGATACTGTTCACCAATATCGGGTCCCTGCCTGTCAACCTGTGTGGGATCATGAATTTCAAGGAAAAGTTTCAGCAAAGTCTCATAAGATGTTTTCTGTGGATCATATATAATCTTAACAGCCTCTGCATGCCCGGTTGTTCCAGTGCTGACTTCCTTGTATGAAGGATTCCTGACATGTCCCCCTGTGAAACCGGATGTTACGGTATAGACGCCCGGAGCTTTCTGAAGGAAATACTCAACTCCCCAGAAACATCCCCCTGCAAAGATAGCAGTACCGTATCTTCCTGCAGGCAGGATTGCAGGAACGAAATCGAGCGAGATTGAATTCACACAATGTCGTGTATTCTTTTCAGTAAACATTTCGCCCGTGAACACATGACCCAGATGAGCCCCGCAGGAATGACATACAATCTCAGTTCTCATTCCATCGGGGTCAGGAAACCTGTCGACAGCTCCCTTTATTTCTTCATCGAAACTGGGCCAGCCACAATCAGATTCAAATTTCGCGGAAGAATGATACAAAGCAGAGCCGCACTTTTTACAGATGTATGTTCCCTTCTCCTTATTGTTTGTATATTTTCCCTTATAAGGAGCCTCTGTTGCTTTCTTCTCGATTACATGTGATTCCTCTTTTGAAAGATCGTTATAAGGAAGTTTTTCCTGGGAGTATGATAGCTGGTCCATAGAAGCAATTAATATTGAAATGATTAATATGATCTTTGTTTTTAAACGCATAGATTCTAATAATTCAAAGCACATTTATAAAAAGAAGAAAAAATAAAACATTTCATTGTTATTATTTGTTCAAGTATCGTTTCCGGATAAGTTTTGTTAAACTAACCGGTATCCTATTTATAATTTTTCCGGCACACTTATTGTTTTTATGAGGAAAGTTATATTTTTGTCCATAATAAACAGACAATCTTCCTATGAAAAAACTTGCTGTCATAATTGCTATTGCCTTCGTTTTGGTTCTCGTGGTCAGTTCCTGCAACAAAAAGGAATGTCCGGCTTATTCAAGGACCAGTTCAGAGCAGGCTGGTCAGAATATTTGATTTTGCTTGGAACATATATCTTCTTCACTGATTATAAGCATTTATAATGAAGAGACTGCTTATAATTCTTGTATTATCATTCACCGGAGTTGCTTTATATTCCCAGGGGGAGATAGATCAGCAGCTTAAGGTATTTTTCAGGAATGAACGATCATTTGGAATCCAGCTCAATACAGATGGAATCGGTGTAGGATACCGTGTTGCAAAAAGAGTCGATTACCTTAATAAAAACCTGATTGAATTTGATTTCGGATCGCTTAAGAATGCAAAGGAATATCGTCTGCGACATCCTTATGGCCAGGGGGGAGCTTATGTTTTCGGCAAGTTAAACTCTGCATTTTATCTCAGGGGTGGTTATGGGCACCAGCACGAGTTATATAGCAAGGAAGATTTCGGGGGAATAGCAATCAGGTACTTCTTTTCAGGTGGACCTGTTCTTGCGTTATACAAACCTATATACTATAAAATCCCTTACCTTGTCCCTGGTACAATTAACGAATACGCAATAAAGAAGGAAAAATTCGATCCTAATGCAATTGCTTCTCCAAACGATATATACGGAAAAGCGCCGTTTACAACAGGGCTTAAAGAGACAAAAGTTATACCCGGATTATATGCAAAAGCCGGCTTTAATTTTGAATACAGTAAAGAAGATAAGGTAATTCATGCAATCGAAATAGGCGCTCAGGTTAACGGATTTCTGAAAGAAGTTCCAATAATGGCCATCACGAGCAACAAACAATTTTTTATTTCACTCTTCGTCAGTTACAGGTTCGGTATGATTGTAGACCCGTTACATCCTGAATCAAACAGCATCTTTAATATTTTCAGGAGAAATAATAAAGAATAATTGGCTGCTTTCTTTTTTCTGTTTCATGGAAATCATTAATTTTGCGGTCAATTATTAACTAATTGATACAGAAATGTCAAAGATTAAAGTAGCTATTAACGGGTTCGGCAGAATCGGCCGTAATGTATTCAAAATCGCCTTCGAAAGAAAAGATATTGAGATTATCGGAATCAACGATCTCACCGACACTAAAACTCTTGCACATTTACTTAAGTACGATTCAACACAGGGGCAGTTCCCGGGTGTTACTTATGATGCTGAGAACATAATCGTAAACGGTACAAAGGTTAAAGTGCACGCAGAAAAAACTCCTGCCACAATTCCATGGAAAGAGAAACCCGATGTTGTTATTGAATCAACCGGTGTATTCACTTCTAAGGAAAGTCCTAAAGGCGGATATGGTGACCACCTGAAGAATGGCGCCAAGAAAGTTATCCTGACAGTTCCTGCTAAAGATACAATTGATGCAATGATAGTTCTCGGAGTAAACGAGAAAGATCTCAAACCAGAACATCTCTGTGTTTCAAATGCTTCATGCACAACTAACTGTCTTGCTCCCGTAGCAAAAGTTCTGAATGACAATTTCGGTATCGAAATTGGTTATATGACAACAATTCACTCATATACAAATGACCAGAGAATTCTCGATCTTCCTCATAAAGATCTCAGAAGGGCAAGATCAGCCGCTTTATCACAGATTCCGACAACAACAGGAGCTGCAAAAGCAGTTGGAAAAGTTATTCCCGAACTGAAAGGTAAGCTTGATGGAATTTCTGTAAGGGTCCCGACCCCGACCGGTTCACTTGTTGACCTTGTAGCTGTACTTAAGAAAGCTGCAACAAAAGAACAGATAAATGCCGCTATGAAGAAAGCCGCAGAAGGTCCGATGAAAGGTATTCTTGAATATACAGAAGATGAAATCGTTTCTGTTGATGTTGTTCACAACCCTGCATCGTCAATATTCGATGCTCAGAGCACAATGGTGAACGGAAATATGGTAAAGGTACTTTCATGGTACGACAATGAATGGGGTTATTCATGCCGCGTTGTTGATCTCATTCCTCTCGTGATGAATGTGAAATAAATAACAGAACAAAAAGAAATAAAAATGCAGAGGCGCACAATTGTGCGCCTCTATATTTTTATGCCAGAATGTATTTTGATTAATCAGAAAGATGATTCAGACAATCATTTCAATTTCGAGGGGAATGCCTGCAGTATCGCGATAATGTTCACCAAGTTCAAGCATCGCCTCATCATCCTCTTCATACCGCCATTTCATCAGAACCAGTTTTCCCATTCTCCTGTAACCTGTAAGCCTTTTCAAAACTTCATAAAGATATTTTGAGGAGCCGCTGTTTATATATTCAAGCTGAATAAAAACATTCAGTTCCGCATTTTTTTCAAAGTGAACAGTGATCCAGTCTTCAAGGCGCCTGAAAATGCTTTCCGGATTCTCCGGAATCGAACGTCCTACAATTTCAAGCTTTTTAATATCAGGGAAATACGAAATTCCCGGACAGTTCTTCAACTCCTGCTGAATTATAAGTTTTTCCATATTATTATGTTTTTACTCATATCTTAAGGCTTCAATCGGATCAACATTTGCGGCTTTCACAGCCGGGGCATATCCTGAAACAATTCCAACAATAAAACACACAAAAACACCTGTAAAAACCCAAATCCAGGGCACAACGAAGTTTGACCGCAACATGCTTGAGACAGCATTGCCGATTAATATTCCAAGTACAATTCCAAGCAAACCGCCCATTTGTCCGATAATTATCGATTCGTAAAGGAACTGGCACTTAATTGTCCGCGGCTTCGCTCCCACTGCCTTCCGTACCCCGATCTCCCTTGTCCTTTCTGTAACAGAGACAAGCATAATATTCATAAGCCCGACTGCAGCGCCAAACAATGTAACGATTCCAATGAGCGTGGCAGCAAGTGTGACGTATTTTATATTCTCAAGTAAAAGCTTCAGTATACTGTCACTTTTGGAAATATTGAAGTCAGATTTATCTCTGGGATCAAGATTTCTTACAATCCTGAAAATAGCTTCAGCTTCACTTGTCATCATATCAAGGTTTACAGGATTCAAGGGCATAACTGTTATGTTGAAGTTCATGTCAGGACGCGAAAAGTACTGGCGTGCTGTTGTAACCGGCATAAAACATACGAGATCGCCGGATATTGCACTCGCTCCTTTGGATTTCAGCACACCAGCAACCTGCAGCTTTAAGCCGGCAACTGTAATTTCCTTGCCTATGGGATCTGTATCTCCAATAAAAAGGTCTTTTGCAACATCGGTCCCGATAATTACAAGCCTCCTGTTAAGCTGCACCTCATCGGCGCTGAAATTTCTTCCTTTGTCGATATCGTACCCTGATACAGTGAGATAGTTCTCATCTACTCCTCTGAGAGACACATTCGGATTTGTCTCTTCAGCGCCATATTTAACGGTTGCAAGAGAAGATGCATTGAATGAAACTGAAACTAAAGCCGCCTCACTGAATCTGTTCTTAAACTCATCTGCCTCCCTGTAGGATATTCTCGAAAAATTTTTGGTCCGTATCCTGCTGTTACCCATCTGCACATTCATTCCGCGCGATGAAATCGTGAAAGTATTTGCTCCCATCATTGTAAACTGATCGGTGAGCGAAGATTTGATTGCATCTATTGCTGTCAGTATTCCTACGAGGGCCATAATCCCGAAAGCAATAATACACATTGTAAGAATTGCCCGTAACCTGTTTGATTTTATTGCCTTGAAGGAAACCCTCAGATTCTCAGTAAATACGCTCAGCTTCATTCTCTCTGCTTAAACAATTTGCCGTTAAAAAAATAAAAATACACTTTTTTACAGATAAAAGATAAAAGATAAAAAGGATAAATGCTAAAAGTGATAAGTTAAGAGTGAATAAGATAAATGTGAGTAAGATAAAGTTGAGAAAACACTTGCACAACTAATTATTTCGTTTTATTTTTGAGTATTAGAGGAATTCAATAACATTTAACCCAACATAAATGAGAGAACTAACTAGAGCTGAAGAGCAGGTTATGCAGGTACTATGGAAAATCAAAAAAGGTTTTGTAAAGGATGTCCTTGAACATTTTGATGAACCAAAACCGGCATATAATACAATAAGTACTATAATCCGTATTTTACAGGACAAAGGCTTTGTCGCACATAAGGCATACGGAAGGACACATGAGTATTATCCTCTTATAACAAAAAATGAGTACTCAAAGAGCCATCTGAATAATTTTGTTAATGACTATTTCTCAAATTCCTTTGGAAAGATGGTAAGTTTCTTTGCAAGGGAAAAAAGCATTTCTGTAAAGGAAATGGAGGAGATAATGAAGATTATGGAAGGCGAGATGAAAAAACAAAAAGTTTTAAAATGATATCGATGATTATATATATTGTAAAAGCAGCAATCTACATGATTGCATTTTACCTTATATATGTTCTCCTTCTCAGGAAAGATACGGCTCATGGACGAAACCGTGCTTTCATACTTGTTTCATTGATCGCTTCATTTATTCTTCCAATGGTTTCACTTCCGGTTGAAAATGCGATTGAAATTAAGGCGTTCGAAAAAATTGTACCGGATGTGTTTGTGACTAACGGCGCTGTCAAACCTGAAGGTATAAAACCTGTTGAACCTGTGGGGTCCATATATTCAGTTTACATTATTGGCGTAATCATCTTCCTGTTCAAGTTCATCGCTGATTTCTCAAGCCTGCTTTATTTAATTATAAGGAAGAAGGGCATAAACAATCGTGTAATTAAATTCCAGGATTTCAATACAGCCGGGTTTTCTGCATTGGGTTTCATCTTCATTAATTCGCGACTTACTCCCGATGAAGCAGATAATGTTATCCGGCATGAACGGAATCATCTTGAGAAGAACCATTATATCGATATTATAATATTAGAGTTTATTACGGCATTTCAATGGTTCAATCCGGTAATTCATCTTTTCAACAGACAGTTGCGGGCAATACATGAATTCCAGGCTGACAGGGGTTGTATTGAATCGGGAATATCAGTGTCAAGCTATCAAAGCCTGTTATTCAATCAGATATTCAGATCGGGTTATTTAAAGCTTACAAACAGCTTTTCAAATCCTTCGCTTATAAGGAAGAGAATGCTGATGATGACAAGAAAACAAACATCATGGCTTGCGAATTTTAAGCTTCTTTCAATTATACCTGTGGCAGGTTTCGTCTTTATTGCATTATCGGCAAACCAGTTGCCACCACCGCCTCCGCCACCAGTGCCTGCTGATATACAGCAAACTGAACAGCAAGAGAATGATCTGCCGCTTGTAGTCGCCGATAAAATGCCATATTTCCCGGGAGGAGATAAAGCTCTTTTAAAATATATCTCAAACCATCTGAGGTATCCCGTTGAAGCGAGCAGGAAAAAAATACAGGGACGGGTTATTGTAAGATTCATAGTGACTCCAAGAGGAAACATCAGCCAGATAAGCGTCTCGAAAAGCGTTGATCCGAATCTCGATGCTGAAGCAATCAGGGTTGTACAGGACCTTCCTCCTTTCCAGCCTGGCGAGGAAGATGGAAAACCGGTTTCTGTCTGGTATCTGCTTCCTGTTACTTTCAGCCTCAAATAGATTTTCAATCCCTGTCTTTTATGTCATAAAGGATTTCAAGCGAAGTTGCTAACATGCAAAAAAATCTGATCCTGCCGATCAGATTTTTTATTCTACTCTGATTCAAATTCAGTAATTTTGCATTCTCCACCTATACTGAATATGAATCTTGAAAAAAGAATAGAAACCTTTTCTGCTTTGGGAAAAATCCTCAACGATTACCTTGATAACAAACAAAGCAGGTATAGTGTGCTTTTAGACAAGACTGCCAAAATACAACATAATAAAAATCCGTGGTTTACACCGGATAATATCAGAACAGCCATTGGGGCAATTGCTAATGAACTGACTGAAGAAAACCTCAGACACTGGACTGACTCTTATCCTGCCCTGAAAGAGGATTTCAAGCCATTCAGGGTAGGGCTTATTTTTGCAGGTAACATACCACTTGCAGGTTTTCACGATTTTCTTACAGTACTGATAAGCGGTAACAAACTCCTGGCCAAGACAAGCTCGAAGGATCCGGATCTGATTCCTTGTCTCGGGGAAATAATCTGCTCAGTCAATCCTGAATTAAGCGGCTACATTGAATTCACGGAAGGAACACTTTCAGATTTCGATGCAGTAATAGCTACAGGAAGTAATAACAGCTCAAGATATTTTGAATATTATTTCAGCAAATATCCTGGTATTATAAGGAAGAATCGCAACAGCATTGCAATATTGTCGGGTGATGAAAATGATGAGGAAATAGAAGCACTCGGAAAAGATATTTTCACATATTTTGGCCTTGGATGCAGGAATGTTTCGAAGATTTATATCCCTGCCGGGTATGATATAACAAGCCTGCCCCCAAAGTGGGATTCATACTCCTCGTGTATAAATCATTCAGGATACGCAAATAATTACGACTACAACAAGGCAATTTTCCTTGTTAACAAACAGAAATTTTATGATACTGGCTATCTTCTGATCAGGGAGGAATCTAAACTTGTATCACCTGTCTCAGTAATTCATTATGAGTATTATGAATCAACCGATGTGTTGAACAGGCAAACACAAATTGTGAATGAAAACCTGCAA
Source organism: Bacteroidales bacterium (assembly GCA_036261265.1). Lineage (GTDB taxonomy): Bacteria > Bacteroidota > Bacteroidia > Bacteroidales > VadinHA17 > LD21. The sequence continues at coordinate 59,326 of DATALC010000057.1, forward strand.
TGCATTGTAAGCAGGAATCACATACCTTTCGGTAAGTCTCAAATGCCTCATTTATGGGATTATGCCGATGGAAAAGACACTCTCGAATTTCTGCTAAAAAAAAATCTGGCAGGAATCGTGTAATCTAAAAAAATATTATATTGCACCAATTGAATTAATCAATGTTATGGTATACAAATTTGTAGTTTTATCAGATGAGGATGAGTCGTTTGTCAGGGAATTTGAGTTTCTCGACAGCCATACATTAATGGATTTTCACAGGATGATCCAGGACGAACTGGAATTTGACAAATCACAGATGGCATCCTTTTTTATGGCAACCGATAACTGGGAGAAGGAAGAGGAATTCACACTCTTCGATATGGGTACAGGTTCTTCAACAATGGAGAATGCAATTCTGGAGGAAATAATCTTCAAGAAGAACCAGAAGCTCCTGTACATTTTTGATTTCTTCAATGAAAGAGCTTTGTTTGTTGAATATACCGGCGAAGCAAAAGAAGCTGCAGGCCGGGAATATCCAATGTGTACGAACTCAAAAGGTCTTCCTCCAAAACAGGTTGTCTTCAGCGGAAGCAATCGTAAGCTTTATAACAATATTGTTGTATCCGACGATGAAGACGAGGATGTTCCTGAAGCTGATGATCTTTTCCTCAATGGTGAAGATGAAGAGTCGCTTGGTGATCTTGAGAACATCGACAATATGACCGAGGACGAGGAATAGTTGTCCCACGGTTATTCCAAAATGAAAAATATCCTAATAGTTTTGCTTGGTCCGACAGGAGTAGGTAAAACTGATATTGCTGTCGGCCTTGCACAGTCATTCAGTACCGATGTGATATCTGCCGACTCAAGGCAGTTTTACAGGGAAATGACTATCGGTACGGCGGTTCCTTCAGATGAGCAGCTAAAAAGAGTAAAACATCATTTTATACAGTTTCTTTCAATTGAAGATTACTACAGTGCAAGCATCTTTGAAAGAGATGTTCTGGCTCTCCTTCCCTCTCTTTTCACAAAGAACAGGCTTGTAATCATGGCAGGCGGCTCCGGTATGTACATTGATGCAGTCGTAAACGGTATAGATGACATCCCTGATGTTGATCCTGCAGCAAGAGAAAAATATAACAGGATGTATTCTGAACAGGGTATAGAGAGCCTGCGGATGGCATTGAAAATCCTTGACCCTGAATATTATTCGATTGTTGATCTCAGAAATCATAAACGGATAATCAGGGCGCTCGAAATGTGTGAAACAACAGGGAAACAATACTCATCGTTCCTTAAAAATGAAAAGCATCCAAGGGATTTCAGCATTTTAAAGATAGGGTTGAACCGGAGCAGGGATGAACTTTATGCCAGGATAAATGAGCGGGTAGATGAAATGATCGAAAAGGGCCTTGAAGAAGAGGCAATGAGACTATACCCTAAAAGGCACCTAAATGCTCTGAATACAGTCGGGTACAGGGAGTTTTATGATTATTTTGATTGTAAGATCACCCTCGACAAAGCAATCGAGCTTATAAAACGAAATTCACGCCGGTATGCCAAGCGGCAGCTTACATGGTGGGCGAAGGATGAAACAATAAAATGGTATAATCCTGGCGAAACTGAAAAAGTATTCAGTCTTATATCTGGGCTCTGAAGCCAGGATTTATTTATTATCTCAGTTCCTTCAGTTTTCTTATTGTGTCGGAGGGATCAGCAGAGCTGAATACCGAGCTTCCTGCAACAAGAACATCTGCACCCGCATTCACAAGCTTTTCTGCATTCCCTGTATCAATACCGCCATCCACTTCGATAAGCGCGCTACTTCCTCCGGAATCTATCATCTCACGCAACTCAATTATTTTATCAAAACTTTCCGGAATAAATGACTGCCCTCCAAATCCCGGATTTACAGTCATTATAAGTACAAGGTCGACATAATTCAGTATGTCTTTGAGAAGCAGGACGGGAGTATGAGGATTCAATGCAACACCCGCTTTCATACCCAGCCTGCGAATTTCGTTCACAGTACGATTAAGATGAGTACATGCTTCATACTGAACTGTCAGTATACCTGCACCCGCATCTTTGAACCGCGAAAGATACCTGTCAGGATCGATGATCATAAGATGAACATCAAGAGGTTTTTCTGCAATTTCCTTAACACATTCAAGAACCGGGAAACCAAATGAGATATTGGGAACAAAAACGCCATCCATAATATCAAGATGAACCCAGTCAGCCAGGCTGTTATTCACCATACGGATTTCATCTGAAAGCTTACCAAAATCAGAGGCAAGAATGGAAGGAGAAACTTTATGATCCATCTGAAGAATTTTAGAACAAAGATAAGAGAAATTGCTAACCGAGATAAGTTTTCAGTATACGGCAGCGTGTTGTGTACTGAATGCGTTTTATTGCTTTTTCTTTGATCTGTCTTACACGTTCACGTGTAAGCTTAAGCTCCTCTCCTATCTCCTCAAGAGTGTACGGATGCTTCATGCCAAGCCCGAAATACAGCTTCAATACTTTTGATTCTCTTGATGAAAGAGTGCTCAGTGCACGCTCTATCTCATAAGAAAGAGATTCATTTATAAGATCTTTATCGGGACTTGGTGTTTCACTGCTTTGAAGAACATCATACATTGTATTATCCTCTTCACTGCTGATCGGTGCATCCATGCTGAGTGTTCGTCCGTTTGTCTTAAGGGCATCCTTCACATCCTCAGGCACCATTTCAAGAAGCTCGGCAATTTCCTGTGAATTCGGCTCCCGTTCATATTCCTGTTCAAGCCTTGCAAAAGCCTTATTAATACGGTTAATCGAACCAATTTTGTTTACCGGAAGCCTCACAATACGGGCCTGTTCTGCCAGCCCCTGCAGAATAGCCTGCCTTATCCACCAGACAGCATAAGAAATAAATTTGAATCCACGGGTCTCATCAAATCTTTGTGCGGCTTTCATCAGGCCAAGGTTGCCTTCATTTATCAGATCGGGCAGGCTCATTCCCTGGTTCTGATATTGCTTAGCGACTGAAACCACAAACCTCAGATTTGCATTTATAAGCTTTTTAAGGGATTCATGATCGCCTGTACGTATTTTCCGTGCCAGACTCACTTCTTCTTCAGGACTGATCAGATCTACCCTGCCTATTTCCTGAAGATATTTATCAAGAGAAGGCGTATCTCTGTTTGTAACCTGCTTTGTGATCTTTAACTGTCGCATCTGGACACTGATTTAACAGGTAAGGAGGACATTTGCAACAAGTTTAGCAAAAATTTTTCTCCTTTCCTCATAATAATCTATCTTTTTTTTGATTAACAATTGTTTTATCGTAACTTGCACCAGAATTTTTACATTAATAAGAACCAGAATTTTACAGAGAACTGTCAAAATCCCGTTGCATTTTATTAAAATTTTATTAGGAAATAAATAATCTGTTTTATAATATTGCACCGGGCTTTTCAGAAATGTGAAGGGTTGTTTAATCTATCAGGTTGATATATTCATCCCTGACCTGGTCTCCAAATAATCAATAAGATCTCTTATATTTCCATTTATCATTAAATTATGTATGACATTCTTGAGTTAAGTAAGAAACTCCTTCCTGAGCTAAGGGATATTGCTAAGGAATTGAAAATCAAAAGAGCAGAATCTTTAAAAAAACAGGATTTAATTTACAGGATACTTGATCAGCAGGCTTTAGCTTCAAATAATGCCTCCGAAACTGTTAACACGGCGGAGAATGAGGTTGCAGAGGAGCAGACTGCAGTTACACCTGATACAACGACAGATAACAATGACGGTCAGGATTCATCGGCAAGACGTGGAAAAAGGCCACGAACATTGAAGCCTGTCATTCAGAGGTCAAGCGAATCTGTAATAACTGTATCTCCTTCAGACCTCAAAACCAGCACTGATCAGGCTGAACAAAAAGAGACAGTCGCAAAACAGGAGCAACAGCATGAAAGGCCTGAGATTCAGCGCAGACCTCAACAGAATGAAGAACGTCGTCCATGGAGACAGGATAACAGGAGGGACATCAGGAATGACAGACCAAGGCAGGATCAGTCCGACAGACCAAGGCAGGATCAGTCCGACAGACCCAGGCAGGACAGAACAAGCCGGCCCGAAAGACAGGACAGGTTTGAGAGAAATGACAGGCCAGACAGGAAAGAGAGATCAGACAGGATGGACAGACCTGAACGGCAGGAAAGGAATGCTTATGAGAACCCGAGATTTGAAAAACGTCAGGGGGAACAGTCTTCCGACCTTTTTACAAACGTTGCCGAAGATATAAAGACAAACGACGAAACATACTACAGCGCAGATATAATTGTTGAGCCACCTGTCAAAGACGTCCGTCCCGAACCCGTGTTACAAAGGGAGGAAAAAAAGGAGAAGCCTTACGACTTCGAAGGAATTATCTATAATACAGGCGTACTCGAAATCATGCCTGATGGTTATGGATTCCTGAGATCACCGGACTATAATTATCTTAACTCACCCGATGATATTTATGTTTCCCAGTCACAGATAAAGCTTTTCGGGCTTAAGACCGGCGATACAATAAAGGGATCAATTCGCCCGCCAAAAGAAGGCGAGAAGTATTTCCCTCTTATCAAGGTTGACGAGATTAACGGAAGAAGTCCTGATTTCATTCGTGACAGGGTTCCATTTGATTTTCTCACCCCGCTTTTCCCTGATGAAAAGTTTACACTTTGCCAGCCAGGCGAAGGTACGTTATCTGTAAGGGTGATCGATATGTTCACACCAATCGGGAAAGGACAGCGCGGACTGATTGTTGCCCAACCGAAAACAGGGAAAACAATACTCCTCCAGGAAATCGCAAATGCAATAGCAAAATATCACCCTGAAGTATACCTGATGATCCTTCTTATCGATGAAAGACCTGAGGAGGTTACTGATATGGCAAGAAACGTTAAAGCCGAAGTGATAGCATCAACTTTCGATGAACCGGCCGAACGTCACTGCCGGGTTGCCAATATTGTTCTCGAAAAAGCAAAGAGACTAGTTGAGTGCGGACATGATGTTGTTATTCTGCTCGATTCAATCACTAGGCTTGCAAGGGCATTCAATACTACTGCTCCCGCTTCAGGAAAAGTACTCTCAGGCGGTGTCGATTCAAATGCATTACATAAGCCTAAAAGGTTCTTTGGCGCCGCACGAAATATTGAGAACGGAGGTTCTCTTACAATTCTTGCAACTGCCCTTACAGATACTGGCTCAAAGATGGATGATGTTATCTTTGAGGAATTCAAGGGTACAGGTAATATGGAACTTCAGCTTGACCGTAAGCTTTCAAACAGGAGGATTTTCCCTGCAATAGACATACCGGCATCAAGTACAAGAAGGGAAGATTTACTTATAAATAAGAATATCCTTCAGAAAATCTGGGTATTGCGTAATTTCCTCACCGACATGAATGCTGTGGAAGCCATGGAATTCCTCCGCGACAGATTACAGCAAAGCAAGTCTAATGAGGAGTTCCTTATCTCGATGAACGGCCAGTAATTTCCATGTCCTGTTTCACCTTAATTCTTCATCTTTCGATTACAGGATGATTGTTAGCATATTTTATCACATTTATGAATTGTTAAGAAATTAACATAATTATTTTTTTAACTTTGCGCGGCTGTTAATAAAGTAACAGCAACGGAATATAACACAGTAACTCAAAATATTTTAATCAATGGGAACAAAAAAGTTTATAACATGTGATGGCAACCAGGCCGCTGCGCATGTAGCATATATGTTCAGCGAAGTAGCCTGCATATATCCTATCACACCATCATCCACAATGGCTGAATATGTTGATGAATGGTCGGCAAGCGGATTGAAAAACATCTTCGGCGAGCAGGTAAAAGTAGTTGAGATGCAATCTGAAGCAGGAGCTGCCGGTGCACTTCATGGCGCTCTCCAGACTGGATCGCTTTGCTCTACATTCACGGCTTCTCAGGGGCTGCTGCTCATGATCCCTAACATGTACAAAATTGCCGGTGAACTTCTCCCGGGTGTCTTCCATGTATCTGCCCGTACAATTGCCGCACATTCGCTTTCGATCTTTGGTGATCACAGCGATATTTATGCCACCCGTCAGACAGGTTTCGCAATGCTTGCAACAGGTAGCATCCAGGAGATCATGGATCTTGCAGGCGTAGCTCACCTTTCAGCAATAAAAACAAGAGTCCCGTTCCTTCATTTCTTCGATGGATTCCGTTCTTCACACGAAATTCAGAAAGTGGAGATGATTGAAATGGAAGATCTGAAAAAGCTTATTGATATAAATGCTCTCAGAAGATTCAGGGAAAATGCTCTTAACCCTGAACATCCTGTAACACGCGGAACGGCTCAGAACCCTGATATTTTCTTCCAGGCCAAAGAATCGATAAACAAGTTCTATGAACCTATTCCTGATGTTGTTAATTCCTACATGGCTGAGATATCAAAACTCACCGGCAGAGAATACAAACCATTTACATACTACGGAGCTCCCGATGCAGAAAACATAATTATTGCAATGGGTTCCGTTACTGAAACTACAAAAGAGGTTATTGATTACCTCAGAGGAAAAGGTGAAAAAGTTGGTCTTATAAGTGTTCATCTCTATCGTCCTTTCTCAACAAAATACCTCTTCAATGTCCTTCCTTCAACTGTTAAAAGAGTAACAGTTCTTGACAGGACAAAAGAAATTGGCGCTCCGGGCGAACCTCTTTATCTCGACATCAAGGATGCATTCTACGACAGGCAGAACCGCCCAATGATAATCGGTGGCCGTTATGGGCTGAGCTCAAAGGATACAACACCCAGTCAGATCCTTTCTGTATTCGAGAATATGAAGCTTTCACAGCCGAAAAATCTCTTTACAGTTGGTATAGTAGATGATGTTACATTCAAATCATTGCCTGTACTTCCTGAGATCCATGTTGCTCTTCCGGGTACATATTCAGCAAAATTCTATGGACTTGGATCAGATGGTACAGTCGGTGCAAACAAAAACTCAATAAAGATCATCGGTGAAACCACTGATAAATACTGCCAGGCTTATTTTGCGTACGATTCGAAGAAATCAGGCGGGGTCACAACATCTCACCTCCGTTTTGGTGACAAACCTATTCGTTCCCCATATCTTGTCAACACTCCTGACTTTGTTGCTTGTCATGTTCCATCATACCTGACAAAATATGACATGCTGAAAGGTCTTAAGCAGGGTGGTATCTTCCTCCTGAATTCATTGTGGGATACAGAGGAAACAAAGAAACGCCTTCCGGATTACATGAAGAAATATCTTGCAGAGAACAAGATCAATTTCTACATTATAAATGCAACTGCAATTGCTGATGAGATTGGTCTCGGCAACAGGACAAACACAATCATGCAGGCTGCCTTCTTCAAAGTGGCTAATGTGATTCCTTATGAGAAGGCTGAAGCCCAGATGAAGAAGGCTATCCAGAAGAGTTACGGCAGGAAAGGCGAAGCTGTTGTTAATATGAACTATGCCGCCGTCGATAAAGGAAGCCAGGTTACAAAAGTTGAAATTCCTGCAGAATGGGCAAAAATAACAGTCGCTCCTGAAAAACATAACACAAATGTTCCTGAGTTCATCAGCAAAGTTGTTGAACCTATGAATTCACTCAAGGGTGATGACCTTCCTGTAAGCGCTTTCGCAGGCAGGGAAGACGGAACATTCCCGTCAGGAACATCACAGTATGAAAAACGCGGTATTGCAGTTCACGTACCCGAATGGCAGCCTGATGAATGTATTCAGTGTAACCAGTGCTCTTATGTTTGTCCTCACGCAGCTATCCGTCCTTTCCTTCTTACAGAGGAAGAACTTGCAAAAGCTCCGAAGGATACAAAAACAATCCAGGGTATACCGGGCGCTCTCAAGGCATATAAATTCAGGGTGCAATTGAGCGTTTACGACTGCACGGGATGCGGAAACTGCGCCGATATATGTCCTTCCAAGAACAAGGCCCTCATAATGAAACCGATGGAATCACAGCTCGCAGAAGCTGCACGCTGGACATACATGCATGAAGAAGTCGGTTACAAAGACACTGTAGTTGACAAATTTGTAAATGTAAAGAACAGCCAGTTCTCACAGCCACTGTTTGAATTCTCAGGTGCATGTGCAGGTTGCGGTGAAACACCTTATATCAAAGCTATTACACAGCTTTTCGGTGACAGGATGATAGTTGCCAACGCAACAGGTTGTTCATCAATATATGGTGGCTCTGCTCCTTCAATGCCTTATACACACAACAGCAAGGGACATGGTCCTGCTTGGGCGAACTCTTTGTTTGAAGATAATGCTGAGTATGGCCTCGGACAATCTCTCGGTTCAAATAAGATGAGAACACGCATTGCTTCCAGGATGAGTGAAGCTATTAATAACGGCGCCTCATCTGAACTGAAGACCGTTTTTGAAGAATGGCTTAAAGTGAAAGATAATGGCGAAGCATCAAAAGCAGCTTCACAGCTTGTTATCGATGCATGCATGAAAGATAATTCAGCAGTAGCAAAAGAGATCCTCGATCTGAAACAATATCTTGTCAAGAAATCACACTGGATCTTCGGTGGTGACGGTTGGGCTTATGATATCGGTTACGGAGGACTTGATCATGTTCTTGCTTCAGGAGAAGATGTAAATGTGCTCGTTCTCGACACCGAAGTTTACTCTAACACAGGTGGACAGGCATCTAAATCAACACCTGCAGGCGCTGTTGCAAAATTTGCCGCATCGGGAAAGAAGATCCGCAAAAAAGATCTCGGACAGATGGCGATGACCTACGGATATGTGTATGTTGCCCAGGTTTCAATGGGAGCAAACAACGCTCAATACCTGAAAGCAATTAAGGAAGCTGAAGCTTATCCTGGTCCTTCACTCATCATTGCCTATGCACCATGTATCAATCATGGTATACAGGAAGGCATGGGCAGAACACAGGCTCAGGCAAAAGCTGCAGTTGAAGCAGGTTACTGGCACAACTACAGGTACAATCCTCTTCTTGAAGCTGAAGGCAAGAACCCGTTCACACTCGATTCAAAGGAACCTGACTGGACTAAATTCCAGGGATTCCTGAAGAGCGAAGTGCGCTATACATCACTCGTAAAAGCATTCCCGAAAGACGCCGAGATTCTATTCAAGGCAGCAGAAGATAATGCAAAATGGAGATACAATTCATACAAGCGCCTCGCCGGTATGGATTATGGAAAAACTGAATAATATCAATTAGTTACATAGAAAAGCCATCCGGTCGGATGGCTTTTTTTATGAACTTTGTAAACTTTATGAACTTTATAAACTTTATAAACTTTATGGACTTTTTTTTACCTTTGCACCTTTAATTATTGATGGGCAGGATATTGGCAATAGATTATGGTACAAAAAGGATCGGACTTGCGGTTACAGATCCATTGAAAATCTTTGCCTCGCCACTTACAACTGTTAAATCCGGGGAGTTTGATAACTTTTTCGATGATTACATGAAGAAAGAAGTTGTTGAAGCCCTTGTCGTCGGATATCCTGTTCAGATGAACAATACACCGAGTGAGTCTGTTAGATACATCAATCCTTTTATAAAAAAAATTAAAAAGAAATATCCTCTGTTGCCGGTACACCTGGCAGATGAGAGGTTTACTTCAAAGATTGCATTAAAAACAATTATTGACGGTGGGGTAAAGAAAAAGGACAGACAGGATAAGTCGCTTGTTGATAAAATCAGCGCATCGATAATCCTCCAGTCCTTTCTTGACTCAGAGATCCGAAGAAAAAATGAAATAAGATGATTTATCCAATTGTTATATACGGACACCCGATACTGAGAAAAGTCGCAGCTGGAATAGACAGGGATTATCCCGGGTTAACGCAGTTTGTTTCAGATATGTTCGAGACTATGTATTACTCAGATGGTTTAGGGCTTGCCGCACCACAGGTAGGAAAATCAATAAGACTATTTGTAATCGACTGCAAAGCTGCAGCAGAAGATGATCCTGAACTTGCCGACTTTAAGAAAGTCTTCATAAATGCACATATAACTGAACGAAGCGCCGACCTTGTGCCAATGACTGAAGGATGCCTGAGCATCCCGAATCTGCACGAGGAAGTTGTCCGGGAGTCGAGGGTAAGAATAAACTATTATGATGAAAACTGGGAGTATCATGATGAAGTATACGAAGGCTATAAAGCAAGGGTAATTCAGCATGAATACGATCACCTCGACGGTATTCTTTTCACTGATAAATTAAGCCCTATCAGAAAAAGGCTCCTCAAAGGAAAACTGACTGCAATAAGTAAGGGTAACTTCGAATCCGATTACAGGACAATACTGCCCGGCGAAAAGCTGACCTGATTCAATCTTTCTTTCCGGCAGAAGTCAATTTAAAAAATATTAATAAATTTACTGAAGCTCAAATGCATAACCGTGCTTCACAGGGAAATTCCTTTTATCAGGATCTGTGTTCCGCTCTGCTGCGGGATAGTTACATCTTTTTACATAAATCTTCATGTCGGTTATATTGTTTCTTTAGTCGTAATCTCTGCCGGAACTTACCTGTTAAGCATCAGATTCAACCGGAAGCCTGAAAACTACTTTTACTCATTACCTGTTTCACTGTGTTTCTACACACTGGGAATAATTCTTTACGCACAGGAGAAACAAAGTCTTACAAGGTTGCCACAGGATCCTTCAGTTTTCATTTGTACACTTTCAGATTATCCTGAACAGAAAGCGGGCAGTAAAATGATGAAGTTGAAGCTTCATCAGAAAAAATATGAGGATGAGAATACTGTAATAAAAGGATCAATACTTATTTACCTAAAAGACAGTATACAGGAAAGAGATTTTATTCCCGGCGACAGGATCATCCTCAGGTGTATCCCGCAGGAAATTAAGAACAGGGGAAATCCGTATGAATTTAACTACAAATTCTATATGGAAAATCTCGGCTTCAGGTACATGGCTTACATTACAGGGTCCGACATACTGTCACATTATAATCCTGACAGACGGAAGTTTATTTATAAAGCCCTTATAATCAGAAGAAGGATAATTGAGATGTACAGTGAAAGAGGCATAACGAATGATATGCTGCCTCTTGTCTCCGCTCTCACGCTTGGCGAAAAAAGCATGCTTGATAATGATCAGAAGGAGATTTTCATAAAAGCAGGTATAATGCATATTATGGCAGTTTCCGGGCTTCATGCAGTACTGCTAAGCATGTTCGTTCTGAATGTTCTGTTTTTCCTGAAGCGGAGATTTAATCTGTTAAGGATTATAATTGCAGTTCTTTTTCTCTGGCTTTTTGCATTCGTCACCGGTCTGACTCCTTCTGTCTTAAGAGCAACACTCATGTTTACATTTCTTCAGGCAGGTAATCTGATGCACAGGAGAGTGAATGGTATAAACTCCGTACTCGCTTCAGCTTTTGTTCTTATTCTTATACGACCTTCTGTTGTTTTTGACGCTGGTTTCCTGCTGTCATATTCTGCTGTTATTTTCATAATTGCATTTTACAGGAGTTTTTACGATCTGCTTCACCCCGGAAACATCATAAGCGACTGGCTCTGGCAATCAGCATCGGTGACAATTGTAGCACAGCTTGGCACCCTGCCCCTTACAATAATGCTGTTTAACAGGTTCCCTGTCTGGTTCATTCTCACAAATATTATTATTGTTCCTCTGTCATCGCTTGCAATCATACTTGGATGTCTCATCCCTGTCTTTTATCCTATACCTTTGATATCCGGAACTATCGGTTTTCTTCTCGACAGGCTGACATTTTTAACAGAAGAACTTACACGTATTGCAGCGAATCTGCCCCTTGCAAGCCTTACGGGAATAGGAATGACAACTTCGAGTTGTATACTGATGTTCAGTCTCATATTTGCAGTAATGATTTTCATCAGGAACAGGGGAAAATTAAACCTGATCGGGGCATTGTCCTTTCTGCTTTTACTCATGATTTCCTCAACTGTCAATACATTTAAACTTAAAACAACCGGTGAACTGATAGTCTATAATACTAAAGGAAAAGGAACAATCGGGATAAGAACAGGAAAAACACTGAACATATATGCTGATACAATCCTGTTGAGTCCTGAAATTTCAAGGCATAGTTCGGTAGCGGGGCTGAAAGTAATATATCATCCCTTAAAACAAAGACTGATGTTACTCGATGCAGGAGGCACAAAAATTTACTTCTCGGAAATAAAAAAAGGAGATAAAGCCGTCAAATCCTTACCCTATAATGATCCGGGGGTTCCTGTGAAGACAATCATAACTCCCGGCTACAGGATTTCAGTAATGAATAAAGATGAAAAAGGTATCCATTACATAAGAAAATCAGGGGCATACACCTGCAGGTTATAGTCAGGTATAAAATAAAAATCGGAAAAGGTTTTCTCTTTAGTATCTTTATGTCTTATTTTGTTGTTTTTTTGTTCAAAATAAACGATGAGAATAGTTATTGCGGGAGCCGGTGAAGTAGGGACACATCTTGCCAAGATGCTTTCAAATGAGAATCATGAGATAATACTTATCGATCCTGAAGAAGCGTATCTTAAACCTGTTGACAGTTCACTTGATCTGCTTACTTATGAAGGTTCAGCCACATCTGTAAGACTTTTGCAGGATATTCTGCGCAAGAAAACTGATCTGTTCATTGCCGTAACACATTATGAAGATACGAACATTACGGCATCAATTCTCGCGAAGCGGTTCGGCGCAATAAAAACAATTGCCAGAATAGATAATCTTGATTACCTGGAACACACAACTGTTGATTTTTTCAAATCTGTTGGTATTGATTCTCTTATATATCCTGAATTGATTGCTGCAAGAGAAGTGCTCGGTCTGCTACATGAGACAGGCACATCTGAATTCATGGAGTTTTCGGGGGGAAAGCTCGCAATGTATGTACAAAAACTCGATGAGAATGCGCCTATTCTCAATAAATCGCTGAGGGAAGTCGCCATAAACAACAAGACAGAAAAATACAGGGCGGTTGCAATAAAACGAAACGATGTGACTATCATTCCAAGAGGGAATGAAGTATTTCTCGCTGGCGACACTGTATATGTGATATCGACACATGAAGGTATCGAAGAAATGATGAAGACCTCGGGGAGGCAAAGTTTCGAGGCAAAAAGCATAATTATTCTGGGGGGAAGCAGGATTGGAAAACATGTTGCGCATTACATGCAACGAACCACTCAGGTGAAGCTTATAGAGAGAGATATTAAGAAATGCGAAGAGCTTGCCGAAATACTGGATAATACACTCATTATTAACGGCGATGGAAGGAATGTGGATCTGCTTGAGCAGGAAGGAATAACTGAAACCGATGCGTTCGTTGCAGTTACAGGTAATTCTGAGACCAATATATTATCATGTCTTCTCGCTAAGAAACTCGGAGTAAAGAGGACTATAGCGGAAGTGGAAAACATGGAATATATAAATCTTGCAGAAAATACCGGGATTGATACAATAATCAATAAAAAGATATCGGCAGCAAGCAGGATATTCCGGCATACTACCAATCCTAATGTTACCCAGGTTAAATACATGACAGGTACCGACGCCGAAGTTCTTGAATTCATCGTACCAGTTCGCGCAAAGATAACCAGAGGAACTCTGCGCAGCCTTGACTTTCCTAAGGATGCAATTGTCGGAGGCGGCACCCGCGATGACGAAGCATTCATTGCAACAGGGGATACTATTATCAGGGCAAACGACAAGGTTGTCGTATTTACACTGCCTTCCGCTTTCGAAAAAGTTTCAAAATACTTTACCTGATACTTCCATGATCAACTGGAGGATAATTGCAAGGATCTTCAGTCTTCTGCTTATTCTTGAAGGCTTGTTCATGTTGCCGGGGGCAGCTGTCTCTTACATTTTTCATGAATCCCCCTCTCCTTACATTTACTCTTCACTGATAACGCTCATTACAGGTGTTTTTGTTTTTACTCCCTTAAGGAATGAAGAAAAGATCACCGGAAAGAAAGAAGGATACATTATTGTTTCTGGCGCCTGGATACTTATCGCACTTTTTGGTACGTTACCATATCTGTTTACCGGTTCGGTTAAAAACTTTGCTGATGCATTTTTCGAATCGATGTCAGGTTTCACGACAACAGGCGCTACAATCTTCAGTGATGTCGAGTCTCTTCCGCATGGGTTGCTATTCTGGCGAAGCCTGACTCAATGGTTTGGCGGAATGGGGATAATATTAATCTCACTGTATATCCTTCCTGTTTTCAGATCAATATACATCCAGTTGCCGGCAAGCGAATTCGCCGGCCAGCCATCCGATAAAATACACCCCAGGATAATGGATGTTTCAAAAAGGCTTATCTCAATATATGCAATTATAACATTGGGGGAAGCTCTTATGCTTGTTATCGGGGGGATGCCTGCATTTGATGCATTGTGCATTTCATTTTCAACTTTGTCAACAGGCGGCTTTACAACAATGAACAATGGGATATCAGAATTTGCCAATTCCTACATATTGATAATAATAACGATATTTATGTTCATCGCCGGAATGAACATGACTCTTATCTATTTCGGTCTTAAAGGTAATTTCCGCAAGATACTGAATAACGAATTCATCTTTTATTCTGTTATATGCCTGGTATTTATAATGATTGTTTCAACTGTGCTGTCATCACGGCCGGAAATAAATGCAGGAAAAGCAATACTCGAGGGATCATTCCATGTGATATCGATAATAACAACAACGGGTTTTTATATAAGTGATCATCAGTTATGGGGAGATCTTATAATAATACTCTTCTTCGTTCTTATGTTTACAGGAGGAACGGCCGGTTCAACAAGCGGGGGAATCAAGATTGTACGACTGCTTCTTATTACAAAGAACAGCAGGAAGGAGCTTACAAGGTTAATACATCCGAATGCCTTTATTCCTGTAAGAATGGACCGGAAAGTAATTTCACAGACAACACTTTTCAATCTGCTTATCTTTATAACATTGTATTTTCTTATAATATGTATTTCGTCGCTTATATTGGCCTTCATGGATTATGATCTTATAACATCCTTCAGTACGTCGACCTCGATGCTCGCTAATATTGGTCCCGGGCTGGGAAGATTCGGGCCATTCACAAACTTTTCACAGGCTCCTTATACAGGTAAATGGTTCATGTGCGGGCTGATGCTTTTTGGCCGCCTTGAATTATTAACTGTAATGGTACTTTTCACAAGAGGTTTTTACACAAAATAACCTCATAATTCAAGAATGCCGAGACCCTGACGGACTATTTCAGGTTCTTCTCCTGTACAATCGACAATTGTTGAAGCTTCATTTCTACCGTAACCCCCGTCGATCACAGCATCGACAAAATCATTGTATTTTTCATGTATCAGTTCAGGATCAGTTGTATATTCGATAACTTCATCAGAATCATGAACAGATGTTGTTATGAGTGGTTTTCTTAATTCCCTTACAATCTCAAGAACAATGCTGTTATCAGGTATCCTGATACCGACTGTTTTCTTCTTCCCTGTGAAAAACTTCGGCATCTGACTATTTGCCTGTACTATGAATGTAAATGGTCCCGGTAGGTTTCTTTTAAGCAACTTAAAAATTGAATTATCCCGAATAATCGTATATTCCGATAGCTGGCTCATATCTGCAAATATTACAGATAGTTCGGGATTATCAGGATTTTGTCCTTTGAACCGTGCAATTTTCTCTACTGCTTTCTTTGCTGTGAGTGAACAACCCATAGCATAAACAGTGTCTGTAGGATAAATAATAATTCCTCCCTCTTCAAGAATTTCGGCTACCTGTCGTATTTTCTTAGGATTCGGATTTTCATTATAAAGCTTAATAAGCATTCCACTCAAAATTAAATGAGAGCTTTGAGCAGAGTACATGACTTAAGCTTTCCTGAAGATTTGGAGACTCAATTCCAGGTACTCCAGACTCTGAACTCCAAACTAAAAAAGAAGGGTAAGCTACTTACATCGCACCGCTACAACTGCCTACCCTTGCTATCTTCCGATCCTGGGGGAGTTCAGCAGGAGCTGGTCGTATAAGACTTACCCTGCGCAAAAATAATATAAATTTCCCATTTTTCGATTATATTTGTTATTAAACTAAAAGACAAATCAAAAATGGAAGCTAAAGTCAATCCCTGGAAAGCAAATCTTACAAACGGCCTTATAATGGGTCTTGTCGGTGTTGTATTCACACTTATACTGTGGTTTCTAGATCTGACATTTAACAAAAGTGCATCATATATTTTTCTGGTGATTGCAATAGTCCTGCTCTACTACTTCATAAAATCTTATCGTGATAACTATCTGCATGGTATGATAACTTACGGTCAATCACTTGGCGCAGGAATGATAATTTTCATCTATCAGGCTGTAATAGCCGCCATTTTCGGATATCTTTTATATACAGTTATTGATCCGGAGCTTACAAATAAATCGCTTGCATTTGTTGAAGAGCAGATGAGAGCTTCGGGGAAAGTTCCTGATAATATGATCGATACAACTCTTGAGATGCAGAAGAAGTTTATGAAGCCAGGTATAATGGCTATTTTTTCAATATTAAGTAACATCTTTTTCGGTCTTGTTTTGTCTTTAATTGTAAGCATCTTTACAAGGAAGGAAGGCAATCCTCTGATTGATGCTCCTGCAAAATAACAATTTCATCCGGATGGACCTGTCTGTTGTAATTCCCGTTTATAACGAGGAAGAATCGCTTCCTGAGCTTGCAGAATGGATATCCAATGTCTGCAACTCAAACAAGCTTATATATGAGATTATTTTTGTGGATGATGGCAGCACAGATTCCTCATGGAGTATTATAAACCGGCTCGGAATAACGAATTCAGTAATTAAGGGAATAAGGTTCAGGCGTAACTACGGCAAGGCTGCAGCTTTACATACCGGCTTTTCTGAATCATCAGGAGAAGTTGTCATCACAATGGATTCTGATCTCCAGGACAGTCCGGATGAAATACCCGAACTTGTAAGAATGATTCGCGCCGATGGCTATGATCTCGTTTCGGGCTGGAAGAAGAAAAGATATGACCCGTTTCTTAAAAGGATCACAAGTAAGTTCTACAATTTCACTGCAAGATTTGCTTCAGGGATTAAACTTCATGATTTCAATTGCGGCTTAAAGGCATACAGGCAGGAAGTAGTCAAGAGCATAGAGGTGTTCGGCGAGATGCACAGATATATACCAATGCTTGCGCGGGAAGCAGGTTTTAAAAAGATAGGTGAAAAAGTAGTAGAGCACCGTGCAAGAAAATATGGTGTCACAAAATACGGGATTGACAGGTTTATAAAGGGTTATCTTGACCTGCTTACAATAGGATTTATTACAAGATTCGGAAAAAGCCCGATGCACCTCTTCGGCTCACTTGGGACACTTATGTTCATGATTGGGTTTTCTATGACTATTTATCTTGGAGCTAAAAAGCTCTACTTCATCAACAATCACCTGAGGGCTCCACTCGTAACCCAGAGTCCTTATTTCTATATTGCACTCACAGTGATGATAATCGGGACATTCCTCTTTTTAACAGGCTTTCTCGGGGAATTAATTAACCGTACATCTTCTGACAGAAATAAATACCTTATAAAAGACAAAATGAATCTGCAGTAAGAAGAATCAGTTTTGATGCTGTGTTCCTGAAATCTCAGAGTAGCATTCAAATATTGCTGATGTCATTTTATCCCATGAATACTTTTTTTTCTCGCTGATTACGCATTCTGAAAAAGCATTTTTGCGGTCATTTGAGTAAAAATCATCAATTGAATCAGCAATTGACAACGGATCAGGACTGACCACATAGCCGCAGCGGCCATGTGGTATTATTTCTCTAAGCCCGCCGACGTCTGTAACAAGCATTGGCTTACCGAAATGAAATCCTATCTGTGCAACTCCGCTCTGTGTAGCGGATTTATAAGGCTGAACAATAATGTCAGCAATACTGAAGAATGAAGCTATCTCGTTGTCTGCAATGAAACGGTTGAATATGTATATATCCGGTACGAGCCCGAGTCTCCTTATCAGCTCTGTATATTGTTCAGGATCATCATAAAATTCTCCAGCAACAACAAGCTTAATGTTTCTATTCCTAAGACGCGGATCAGCAAGGGCCCGTATCACAAGATCGAGCCCTTTATATGCGCGGACGAATCCAAAGAAAAGAAGATATTTATTACCGCCAGGCAGATTTAGTGCTGAAAGTCCTTCTTCTCTTGTAAGCGGCTTGCCATAAATATCATATAACGGATGCGGGTTGAATTTAACAGGAATATTAATACTGAACTTTCTTAGATCCTCCCCTACGGAACGCGACATTACTATACCTCCGTCAATACTACCGGTAAAGAATTTTGTCAGGGCTTTATCACCGGCACGTTTCTCATGCGGGATCACATTATCGAATATACATATAACTTTCGTGTGGTTATTTGATCTCACTATCCTGGCAATGGAGCCAAGTGAAGGGCCCATAAAAGGAAGCCAGAATCTCAGTATTAAAATGTCGGGACGTTCCTTTTTTATGCGAAGCCCTGTAAGAAACCAGTTTAAAGGATTGATTGAATTGATGAGTCGCCTGATCTTCAGGCCTTCAGGCGCAGGCGAGGATGTGAGCTGGGACTTCCCCGGAAAAAGGAAGGGTGGATATTGCATCTTAAAAGTCACAATATCCACTCTGTGATTCTCGTCAATCAACTGGCGGGCCAGGCGGTTTGTAAATTCGGCAATACCACCCCTGTATGGCCAGGCTGGCCCTGCTATTGTTATTATCATTCTGCAAAGATACTACTTATCAACCCCTGCCGGTCTTGTAATAATCGCATCTTCCTTCATATTATCATATTTGGCTTCGAACCGCCTGTAAAGCTGTTTATGCTTATTATCAAGGCTTATGTTCCTTCCTGTAATGAATGCAAGTTCTACATTATTGCCTGAAATATCCAGAATATCGCCTGCCGAAACTACTATATTCGCGTCTTTGCCAACCTCAAGCGAACCTGCCCTGTCGCTTATTCCAAGAATTACTGCATTATTCAGGGTTATTGTCTGGAGAGCCTGTTCCTTTGTTAATCCATAGGCAACAGTCTGACCCGCGGCAAAAGGAAGATTTCCGTATGCCTGTGATCCGTATGTAAGTCCCGTGATGATCCCTTCTTTCATGAACAGGGCGGCAAGCTTAAACGGCATCCTTGTATCGCTGTAATCATACTGGGGAAGACTTAACGGATCAGACACGATTACAGGGATATTGTTCGTCTTCAAGAAATCTCTGACAGCCCAGGCAGTTTCATTTGCATCAGACAGTACGATCTTTTTAACTCCGTATTTTTTTGCAAAGCTTACAGCTTCAACTATCCCTTTTGATTCCGAAGCCGAAATAAAGAGAGTCTTACTTCCGTTAAAGAGACCTTTCATTGCTTCAAGCCGAAGATTTGTCTTTTCCGGATGTGAAAGCTCATTATAAGCAACTGCATCGCTGAATATCTTATCGAGCGATTCAACATTTTTATCATAGGTGGGCGCAGATTGAACCGGCATAAACTGGGCATAAGCTCCTCTTCCCTGAGGGGCGCTTTTTCTTGGCCATCCCATCTGAATTCCGTTATCGATACTGTATGCTGCATCCTCCCAGTTCCAGGCGTCGAGCTGTACAACGCTTGATGTGCCTGGCAACAGAGTACCCTCAGGTACGATCTGCGCCAGTAAAATACCATTTGATCGTATTACAGGGATTACATGAGAATCTGTATTGTATGCAGCAATCGCTCTCACATTAGGATTCAGATCTCCTGTTTCCCTGAGATCTGTTGCAACATCGACTCCACTGCCCATCTCGGAAAGGCCGAGACCAGTGTTCGGAAAGATCAATCCCGGGTA